>DATCCF010000324.1:0-15275 GCA_036511435.1 Terriglobales bacterium | reverse complement strand
CCGTCGCAGCCTCCCCGCGACCGAGCGCTCGCAATACGCGCTCACGCAAATCCTGCGAATAGGATTGCATCTAAGCCTCCCCTAAAACCGCAGGACAAGTATCGCATAAACTGTATACACTTAAATTAGAAATGCTCTAGTGGATAGTGATTAGTTGGCCAGCAAGACTTGGCTGACGGCTGATAGCTGACGGCTGACGGCTACGAAAGCAGTTCGCCCCGCTTCTTCCCGCCGTAATGCAATCATTTGTGGCTTCCTACATGGCAACTTCTGAAATCATCGATCGTCCGATGGCGACACACTCTGGCGACACTGCGGCGGCGGTGATTCAACTTCAGAACCTCCGCCACCAGTACGGAGATCGCGTCGCGCTGGCTGGGGTTTCCTTCGAGGTGCGTCCCGCCGAGATCTTCGGGCTGCTCGGCACGAACGGCTTCACAAGAGAGCGTAGCGAGTGATACCATTCCAGCATGGTCGGAAGGTTCGCAAGGAACCTGGTCCAGGGTGTTTTGTTTGCGGAATTTTGGTACGGATTTGCGCGGCGAGAGTTTTATAAGGGTTGTTTGGGCCTGTGTGGCGGATAGAAAACCTACAAATGGCGTCGATTCAGTAAATTAGGGTGATACAAGTTTCCCCTTCCGCCCCATGCCCTCACCCAAGTTGTAAGCAGCGCAAAGAGTTACGATATTGCTGATTCCAGCGCAGTTCCGCGTAAATTTGCGCGGTCCGCGGGATGCGAGGATTGAGAATTACATGGTTGTCCTATTTACCGTCATTCACGTCTTTATTTGTCTGTTCCTCATCATTGTGGTGCTGCTGCAAAGCGGGCAGAGTGCTGACATCGCCGCCGCCTTTGGAGGCATGGGCAGCCAGACTGCCTTCGGTACTCGCACGGCCGCAACCGTACTCTCGAGAGCCACCACTTGGGCGACTATCATGTTCATGGTCACGTCCATCACGCTTTCGGTGTTCGCCACCCGCCATGCGAACCGCAGCGGGTCGGTGTTAGAAGGCTCGCGACCTGCGCCCGCGAAGTCGGCCCCGATGCAGCAGAAACCTCCTGCGCCCGCACCGCAGCCGACGACGCCGAGCCGCTAGAAATAACCTCGGTTGTGCTCAAAAGCCCGCAGCACGCCTGACCTGCGGGCTTGATTTGTTTCCGCGAGTTCCCTACATCTTCTTGTCTGCCATCGCGGCTTTTGTGTACGTGATGGTCATCGCCTTCTGCATCTTGCTGGCATCGGAACCCATTTCCATGGTCATCACGAAAGAGTCGGGCGTAAAGTCGGAATAGGTGAAACGGGTCATCGTTTTTTGCCCGTTCATCTCCCCCTCCATCGTGCCCACTAGTTTGTCGCCTTCCCACTTGGTGCTGCCGCTGTCATCGCAGCCATTCGGCGACATGTTATCGCACCATACGCCCCGATATACTTGCGCCTTTGCGTCCCACCAGAACGTTCCGAATCCGGTGAAGCTGCCCATGGCTCCGCTGGAGTGATACTTCTCCGTCAACGACATCCCGCCCGGCCCAGGCGTCAGTACGGCCGTGCCCTTGCTCGTACCGCCGTTGGGCATCATCGGATTGGGATCGTGTTTCTCGGTCACGGTCCAGCTCCCCGCCATCATCTTGATCATCTTCGTCATCTCTGGCGCGGGCTTGGGCATGGGCATGGCCATCTGCGCTTTCGGTTTGGCTGCCTTGGGCTTCGCGGACATTGCGGAGTCCTGCGCAGCCAGCGGCATCCAGCACAGTCCGCCCAGTACCACCAAAATCGTTCCCCGTAGAATGGTCTTCATAGCTCTCCTCTCGTGGAAGTAAGTTCGTGCGGCAAGAATCTTATACGATATCGGGATTTCGCAACAGTCCGCAGGGACGCCCGCGAAACCTCCATCCCGAACCAAGAAGTAATCCGCCCGGCTTCTTGACGTTAGTATAGTGTCGCTATACGCTATACATAGTGATCAGGCACTATCGGCACAAGGGATTGAGACGATTTGCCGAGACTGGCTCGCAGGCTGGCATCCGGCCAAAACATGCCCAGCGGCTGCGACGGCTGCTGACCGCGTTGGACGCGGCGAGCCGGCCTGAAGATATGAACGCGCCAGGTAACGACCTGCATCCATTAAAGGGGAATCTTGTGGGGCACTGGTCGGTCAACGTCAGCGGCAATTGGCGGCTGACCTTTGTCTTTGAGGGCGAAGACGCGGTGCTCGTAGATTACCAGGATTATCACTAGGAGGGACGCCATGATTTTCAATCCAGCGCATCCGGGAGAGGTATTGAGGGACTACTTGGGCGGGATAAGCGTTGCCGAGGCGGCCACGCGTCTGGGCGTTACCCGCGCACACCTGTCCCGAATTCTGAACGGGCATGCGGGAATTTCGGCCTCGATGTCGCTGAGGCTGTCGGCGGCGCTTAACACCTCGCCTGAGTTCTGGCTTAAGATGCAGATGCAGTATGACCTGTGGCAAGCGCAGAAGGCGAAGCGGCCGAAAATCCGTCCGTTTCCGCACCTGCCAAAGGCAAAAGAGTTGGCGCTGGCCTAAGCGGGGATCGGGGACAGATCGTCATTCGAGGGCGCTACCCTGGAACTCTAGATGCCGCGCTGACCGGAGCAACCACCTTGACCGAGCGCCTCTACTACACCGACTCCTTTCTCACTGAATTCGAAGCTCGCGTGGTGGCCGTCAGCCGTGAAGGTAGGGATATGGCCGTCACTCTCGACCGCTCGGCGTTCTATCCCAGCAGTGGCGGACAGGTCTTCGACACCGGCTGGCTGGAACTGGCAGGCGCCACCGACCTTCAGCGGATTTGGGTTAAGAAAGTCTCCGAAGACGAGCAAACCGGGCGTGTGCTCCACATTGTTGAAGGTGGTGCAGACGCTCTGCAACCTGGCGCACTCGTGCGCGGCACCATCGACGCCGATCGCCGTCGCGATCACATGCAGCAGCACTCCGGTCAGCACGTGCTCTCCGCCGCTTTCGAGAAGCTTTACGGATTCCCTACCGTTTCGTTCCACATGGGCGACGAGAGCTGCACCATAGACCTCGCCACCGACGCAGCCACGGCGACGCAACTGGAGTCGACTGAGATGCTGGCCAACGAAGTGACATCGGAAGATCGTCCGGTCGAGATTCGTTTCGTCACTCCCGACGAAGCGCGCGCCCTGGGCGTCCGCAAGATACCTGCAACGGAACGCGACCAGCTCCGCCTGATCGAGGTGCGCGACTTCGATGTGAACGCCTGCGGTGGAACTCACGTTCACAGTACCGGGCAGATTGGCGCGATCCTGCTGCGCAAAATCGAGAAGGTGAAGCAGGGTGTTCGCGTCGAGTTCGTTTGCGGCCTGCGCGCTGTTCGCACCGCGCGTCACGATTTTGAGACGCTCACCGAGGCTGCCGCCGTGTTTTCGACGCACATCTGGGAGGTCCCCCAGCAGGTGCGCAAGTCTCTCGACGAGATCAAGTCAGCTCAAAAAGCGCAGCATCGGCTGCTGGAAGAGGTCGCGGACCTTCAAGCCGAACACATGCTGCAAACGGCCGAACACCGTGGCGAGTACAAGTTGGTGGTGCAGTTCTTTCCCGATCGCGATCTCGCCTACCTCAAGATGCTGGCACAGAAACTCACCCGGGATGGCAAAGCGGTGGCGCTGCTGAGTTGCGGAGGTTCGCAGCCGTCACTGGTATTCGGACAAACGCCGGGGCTCGGGAACGATATGGGCGCTTTGATGAAGCAAACGGTGCAGCAGCTCGGCACGCGCGGCGGGGGCAATCGCGACATGGCGCAGGGCGGCGCGCCCAACCAAACCAGCGCGGAACAGGCTCTCCTTCAAGCCGCCAGCGCGCTAGGATAGTGGTAATGGAATATATGCGACAGCGCGCTGAGGAACACATGCGGCGTTACATCCCGCAGGGGAGTGCATGACGTTCGGCGTTCCATGTTTGGCACTCAGCCAGAGGCGCAGATCCCGAGACGCTGGCAACTGACTACTGGCTACTGACAACTGGCAACTGACAATGGACCAACGGCTCATTCTCGTTACCGTGCTGATCCGCCTCGGCGTCGCCGCCGCCATCAGCAGCGTTCTGGTGCGTGCGCGCCGTTTTCGCGTTCTGCTGTTTCGCGAGGAACGCACGCTCAGCGAGAAGATCGAGATTGTCTTCATCGTCGGCACGCCTATTGCCCTGGGCGTATTGGTGCGCCACTGGGTTCCTAGTTTCTACGCAGCCGACATTTCGTTCGAGGGCGCGATCCTCATGGGCGTGATCGGCGGACGCCTGGTGGGAATCGCGGGCGGCGCGCTGGTTGCGCTGCCGGCGTTGGTTTTCGGCGAATGGCTTACCTTGCCCATGTATGTTTTCGCCGGAGCCCTGGCTGGCGTGCTGCGCCATCTCGGCCCCGACCGCGAAGCCATCTGGTCATTCTCGCCGCTCTTCGATCTCAGCATCTATCACTGGATTCGACGCAGCATCCGCAAGTCCTTCATCGATTGGCAGACTTCGTTCTTCTTCCTCATCCTGGGTCTGGAGTTCATCCGCATACAACTGCATCGCGCCTTTCCCAGGCGCATCTTCGCGCTCGATGCGAATAATTGGCCGATCAAGCTGGCGATTTACGCCGGCACTGTCATGGCCGTCGCAATCGCATTAAAGGTGCTGAACAACGTCCGCATCGAGATGAAGCTGGAACAGCAGGAGCGCCTGCTGTTGCAGGCGCGCATGGAAGCGCTGCAAAGCCAGATCAATCCCCACTTCCTGTTCAACACGCTGAATTCGGTGGCTTCGCTGGTGCGCCGCGATCCGGATGCCGCGCGCGAGATGATCGTAAAGCTGGGCAACATTCTACGCCGGTTGCTGCGCAAGGGAGACTCGTTCGTGCCGCTGCGCGAGGAGTTGGAGTTTCTGGATGATTACCTCGATATCGAAGTCGCGCGCTTTGGGCGTGACAAGCTGAAGGTGGTCAAGGAACTCGATCCTGCCTCACTCGAGCTTCTGGTGCCCAGCATGATTTTGCAACCGCTGGTGGAGAACGCGGTCAAGCACGGCTTTTCTTCCAAGGTGGACGGGGGAAGCATCTACATTCGCAGCCGCTGTGCCGAACAGCGGGTGGTGATCGAGGTGGAAGACGACGGAGTCGGAATGTCCGTCACCAGTGCCAGCACCGGAACCGGCATTGGAATGGTGAACGTTACCGAGCGCCTTCAGGTGGTGTACGGAGACGCGGCGGAGATTACCATGGAGAGCCAGTCCGGCCGCGGAACCCTGGTGCGGCTGGTGCTTCCGGTGCTGCAGGCCGAAGAAATGGGCGGTTCGGTGGCCGGCGCGATCTACGAGGAGCGGTCCAGTACCTCGCGATAGAACCGTTCGTACATGGGAATGATTTTGCTGGCGCAGAACCGCGCTTGCGCACTGGCGCGTGCATGCTCTCCCATTTCCCTCAGCTTGTTTTCGTCCGACAGAATTTCAATGGCATAATTCGCCATCGTTTCCACATCGCCCACAGCCGCCAGAAATCCGGTCTTCCCGTGATCGACAACTTCCGGAAGCCCCCCTTCCTTGGTTGCGATCGGCACGACTTCACAGGCCATCGCCTCCAGGGCGGCGAGTCCGAAGGACTCCAGTTCGCTCGGCAGCAACATTACGTCGGCAACCGCCAGCTTCTCGTTAATGCGGTCCTGCTTCCCGAGGAACTCGACTTTATTGTGAATTCCCTTCTTCACCGCGAGCCACTCGGCGCTCGAACGCTCCGGGCCATCGCCAATCAATAGCAGTCGCGATGGAATCTTTTGCTGTACTCGATCGAAGATCTCGATGACGTCACCCAGTCGCTTTACGGGACGAAAGTTCGACAGGTGCACCAATATCTTCTCGTCAGCGCTGGCGTACTGGGAGCGATGTTCCAGCAATTCCGGAGTGCGGTGGTAGAGATCGCAGTTGACGAAGTTGGGTATCACCTGGATGGGCGTCTGCACCGCAAACACTTCCAGGGTTCGCCGCTTTAGATAGTCGGAGATCGCGGTGACGCCGTCGCTCTGATCGATGGAAAAACGTGTGATGGGCAGATACGACGGATCGGATCCAACCAGTGTGATGTCCGTGCCGTGCAAGGTCGTCACGTAGGGCAGTCTGCGACGAGGGCGGGCGTGATCGCAACTCAGCATCTGCCGGGCCAGCATCGCGCTGACGGAATGTGGAATTGCGTAGTGCACATGCAACAGGTCGAGATCGTAAATCTCGGCGACCTCGGCCATGCGCGTGGCCAGCGCCAGATCGTACGGCGGATATTCGAACAGCGGATAGCGGGAGACTTCCACCTCGTGAAAGTGGATGTTCGGGTAAGTCTTGGGAAGCCGGATGGGCTGCGAATACGAGATGAAATGCACCTCGTGACCGCGATCAGCCAGTTCGAGTCCCAACTCCGTCGCCACCACACCGCTGCCGCCGTATGTGGGATAACACGTGATTCCAATCTTCATGGTGAGTCGTTCTCGCCCTCGTACGGCAGAGTAGCGTTTTGCTGAAAGTTATCGCGACCAACCGCTGCAAATTGGCCAGCCATGACTCAGGGATTGGATGGATTTCCCGGAGCGCAGATTCAGGCGCGCGTCTCACGGGACCAGCGGTTGGCAGGAGGCCTCCAGCTGAACGCTGTCCATCCCTGTGAAAAAGGCTACCGGAGCGCGCTTGGAAAGATTGGAGTCGATCAACTTTAAGCAGGTTCCAGGTTGAGCGCTCGCCGGAACGAGCCGCGCTCGTTCTTGATCTTCTCCTGAAGCAGCATGATCGCGTAAATCAACTGTTCCGGACGCGGAGGACAGCCGGGCACATAAACATCCACCGGAATCCACTGATTAACGCCCTGCACCAGAGCGTAATTGTTGAAGACGCCACCCGAGGTCGCGCACGCTCCCATCGAGATGACCCACTTGGGTTCCGGCATCTGCATATAGAGTTCGCGAATCACCGGCGCCATCTTCTGCGAGACCCGGCCCGCAATGATCATCAGGTCCGACTGACGCGGCGACGGGCGGAAGACCTCGGCCCCAAAGCGGGCAATATCGAAACGCGAGGCGCCCATCGACATCATCTCGATAGCGCAGCAGGCCAGTCCAAAGGTCATGGGCCAAATCGAGTTCCTGCGCACCCAGTTCACGACCGCATCCATCGAGGCCATGAGGACGCCCTCGTGCTGCTGCTCGCCAAACGTTGCCCGCAGAATCTGGCCGCGACTCTGGTCCGATCCGACAAGGTTGTCGAAGCGCTCTTTACCAGGCTCAGGATTATCGAAGTGTGGGGGGCGGTACTCAGTCGTCATTTGGATTAATTATACCTGCCTCTTTACGTTGTCATCCCGACCGAGGTCGCCGCGGCGACCGAGTGGAGGGACCTGCTGTTTCTTTCAATTGCACTCACCTTTTCAGCAGCCTCTTTTACCCCGCCAGCTACGGCGTGAGCACCACCTTGCCGAACTGCTCGCTCTTGGCCAGGTACTCATGTGCCGCGCGAGTTTCGCTCAGCGGGAAGGTGCGGTCTACGACCGGCTTCAGCTTGCCCGCGAAAACGTGCTTGAGCACCTCGTCCAACTCACCCATTGCGCCCATATAGGACCCCAGCAGCGAGAGCTGCCGCGAAAACAGGAAACGCAGATCGAGGTCTCCCTGAAAGCCCGTAGTGGCGCCGCAGGTCACCAGCGTCCCGCCGTGTTTCAGCGATTTCACACTCTCCTTCCATGTGGCTTGGCCGACATGCTCGAAGACAATGTCCACCCCGCGGCGATTGGTAATGCGCTTCACCTCGTCGGCGATCTTCTGTTTGTAATGATCGATGGTGTGGTCGGCGCCGAGTTCGCGGGCTTTCGCCAGTTTCTGCTCATCGCCCGCGGTGGTGATCACCTCGGCCGAAAGCATCTTGCAAATCTGGATTGCGGCCGAGCCTACTCCCGAACCAGCGCCCAAAACCAGCACCGTCTGCCCTGCCCGCAACTGCGCGCGCCCGACCAGCATGTGCCACGCGGTGAGGAAGACCAGCGGCACACTCGCAGCCTCGACGAAGCCGAGCGAATCGGGGATCCGGATAACATTCACGCGCGGAACGGCGATCAGTTCGCAGTTTCCTCCATCCACGCCGTTGCCCAGCACGTTGAACTGCGGGCAGAAATTGTGGCGTCCGTTGTTGCACTGCTCGCAGTGATTGCAGAAGACCATGGGCGCCAGCAGCACACGTGTCCCCGGCTTCACATCAGTGATGTATTCGCCGCACTCCACCACCTCGCCCGCCACGTCGCTGCCGAGGATGTGCGGCAACTTCACGCCCGGCAGGCCCATGCGGACCCAGAGGTCGAGGTGGTTCAGCGCACAGGCGCGGATTCGGACGAGGACCTGATCTTTGCGCAACTGCGGATCGGAAATCTCCTCGTACTTCAGAACTTCTGGACCGCCGAACTCATGAATGCGGACTGCTTTCATTATCTCCTCCGGTCTTCGCGTAGCATCTCCTCGGTCGAAGGAAAAGGACCAGCAGATGGGGAGCGCCGGAACCGCAGGCGTTGCAGGCGACGGAGAAATTCTCGCCGCGATTGGAGCTCACGAGCCGTGGGTACGTTCTGTACAAGCAGTGACACGACTTCTGCAGCGATAGATTTCCGGTGCTGCCGGACCCGTTTGCGCAGCGCCTCATACAACTCGTCGGGAAAGTTCTCCAAGTATAGAGTTGCCATATCGCTTCCAAAGCAAGTCTAGCATCCGGCTGTGCCCAATTTCTGCCGGTGCTGTCTCCAGACTGAGGCACTTCGCTGGTAATGGCCAGTTTCCAGTCTGCCCGTCACTCGACCGCGATAGGAGGATTGTGGTCTCTTCCTCAACGCTGCGCTGGAGTGCTCCCCATATCTGCTGTAGACCACGGCTTTCATGTGCGGATGGACGCCCCTGCTGCCCTGGCCCGCTCCTCCCACCTCGGAACGTTCACGCCGATCACCAGGAGCCACAGGGTCAGCGATATTTGCCCAACGCCGGGGAAAACCAGAATGTAGGGCTGCAGAGACCGTGCGAGCGGTGGTGACAGAAACAGCACGTAGCTCAAACCGGCAAGTACCATCAGCACGCCGAGGATGCGCGGCAGGAAGGTGGACCTGAGAATGAGGATGCCGACCAGGAGGCAATACAATCCGAAAAATACCAGGCCGATGTTGTGGTAGGCTGCGGCGCGCAGTCTAAGAAACACGAGCGCCAGCGCCTGCAACTGTTCTACCGTAAATACGCTCAAGTACGGCGCGCCCCCCAACAGGACCAGGGAAGCGAGATGAAACAGGCTGCTAATGGCCTGAACCACGCATGCCACGAGGCTGAAAAATGCTGCGACTAAGGAGAGGCTCCTGTTCACGGGCTTGAACAACTCATACAAAAGAGCCGTCAAAGCGATATAGCTCGCGAACGCCATGATGTCGGCTGCGAAGCCCAACCGGAATAACGGCTCGTGCGCCATGATGTTGGTCGCGGTAGCCGCGGCGTCGTCCGATACCACCAGCCGGTGACGAACGAAGGCGTCGGCGATCACTCTCGCCAGTATCGTGAGCAAATAGAAGACACCGGCAATCCTGGCCTTGAACCGTGGCGACGCTTCTGCCATCCGTTCCATCACTACGGCTGTGCTCATAGGTGTTGCTCCTTATCGAGGGATTGGGATCAAGGTGCATGCGACTCAGATCGGTCCTTGAGAGCGGCGCAGCCGGACCGCCGCGGCGAGGAATGCCGCGGCGATTACCAGGCCGATCCACAGACCGGGGCTGATCAGAAATTGACCCGGATGGATTTGTGTCAGCGGATCCATCGACATGCCACCCGCGGTGAACGCAGCACCTTCCGGGCCGCCGCTCAACCGGTACCCCAGCATGGCGCCGAAATACGAAGTGTTGAAGGCAATCTTCTCGACGATGCCGATCGCGAGCAGCGGTAACGCCGCCCATAGGAAGGCGGCTCGCCGCGCCCAGCCTGAGACCAGCAGCAGCCAGCCATAGATGGGCGCATACCAGAGCCCATGAATGGCCACAAGATGGTAGAGCAGCATGAGCGACATCTGGAAGAACGAAAAATGGGTCCATAGCGTCGCGACACTCAGACCGCTCCCCAGCAGTACGAGGCCGCTCAGCAACAGCATGATCAACTGCATGACAACGGTAATCGCGAAGGTGAGCAGCGGGAGAATCAGGAGTGGAATGCTCGCCTTCGAGAGCACTGTGGTGAGATCGGAAACCGGCAGCGATTTCCAGAACAGGATGCTGCGATCGCGACGTTCGCCGTGCAGCGCGTCGAGACAATAGAACACCGCGACAACAAAAGTGGTCCCCATGATCAGAAGCGAAGCGAAGGTGTAAGGCTCTTCGAGTACTGCTCGCCGCTGAGTCAGGTTAGTCACCGACATGGCGCGACCAATGGTGGCGATCAGGAAGCCGAACAGAGTGACGGCGGCGACGGCCAGTGGCGCGATATAGATGGAGCGGTTCTCCCACAATTCGCGTCTTATCGACCAGTACATGGGCCGAGTCACCGACATGACTGCGGGCGAGATTCTCTGCGAGTCGAAGGACTCGGAAATAGCGTTGGAGGGAGTATTCATTTAGCGGCTCCTTTTGCCTCGCCCGCTTGATTGCCCATCACGGCAACAAACAAGTCGGCGATGCTGGGACTGCGCACGTCGCCAAGCGCTGCCAGTTGCTGACGATCCACTCCGTTGAACAGCAGGATGCTGCCACCGATCGCCTGGCGCTCGTGCATCGGCTTGAGCGCCCGTGCCGCCCCGACCTGCTCGGGACGCACCATCACTTCCAGATAGCGCGTCTCCAACTCTTCCATGCTGCGATCGAACACGATGCGCCCGCGGTCAATGAACATGACATCGGTGAGTACGTGCTCGATCTCTTCTACCTGGTGTGTCGCTACCACGATGGTGCGGTTGTGGTCGAAATAGTCGTTCAGCAGGGAATCGTAGAACTGCTTGCGATACAGGATGTCCAAACCCAGCGTGGGCTCGTCCAGCACCAGCAGTCTCGCGTCGATGGCCATTACGAGGGCGAGGTGGAGTTGGGTTACCATGCCCTTCGACAGTTCCCTGACCCTGCTGGCGCGCCGGATGGCGGTCTTCGCAAGAAAAGCTTCCGCCTTGACGCGATCGAAACGCGGATGCACGCCGGCGACATAATCAAGAACCTGCGAGACCCTGATCCAGCGCGGCAGCACGGCGACATCGGCAATGAAGCAGACATCGCGCATGAGCTGATCGCGCTCGGCCCAGGGGTCGCGTCCGAGCACCTTCAGTTCCCCTTGGTACGGAGTGAGGCCAAGGATCGCGTTGAGCGCGGTGGTCTTGCCTGCGCCGTTGGGACCGATGAGTCCGAGGATGCGGCCCTCGTTCACGCGCAGATTCACGCCGTCCAGCGCGATCGTTGTGCCGAAGGCCTTGCGGAGGCCGCGTGCTTCTATGCATGTCATGGCTTCAGCTTCTCCTTGGGGGGATTCGGCTCGGTGGATTTCGACGGTGCGACCTCCGAAGAGCGGCGGGTTGCGCCGTCCAGGAGTTCTTCCGCCGTCAGGCCAAGCCGCTGAATGGTTGCGTGGATGCGGGGCCACTCTTCGCCGAGAAACTTCTGCCGTTCGCCTTGCAGCAACCTGCTGCGGGCGCCGGCATTGATGAACATGCCGAGGCCTCGTCTGGCTTCGACCAACCCCTCGTCCACCAGTTCCTGATAACCCTTCAGGACCGTGAGCGGGTTGACCCGATATTCAGCCGCGACATTGCGCACCGAGGGCAGCGGATCGCCTTCCTTGAGAACACCGTCGAGTATCATCGCGACGACCCGGTCGCGAAGCTGGCGGTAGATCGGCTGACTGTCGTTCCACTCACGGTCCATCAGGTTTTCCAGAGAGCCCTTACCAGACCTTACCAGAGATACGGTGCGCGTCAGTTTGTCCTATGCAGGTCGAAGTGCGCGTGGATCGGCTTGTCCTTCATCATGAACGTCCAATCCTCGGTGTGATGGTTGGCGTCGATGATGGTGAACACCGAATGGTGCATGTGGTACTCCGTGCTCCCGCTGATGTCCTTGAACTCGAACTCGACCGTCTTGCCGTCGGGCGACATCTTGCCGGTCATGCGCGGCCGGTTCCCCGCGTCACAATAGTGAACCAGCGTGAGCTGGTCTCCGTCCACGTAAAGCATCGTGACCGGATGGTCGTACTTTGTCGCATCCAACGGCGTTCCTGCTTCCTGGAACTCGTGCACGAGGACGTTTCCCCGCGAGGTCACGCGCAGCGAGGCGTGCATCAGCTTGCCGCCTGACATCTCCGGCATCTCCGGGACGGTGACGGGGCCTTCCCACTCTCCCGCCAGGCTTTTCATGTTTGCGAAGGACTTCTGCGCCGCGGACGGCACAGGAGCCACGGAGGACTTTTGCGCGTCGGATTGCGCCGCGGGATTGTCGACGGCCTTGTGTGCGTGCGCGTCGGACTGCGCGAAAGCCACGGTGGACAGCGACATCAGAACAATAGACAGCACATAACGATGGGATTTCATGTTTCTTCTCCTCACGAAGTTCATTTCTTGTTTGCTCTCGGGTCAGGGTTATTCGCTGACGTCGATGAGCTCAAATGAACCTGCATCTTGTACTGTTATAGTTAACTATAACAGTACGTCACATGTCAAGCAATTTCTGATTTTTCGTGTACGCCGCCATCCGCATAAGGACAAAGGGCCCTCGTGGCCCGCCGCCGCAACCAGCATTTCACTTAATCGGGAGCTCGGGCCTGCCCGCCCGAGGAACGGCCAAATCCTGGTTAGTCGGCAAACCGGAAACTGACCCGCTGCCACCCCTTCAGCCCTTTGACTTTGCCGCCAAGCATCTAAATAATTGAACTCGCCCGCCATGGACATCTACGAACAGATCGTTGAGCTTCGCCGCCAGGGACGCCACGGTGCTGTGGCCACCATCACCAACGTTCGGGGCTCGATCCCGTCATTCCAGACTGCGAAGATGCTGGTGCGCGATGATGGCTCCATTGTGGGCACCATCGGCGGCGGCTGCGTGGAAGCTGAGGTTTGGCAAGTCGCGCGCGAAGTGATGGAAGAGGAGAAACCGCGCTCGCTCACCTTCAACCTCAACAACAATCCCAAGTACGACACCGGCCTGGTCTGCGGCGGTACGCTGGAAATCTTCATCGAGCCGGTGCTTCCGCCCGCGCTGCTTTACATCTTTGGCGCAGGCCACGTCGCCTACAACCTGTATAAGGTCGCGACCATCGCCGGTTTCGACGTAGTCGTGGTGGATGACCGCGAGGCTTACGCCAACCGTGAGCGCTTTCCAGACGCCCGCGAGGTGATTGCCCGAGATTTCGAGCTGGCGACGTCGCAACTCAATCCGCCAGAGTCGTCGTACATTGTCATCGTTACTCGCGGACACCGCGACGACATGCGTGTGCTGCGCTGGGCCATCAATACGCCCGCGCGCTATCTTGGCATGATCGGCTCACGACGCAAGACCATCGCGATCTACAAGGAGCTGGAAAAAGAAGGGATTCCGGCGGAAACATTCAGGGATGTACACGCCCCTGTGGGTCTCGAGATCGGAGCAGTCACGCCGGAAGAGATCGCGGTTGCCATCGTGGCCGAGATGATTGCCGTCCGCCGGCACGCGCCAACGGACGTTACCAGCAAGATGTATTCCTACCCTCCGAGTAACCCCGCGCATGATGAACAGGATGCTGCCATCGAAGAAGGCCCCACCCACAATTCGTGACCTCCTATCGCCGGTTGTCCGTCTGCGGCTCGGGATGGATGAGCACGCGGAACAACTCGGGGACTTCCTGGCGAAATCGGCTTTCCATCGTAGTTTGTATGTCGTGTACGCGCGACAGCGGCAGATCGTCGTCCATGGTGCAATGCAGCGACAGGTAGAGTCGTCCGCCAACCCGTTTGAATATGAGGTCGTGCATATCCACGACTTCAGGAAATCCTTCCCTCACCTGTTGTAGCCGGTGTTCAAAGCCCGGCGCGCGAACCAACCCATCGCTGGTCTCGATGGTCGCCGGCTCGCTCTCGATGTGGGTCAGGATGCTGGAGATCTCGGCGACCTCCTCCTTCATCTCGGTTTCCAAACGGGTAACTCGATCATGCGCCTCCTTGAGGCTGAGACTTTCGTCGAGTTCAACATGCTGCTCCACGTGCAGACTGCCGCCGAGGTCTTGCACGCTGATGTCATGCACGTTGAGGTTGTTGCGCGTGGCCACCGCACGAATCCGGTCGAAGAGGCTTTCCTGCCGGCTGGCCCGCGAAACCGTATTCACTACAACGTCGGCAGCGGGCAGAATGGCGCGGACGCAGGCCGCAACTTCGTTGGAAACCTGTTCGGACTTCTGAAACGTCACATTGCGCGACATGGCCACGGAAACGTCGGCAAAATAGTGGCTGCCGCCTCGGCGAATCCGCACTCGACCCACTTCCAGCACGCCGTTTACGCGGTACACCTCTTGGATAATCCGGCTGCGCACGCCGGCGGGAGCTGCGTCAAGCAACGCGTCAATAGTTTGCCGCGCCAGGCGCCAACTGACGTACACCACAATGCAAGCCACGCAGAGTGCGGCGATTGAATCGGCGTTCGCCAGTCCGGGATGCGAGTACTGCCGTCCCGCCAGCACCAGGGCCAATCCCAGAATGACGACGGCGCTGGACCAGATGTCGGTGCTGAAGTGCAGCGCATCGGCGTGCAGCGCCTGGCTGTCATATTTGTCGGCTATGCGGCGCAGGCGGCGTGAACGCCAGGAATCAACCACGATCGAGATCCCCATGACGGCGAATGCCCCGATGGTGGGCTCGATGTGGACGAAATGAAAGAAGAGACGATTGCCTGCCTCATATACGATCCAGACGCAGGTCAGCAGCAGCAAACCAGTCTCGAGAAAGGCGGAGAAGCTTTCGATTTTTCCGTGGCCGTACTGGTGATCGGCGTCGGCGGGTTTGTCGGAGACCCGAACCGAGAAATACGTGATGACCGCCGCCACCAGATCGAGGCCGGAGTGCGCAGCCTCGGAGAGAATACCCAAACTGCCGGTCGTCACCCCGACCATTGTCTTCAGCAGAGTGATGGCAACCGCGGCAAAGATGGAATTCAGGGCAACTGCCTTCTTCTCCACCCTCATGCCCGCAGTCGTGACGGATTCCGCCATAGTTTCGATTATTCACCTTCCGCTTAAATCCGCAAACTCTGAACTATCTGCCTGAAACAACCTTCT
>DATCCF010000323.1:0-10874 GCA_036511435.1 Terriglobales bacterium | reverse complement strand
GCTTCGCTCATAGACCTGCAGAAGCTTGCAGCGCAAATCATCCGAATATGGTCGTGGCATGGCTGGGCTTGCGGAGATCGCCATCTGCAGCCTACTGCCTCCCCTCACTTTCGGATATAGCTTCTAAGGAACTGCTCTAATCCGCCACCTGCTTGGTTTCCGTGTCCGGCGCGACTCCGTCCAAGGCCACTGCCCCGCCGTTGGCCTTCGCGGCGGGCGCCTTGGGACGGACCGGCATTTTAGCCGGGCGGCTGGATTTTTCGAACGGGCCAATGTGCCAGATGTCGCGTGCGTATTCCGTGACCGTGCGGTCGCTGGAAAACTTGCCGATGCGGGCAACATTCAAGATTGCCTTGCGCCACCAAATTTCTTCCTTGCGATATTCGCCGCTGATGAGTTGTTGCGTCTCGATGTAATCGGGAAAATCGGCAATGTGGAAGTAGCGGTCGCCGCGATGCACGAGTTCGTCGAAGATCCAGCGAAACAGTCCGTGCTCGTTGGGACAGAAGCGGTCCGAAGCCAGCGCGTCCATCACCTCGCGGATGCTGGCGTCGTGGTCGTAGCGCTCGCGCGGATTGTACGACCCCTTCTTCTGCATCTCCTGGATTTCTTCCGAGCGCAGCCCGAAGATGTAGATGTTGTCCTCGCCAACCTCTTCTGCGATCTCAATGTTGGCTCCGTCGTAGGTCCCGATGGTAAGGGCGCCGTTCATCGCCAGCTTCATGTTGCCGGTCCCGGAGGCTTCCATACCGGCCATCGAGATCTGCTCACTCAGGTCGGCGGCGGGCATGATCAACTGCGCCAGGGAGACGCGATAGTCGGGCAGGAAGGCAATCTTGATGCTGTCGTTCACCTTCTCATCATGGTTCACCACGTCGGCCACGCTGTGGATGAGCTTGATGATCTGCTTGGCCGCCCAATATCCGGGAGCGGCCTTACCCGCAAAAACATAAGTGCGCGGGACCTCGGGTATCTCGCCGCGCTCCACAATACCCAGATAGTCGTGGATGATCCCCATCACGTTCAACAATTGACGCTTGTACTCGTGAATGCGCTTGATCTGCACATCGAACAGGGAATCCGGGTCCACCACCACGCCGGTCTGGTCCTGTATGGCTCCTGACAGCTGCAGCTTGTTCTGCCGCTTGACCTCCTTGAAAGCTTCGCGGAAATTCGCATCCTCGGCAAACTTTTCCAACTCACGCAGCCGGTTGAGATCGGTGACCCACTTGCGCTCGTCGAGCGTGTGGCTGATTAAATCCGTAAGTCCGGGGTTGGCTTCCATCAACCAGCGGCGGGGCGCCACCCCATTCGTCTTATTGTTGAACTTATCCGGCCAAATATTTGCAAATTCAGGCAGTAAAGAGTTTACGATCAGGCTACTATGAAGCTTGGAGACACCATTGACCGAGTGGCTGCCCACGATGCAGAGGTGCACCATGCGCACCTGTTTTTCATAGCCTTCCTCAATGATCGACATCTTGCGCAACTTCTCGCCATCCAGGAAGGAATACTGCTGCATCTCGCGCAGAAACCGATGGTTGATGTTGAAGATGATCAGCATATGCCGCGGCAGCACTTTCTCCAGCAGCGGCACCGACCACTTCTCCAGCGCCTCGGGCAGCAGCGTGTGATTGGTATAGGCCAGAGTGCGTTGGGTGACGTCCCAGGCGTGCTCCCATTCCAACTGGTAGTCGTCGAGCAAAACGCGCATCAGTTCGGCGACGGCCAGGCTGGGATGGGTGTCGTTCATCTGGATGGCGACCTTGGACGGCAGTAACTCGATGTCCTTATGCTGCTGACGGAAACGGCGCATCAAGTCGCCGATGGCGCAGGCAACCAGGAAATACTCCTGCACCAGGCGCAGTTCCTTGCCGCTCATTACCGAGTCTGCGGGATACAGCACCCGGGAAATATTTTCCGAGGCGATCTTTTGTTCGACCGCGCGGATGTAATCTCCGCGATTGAAGATCTCGATGTCGAAATCCTCCGAGGCGCGGGCGCTAAACAACCGCAGCCAGTTCACCGTTTGTCCTAAGTAGCCGACAATGGGCATGTCCGCAGGTATTCCCACGACAATCTTCGGGTTAAGCCAGCTCTGCTTCAGATTCTCGTCGGGATCGCTGCCGGTTTCAACGCGACCGTAGAGCGGAATGCTGACCGCCTCTTCGGGATGCTCGATCTCGAAAGGGGTGCCGTTGGCCTTCCAGCGGTCAGGTTTCTCATGCTGGAAGCCGTTGAAGATCTCCTGCTTGAACATGCCGTATTCGTAATCGATACCGTAGCCGTAGCCGGGCATGCCTAAGGTGGCCAGCGACTCCAGGAAGCAAGCTGCCAGCCGGCCCAAGCCTCCGTTGCCCAGTCCGGCGTCGGCCTCGCCGTCGAGCACCTCGTCAAGGCTGACGCCAAGGCTAGCCAGCACCTCGCGGCAAAGTTCCTCCAGCCGCAGGTTCGACAGGTTGTCGGCCAGCGATCGCCCCATCAGGAACTCCATCGAGAGGTAGTACAGCTTCTTGGAATCCTTATGGCGGTAGCGCGACTCGGTCTCCAGCATCCGGTCCACGATTCGATCGCGAATCGCCAGCGACACCGGCTTCAGGTAATCGGACGGCTTCAACTCCGATGTGGGGCGAACCAGAGTGTAACGAACGTGCCGCAGGATGGCTTCGCGCAAAAAATCGCTGGGCTGGCCCTGCGCGAAGAACTCGGAGGATGACATAGAAGAGGGCGGCCTGTCCGCCCGAAAATAACTGTCCCCCGGAGACTAATCCCTCTGCTTTCTGATAGATCGGACAGCAGTGCGGTTGTCTTCGGGTACGCCATTGTTGGCGGAACTCGCCGAGTCTCGTTCCTCGACGACCGCCGCCCACCCGGCGCACTCTCTTCCTGCCATTCTAATGCATGACTCTGCTATCAGAACACCAGAGTTCTACCGGCAGCCGGTGATGACTTGACTGCGCAGGTACGACCATTTCACGCGCAGCATCTAGGTCGCCGGATGCCGCCTGGCTTCGAACACCAGATTGAATGGTGTCTCCGCCGCGCGCCGGAAGGAGCGGAAGCCGCCAGCTTTCACCACCTCGGCAATCCGTTTTTCACCCGCCTGCGCGCCCAGCGCCATCCCGACCTCCTGGGAGAGCGATGCCGGCGTGCAGAGCATGGTGGAGGCGGCGTAAAAGATGCGGCCCACGGGATTGAGATTGCCCTCGACGGTATCTTCCGCGCGCGGTTCGACGATCATCCAACTTCCTCCGGGTTTCAGCGAACGGAAGACATGGCGCGCAGCTCCCACGGGATCGCCCATATCGTGCAGACAATCGAAGAAGGTAATCAAGTCGTAGTCGTTGCCGGGATAGGCTTTCGCCGAAGCCACTTCAAACACAGCGCGATGCTCCAGGCCCGCTTGCGCCGCCAGGGTGCGCGCACGCTCGATCGAGCCGGAGTGGTAGTCGAAGCCGGTGAAGGTGGAGTTGGGATAGGCGCGGGCCATGATGATGGTGGAAGCGCCGTGACCGCATCCCACGTCGGCGACCTTGGCGCCCTTCTTCAACTTCGGTTCGACCCCGTCGAGAGCCGGAATCCATTGCGACAGCAGGTTGGCGTTGTACCCGGGACGAAAGAACTTCTCGGTGCCCTCGAAGAGCCATTCATGATGCTCATGCCAGCCAACGCCTTCGCCGGTACGAAAGGCATTGATGATTTTCTCGACATCGCGCGCTGCCGAAACCGCGACCAGGAAAAATCCGGGTAGATAGACCGGACTCTCTTCGTTCGCCAAGGCAAAGGCCTGCTCAGGCGATAAAGCGTACTTTCCGGATGCCGCGTCGTAACTCACATAGCTACTTGCAGCTTGCGCATTGAGCCACTCGCGCACGTAGCGCTCTGTGGTCCCGGTCTTCTGGGCGACCTCCGCCGAGGTCATCCACGCTCCATCCGCCATCGCCTTGTACAGACCCAGGCGATCGCCGATCGCGATCAGGGAAGCGTTGATCGCGGCTCCCATATCACCTACCGCTCTGTTCATGAACTCGTTGAGTTTCGCTTCGTCCGGCGCTATCTGCGATCCTGTCGATGCCATGTCCGCCCCTCCAAAAAAAAGTTTGGGTTGAAGGAATTCATTTGTGATTTGTCCCACTGCGAAATGCGCAGCGGCCCCCCGAGAAAGATTGGTGGGATGATACACCGAAATCCAAGCCAGGGAAGGCTGAAGATGGAACACGCCACCCAAGTGCAGGTGTCGGATGGCACGGAAAGGCAGCGAGCCAAAGATTGGTAGACCCATCTGTACGGATAGTCCAAGTCTTCAAAGTCTGAATGGGAGCAGTCTACGGCACGGCCTGCACAAGCCGCGGAAAACTCTGCGCGCGGACTTGATTTAAAAGGACACGCCTAAGCCGCGACCTCATGTAGGTCGGCCACAGTGGAAGGAAGCGCTCAAAACTAGCCCCGAAGGGGCGAAAGAGCTTAGCCCAGCGCTTTAGCGCTGGGTAAAGTGGGAAATAGATCCGAGTCCCGTAGGGACGACAGGGGTTCTCACACACGCTCTGAAGCCCGACTCTCCACACGCACCCAACGGCACGACTGAAGCCGTGCCCCTTCAAAGCGCGCCGTCCGCACGAATGATCCTGCTGAAGGCCGCGCCATCCTCACTTCGGAGACTCGCGATCGCTGATCAAAGTGCCGTTGCTGGCATAGCTGTCTCGCGGAACTTCGACAAATGCGATGGTCAACTTTTCCGGGTTGACGTTCAGTTCCTCTTGCAAGACCTCAGTCATCCGCTTGGCCGCCCGGCGTTTCTGTTCGGTGGTGCGGCCATCCAGCATTGTGATCTGAACGTGCGCCATGGCTCTCCGATGCACCTTTCGCGGATCTGCCCGATGAGGATAAAAAGTATGTCCTGCGGCGCGGCCCGGGCCAGGGACTCGGGCCGCGCCTGCGGGATACCAGTTTACTTCGACAGTTCGTATCCAGCGAAGAAATAACTCAGCTCGAAACGCGCTGTATCGTCGGCATCGGAACCGTGCACCGCGTTCTTCTCGATGTTCGCAGCCCACTTCTTGCGGATGGTGCCTTCGTCGGCCTTCGCGGGATCGGTGGCGCCCATCAGCTTGCGGTAGTCGGCGATGGCGTCTTCCTTCTCCAGCGCCATGACGACAATCGGGGCGCTCGACATGAAATTGGTCAGCGACTCGAAGAACGGCCGATGCACGTGCACAGCATAGAAACCCTCGGCCTGCGCCTTGGTGATGTGCAGCATCTTCATACCGACAATGCGGAACTTGTTTTCCAGGAGCGTGTGGATGATATCGCCGGTGGCGCCGCGCTCGAAGGCGTCAGGCTTGATGATGGAAAGAGTGCGTTGGATGGTTTTCATGCGTGATGAAAGTACCTTTCATTCTTAGCTCTCAGCCGTCGGCCATCAGCCGTCAGCTAAAGCTGGCTCTTGTTAGCTTTTCGCTCTTGGCCTTTCGCTCTTGGCCTTTCGCTCTTGGCCTTTCGCTGCTAGCTCTTAGCCTTTAGCAAACAAAATTGTGCCATTGTCATTCCGACCGAGTGGCTTCAGCCACGAGCGGAGGAATCTACGGTTCGTCGTATCAATCCATTATCTGCGGGGCGCAGTCAATGGTCACCACGAATTATCAGTACGGCGCCGAAGGCGATCAAAATAAGCCCTGCGATAGTCCCGATCCGCCACCCCTCAACATAATACCCATTTAGAATTATAAACAACGGCCAACGAAGCAAATAAGCAAACAGCACGATTACGATTCCGAGAAAACCAATCAAGTACCCGGTCGTGCGTGTAGCGGTCATAGACAGTCTTTGCTTAAGACATTGTGACGGCTGACGGCTGATAGCTGACAGCTTGCTTCACCGTTTCGCCGCCATGCCGGTTGCCTGCACCAGCGTTTCTCCGATCTCGGCGGGCGACTTCGCAACGTAAATGCCCGCGGCTTCCATGGCCTTGATCTTCTCCGCGGCAGTTCCCTTCCCGCCGGAGATGATGGCTCCCGCGTGGCCCATGCGCCGTCCCGGCGGCGCCGTCTGCCCGGCGATGAAGCCCACTACCGGTTTGCGTACATTCTTCTTGATGAACTCAGCGGCAGTCTCTTCCGCGGTGCCGCCAATTTCGCCAATCATGATGATCGCTTCCGTCTCCGGATCGTCGTTGAACAAGCTGATCGCGTCCACGAAGTTGGTGCCGATGATCGGATCGCCTCCTATGCCGAGTGCGGTGGATTGCCCGATGCCGCGCGTCGTCAACTGGTACACCGCTTCGTAGGTCAGCGTGCCCGAGCGCGATACGACTCCAACATTGCCTTCCTTGTGAATGTGCGCCGGCATGATGCCGATCTTGCACCGGCCGGGCGAGATGATCCCCGGACAGTTCGGTCCGATCAGCCGCGAATTCTTGGTCTTCAGGAACTCCCAGACTTTGACCATGTCCATGGTGGGGATGCCTTCGGTGATGCAGACGATGAGCGCCACACCAGCATCCGCGGCTTCCATGATGGCGTCGGCTGCGCCCGGAGGCGGAACGAAAATAACAGTTGCGTTGGCGCCGGTCTTCTCCACCGCATCGCTCACGGTGTTGAAGATGGGCCAGCCTTCATGCGTAGTGCCGCCCTTGCCGGGAGTCACGCCGCCCACCACGGTCGTTCCATACGCAGCGGCATTCTTGGCGTGGAAGGTTCCCTCGCGCCCCGTCAGTCCCTGCACCAGTAATCGCGTTGACTTATCGACCAGGATGCTCATCGAACCCCCTTGGCGGCGGCAACGACCTTCTCAGCCGCGTCCTTCATAGTCTCTGCCACGATGAAATTCAGTCCGCTCTCCTTCAGGATCACGCGGCCTTGTTCCACATTGGTCCCCTCCAGCCGCAGCACGATGGGCAACTGGATGTTGGTCTTGCGCGCGGCGCTGACCACGCCGTTAGCCAGCGTGTCCACGCGCAGGATGCCGCCGAAAATATTGATGAGCACCGCTTTCACGTTCTTGTCGCTCAACAGGATTTCGAACGCGTGCGTGACCTGCTCTTCGTTGGCGCCGCCGCCCACGTCGAGGAAGTTGGCGGGCATGCCGCCGGCGTACTGAATGATGTCCATGGTCGCCATCGCGAGGCCGGCGCCGTTCACCATGCAACCCACGTTGCCGTCGAGCTTGATGTAGTTCAGGTTGTACTTGCTGGCTTCGACCTCGAGCGGATCTTCTTCGCTCAGGTCGCGCAACTCTTTGATGTAGGGATGGCGATAGAGCGCGTTGTCGTCGAAGTTCATCTTGGCGTCAAGCGCGAACAGGCGTCCGTCGGTGGTGGTGATGAACGGATTGATCTCGACCAGCGAGGCGTCGGTATCTTCCGCCGCGCGGGCCAGCGCCATCATGAACTTCACCGCGCCGCCGATGTACTTGGCGTCGAGACCCAGTTTGAAGGCGATCTCGCGCGCCTGAAACGCTTGTAGCCCGAAGCCGGGAATAATGTGCTCTTTGATGATGGCGTTGGGATCTTTCGCCGCGACCTCTTCGATCTCCATGCCGCCCGCCGCCGAAGCCATGAACACCAGGCGTCCGTTGCCGCGGTCCAGCACGATGCCAAGATACAGCTCGCGCGCAATGGGCAGCGTCTCTTCAATCAGCAGCCGCTGAACTTTCTTGCCCTCGGGACCCGTCTGGTGGGTGACCAGGTTCATCCCGAGCATCTTGCCCGCCAGTGCGCCGGCCTCTTCGGGTGACTTGGCGATCTTGACGCCGCCGCCTTTGCCGCGGCCACCCGCGTGGATTTGCGCCTTGACGACAACCCCTGTCGCGCCGTCGTGGAACAAGGCCTTGGCCGCAGTGTCAGCTTCTTCGCGGCTTTCAACCATGTGCCCACGCGGCACCGCCACTCCGTACTTCGAGAGGATGGCCTTTCCCTGGTACTCATGTATTTTCATGTTTGTGTGATGACCGCGGGCCGAGTGGCGCGCGCGGCCCAGACCAGACAGGCTGGACTTGGCTGCTCCTTATGAGGATCGCGTAACAGTAGGAAACTTATGATTGTAACGGACGAAGAGAGTCGCGAGCAATTGGCGATTGGGGGAGGGGTATCATGCTCTTCTTCTCGGAACCTTCTGAACAACAGATCAACCTCTTTCTGGCGCGCGCTTCATCCTGCTCGTCGCCTGCAGAAGCAATTCGCTAAGGACTCGAAAGCAGCAATGGCCCGAGCCGTTGCGCACTGACCGCAAGCCCAGTCCCGTTTTCGGGACGGCTCAGCTTAGCCCAGTGCTTCAGCACCCGGTAGCTTTGAAATTGGGATCAAAGCCCCAGAAGGGGCGCACTGTGTCCCGCCCCTCCCCGGGCTGTTGAGGATATTAAAACCAAGACCCAGCACTCAAAGTGCTGGGCTAAACTGAGCCGTCCCGCAAGCGGGACTGTCTCTTGTGCCAGTCTGGTGACGGCTGAATGCTAAGCTAATTGCTAGTTGCTTCTTCCCCATGCTCCTCGACGCGCTGCACAAAATCGCCAACCACCGCACTTCCCTCACCCGCGAGGAAGCACGTGGGGTCATGTCGCAGATTCTGCGGGGTGAGGCCACCGACGCGCAGATCGCGGCGCTGCTGGTCGCGCTGCACATGAAGGGCGAGACGGTGGAGGAGATTGTCGGCTTTGCACAGGCCATTCGCGCCGAGGCCGCACCGCTGCAAACCGAGGATGGTGAGGCGCTCGACCTCAGCGGCACTGAGCGCGACGCGCTGGTGGACACCTGCGGCACCGGCGGCGATGCCAGCGGCACGTTCAACATTTCCACCGCGACCGCGCTGGCTATCGCCGGGGCGGGAGTGCGAGTTGCGAAACACGGCAACCGTAGTATCAGCTCCAAGTGCGGCTCGGCCGACGTGATGGAGGCGCTTGGAGTCAATATCAATCTGCCACCAACGCGCATTGCTGCGTGCCTACGCGAGACCGGCATTGCTTTCCTGTTTGCCCCGGCCATGCATTCGGCGATGAAGTACGTGCAGCCGGCGCGCCGCGAGTTGCGGCTGCGCACCGTCTTTAACCTGCTGGGGCCGCTCACCAACCCGGCGCGCGCTTCGGCGCAGGTGGTCGGGGTTTATTCCTCCGACCTGGTGGAAAAGTTGGCCGAAGCTCTGAGTGAACTGGGGTTGCGCCGTGCGCTGGTGGTTCACGGACGCGACGGGCTCGACGAGATCACCATCTCCGGGCCCAGCAAAATTGCCGAAGTTCGCAACGGTCAGGTGCACGTGTACGAGGTCACGCCGGAAGATTTTGGCTTGCAACGCGCGCCCCTCGACGACCTCGCGGGAGGCGATGCGCAGCAAAACGCAGCCATCATCCGCGCAATTCTCGATGGCGAGCGCTCCTGCCGCCGCGATGTGGTTCTGCTGAACGCCGCCGCGGCGCTGCTCGCCGCCGGACACGCCGATCGCATCGGCGACGCCGTGCCACTGGCTGCCTACGCGATCGATAGCGGCCATGCGCGCCAACGGCTGCAATTGCTGGTGGAGTTTACACAGCAGGGGCTAGGGGCTAGGGGCTAGCACGATTCCAAAGGTACCGTACCCTGCGAACACGGGTAGAGCGGCGCTTTAGCGCCGCGTTGGGCGCGAACAAAACAACTTTCCGCCCTGCAGTATGTCCTTCTCGGCGGGCCTGAGGGCCGGCTCTACCCAGGCGTACGCCAACCGCAATAGTTGTCAACCCAACCGAGCGTCCATTGCAAGGAGGGACACGTTGAAAGCTGCTCGCTGGCTGGTCATGATCGGAAGTCTGCTTCTGCTCTTCGGAGCGATCCTGCACGTCTACGGATACACCTTCGCCATGCCTCGGGTTGCGGCCACCAACGCCGGCCCTGAGATCTTCAACGTGTTCAAGGCGCTGTGGTGGAGCTTCTCGGTCACGGGGGTTGTGCTGTGTCCGGTTATCGTCTGGGCCAGCCGATTGCCAAGCGGTCGCGGACTGGTGTTGCTGTGTACCGTGATTCCCGCCGCGAATAGCGTCTTCATGTTCTACTTTCTGGGACTGTTTATCGGCTCGATCATATTGGGCATAGCCACGCTGCTCTTGTTCGTGGGTGGCCTCATGCTGCCCCGTGGTGCGCAACCGCAATAACCTGCAGGGAAGTTTGGAACAGCAGATCCCTCGCGGGCTGAAGAGGGCGGGTGAGAATTGTGCCGTCCCTACAAGGGACTCGTCAATTTTTCCCACTTTACCCAGGGCTCACGCCCTGGGCTAATATTATTTCGCCCCTCCTCCACCCCGTTTCGCGCAAATGCGGCGCGAACCAGGGACCCCGGCTGCGAGGCTGGATTTTGCGCAATCGTTCTACTACGCCAACTCAGAACGAGTTCTCACGCCCGGCGAAGAGCGAAAAGCAAAGAGCGAAGGGCGAATAACGAACCGCGGCCGTTCTACTATTGCGGCTGATTCTGATCGGGCGGAAACATGCTTCCTGGGCCGCGTTGTCCCGGGCCATTCGGCTGGGGAGTGCTACCCGGCTGCTGCCCGAATGGGCTCTGCTGCTGGCCGAATGGGCTCTGCTGCTGGCCATTCATCTGTCCGGCCGGAGTTCCCACGTGCGCTCCGCCCAGGATTAGCGGCTGGTACGGACCGCGCAACAGAACATTCGCCTGGTCAGCCATCGGGTCGTAGATGAACTGCCACTCGTTATATTTCTTCTTCTTGTTGTAAATGCGGATGGTCGGATCTTTACTCAAGCTTGCGACGCCGACGATCGCGCCACCGCCAAACGTCTGATTGCCGCCCGCCGGACCCGGGGCTCCAGTCTGTCCACTGAAGGGACTAGTCCCTAAACTGTTGCCCGACTGCGGGCCCGTGGAACCTCCGCCAAACCCACCTCCACTGCCGTCCGACCC
>DATCCF010000322.1:0-5118 GCA_036511435.1 Terriglobales bacterium | reverse complement strand
AATCGCTCCAGCCCATCCTGAATCCAGGCGTGCGGAGAATGGAACCGCGCAGCGACCTGCGCCGGGAGCAACAGAAGCTGCAAGGTCGCGGTTGGCGCGTCGCGAAGCGGCGTGAAAAGCACTGGGCCGTTTTGCCAGGGATTGGCGTTCGGGTCCGTTAACTCGATGACTCGCGCTGGCTGAGTCGGCTCGCCCAGCCAGTCGTGCAGCAGGGGATCGTTGGCTTCCGCCGCGAGCGCGTAGTCGCGGGCCAGCGACGTGTGATCGGCAATATGCAAGAGTGCAACGGTAGGCCTCGCCAGTTCAACGTAGTTGGCGATGGCAAAAGTTGGGACGGTTTCTCCCAGTCCGGTCACGCCGGTCTTTGCCGTCAGTTGGTAGGAAGTCTTGTCATCGCGCACTTCCGGAACCAGCTTGCCTTCGCCCGAGTCAGCCATGTTGGTCACAATGCGCAATGGCTGCTTGCCATCGCCCGCTTCGATCACGAACGCCGCGTCGAACTCGCTGCGGTCGTGCCGATGCTTCCAGCGGGCGATGGCGTCGAAGACGGCATTGCCGTCGCTCAGGCTCACGGCTTCGATTGCCACGGGATACCACGCGACATAGCCCAGTCCCCGCACGGCGGTGAAGGGATCGCTGATCTCGTCCCAATCGTTGCGCGCAGCCACTTCGGCGGGAGCGCCCATGCGCGTAAGACGCGTGGCATCAGGCGTGATGGTTCCACCGTATTGCACATCGAGCGTGACCGTAGCCGCCGGAGCAACTTCTTTGGGCAGTGTGACGATCGCCTCCGAAAGGCTGCCCGTGTGATCGATGTCCGAAGTGTAGTTGTCGCCGAGCCACTGCACGGGCTTGTCATCCAGAGCGATGGCGTTCCATGCCAGAGAGGACGATACCTGCAAGGTGGCGAGCTTCTGTGGCTTGTTGGAATCGTTGCGCAGAGTGAGCTTGCCGGTGGCCGCGATCACATGAGCCGAGCGGTCCACTTGCACCTCAAGCTGATAGCGGGAGATGGTGAAGGCCTCGCGGTCGATGGCGAGCGCAGGCCGCAGAGTTGCCAGCACCATCAACAACAATAGTGGCAACCGCTTCATTTGGGGGACGGGGCCTTCCCGGGGTTATGTCCAACGCGGCGCTGGCGGACCAACTCATACATCACCACCCCACCCGCCACCGACACGTTCAGCGATGGCACCTTGCCGAACATGGGAATGGAAACCAGGAAGTCGCAGCGCCCGCGGACCAAGCTGTGCATTCCCTTACCTTCGGCGCCGAGCACGATGGCGCAGTGCATGTTGTAATCCACTTCGTCGTAGCTCTGAGTTCCGCGTTCGTCGAGCCCAACCGTCCACACGTTGCGCTCTTTCAACTCATCCAGCGTGCGCGAGATGTTGGTCACACGCGCAATCGGCAAGTGCTCGGACGCTCCCGCCGAAGCCTTGACGGCCGTGCCTGTCAATCCGGCGGCGCGACGCTCAGGGATGATGACGCCGTCCGCGCCGGCGGCATCGGCAGTGCGGATGAGAGCGCCCAGGTTGTGAGGATCTTCCACGCTGTCGAGAACAACCAGGAAACTGTACTCACCATGGCGCTGCTCGAGCAGGGTATCCACGTCCGCGTATTGTTTGCTGCTAGTGACCGCAATGACGCCCTGATGGGTATTCGTGTTCGCCGTGCGATCAAGTTGCTCGCGCGGCAGGAAGCGCACCTGCACGCCGCTGGCGCGGCAGTCGTCAATCAGGCGCTGCACCCGCTGGTCATGCCGCTCGCGCGCAATGCCGACGTATTCAAAGCTGCGCGCCCCCGACTTCAGCGCCTCGCTAACCGAGTGGATACCGTAGATGACGACCATGTTTGGAATCAGTGTACGACAACGAAGCTGTCAGCCGTCAGCCATCAGTTTTCGGCTGTCAGGCGTTTACAGCTTGTCATCCCGACCGAGCCCGCCGCGGCGGGCGAGCGGAGGGACCTGCGTTCGCCTGAACCGCGGTGATCTCTGAGGATGCCGCATGTAAGTCGTTCCGAGCAGCCAGATTTCCTTCGCCGGGTTGGTTCCGGCGCTCCATCTCGGTATAGTTGTGCTTGAGCAGTTCTGGATTCGGGAGATTGAATGTCACTATCCGCTGTCATTGTGGATGACGAGCAACTGGCGCGCGACGAACTTGCCTATCTGTTGAAAGAGCTTGATGTGGACGTCGTCGCGCAAGGCAAGAACGGCATGGACGCAGTGAACTTAATCAAGGAGTTCTCGCCGGAACTCCTCTTCCTTGACGTGCAAATGCCGGGACTTGACGGCTTCGGCGCCATCAAGAAGCTGATCGACAAGAAAGTGCCGCTGCCGCAAATCGTATTCGCCACCGCGTACGACCAGTATGCGGTGAAGGCGTTCGAAGTGAACGCGGTTGACTATCTACTGAAGCCGTTCGACAAGAAGCGGGTCGCGAAGGCGGTGGAGAAGGCCCGGCAAAAGCTGGAGACCGCCGGCTCGCCCGGCGATCAGATGGGGACCATCGTCAAGATGCTGGAGCAGCAGGCGCGTCCGCCAGCCGCAAAAGTGTTGCTCAAGTCCGGCGGCAGGCTCTTTCTCGTGGACCAGAAGGACATCTGCTACGCGTCAATTGAGGACGGAGTCATCACGGTGGTTGCGACCGCCATGGAAGGCCAATCGAACTGTCGCACCCTGGAAGAGCTGCTCGATTCACTCGACCCCAACATGTTCTGGCGGGCGCATCGCTCGTATCTGGTAAACATCAACCGCATCAAGGAAGTCGTGCCCTGGTTCAAGAGCTCGTACCAGATCCGCATGGAAGACAAAAAACAGACCGAGGTCCCTGTCAGTCGCGCGCAAACCAAGCGGCTGCGGGAGTTGTTTGGGTTGTAGGAAGCGGTCAGCGGTCAGCATTCAGTCAATGCGCGAGTACGTGATGTCATCCTGAGGATGTATGCGATGTCATCCTGAGTGTCACATGGGCCTGCGGCCCACCCATAGGGATGAAAAACGGTCATCCCTCAACCTCTGTCATCCTGAGCGAGGTCGCCGTGGCGACCGAGTCGAAGGACCTCTATGCTGCGCACTCACTTTCCCCCGGCACGTTTTTCGACGGAGTGGAGGCGGCGCTTCGCCACCGGAGTCGAAGTGCCTGCCCCGAGCGCAGCCGAGGGGATCTGCGGTACCGCCCGCCGTCGATCTGAAGCAATGCTGTTTCCAGCGATCCGCCAACCCTAATTACTTCGACTCCTGAATCTTCCGAATCACCTTAGTCACCATCTCGCGCGGGGACAAGCGCAGCATCTGCACGCCAAAGCGGTTCTTCCATCCGGGAATGACCACGCGTTTGCCCTGTTTCATGCCTTCATAGGCCACACGCGCGACTTCGCGCACGTCCACCAGCAGAGGACTCGTCGCCAACTTTGTGTCGCCGATATGTGCGCGTTTCTGGAAGTTAGTTTTCACCGGTCCCGGACAGAGGCAGGTCACGGTAACGCCAGTGCCACGCAACTCTTCCGCGAGCGCTTCGGTGAAATGCAGTACGTAAGCCTTGCTGGCGTAATACACGGCCATGAATGGCCCGGGTTGAAACGCGGCGGTGCTGGCGACATTGAGCACTTTGCCCTCGCGCGCGCGAATCTGCGGCAGAAACAACTTGGTGAGATGGGTCAACGCCACCATGTTCACCTGCATCATCTCGGCTTCGTTGGTCCATTCGGTGGAAAGAAACGGTCCGCCGCCGCCGAAGCCGGCATTGTTCACCAACACGTCGAGAACGATGCCGGCTTCCTGCAATTCCTGATAAAGCTCGTTCGGCGTGGCCGGATGTGCCAGGTCCTTGGGTGAGATACGTACAGTCACGCTGTAGCGCGATTGCAGGTCGTCGCCGAGTTCACGCAGCGCGCCGCGAGTGCGCGCCACCAGTACCAAACGATAGCCGTCGCGCGCAAACAGGTGTGCCAGTTCCAGTCCAATGCCGCTGGACGCGCCTGTGATCAAGGCCGTCTTGGGAGCGAAGAAGGGATTGCTTGCACTCACAACTCTGTTATAGCGGATTTTGCGTAAATCGCAGCAGTAGCAGGGACGACAAATCCTGAGCAGCAATGGATTATTCATGAACTTGAGGTTGTCATCCTGAGCGAAGCGCCCGCAAGGACTTTCCGACCCGCTTCTTTTGCGGGTCGGGCGGGCGCGCAGTCGAAGGATCTGCGGTTTGTTCCCGACGGCGCAACGTCGGCGAAAGCAACGTTGTGCACCTCCCCACTTGGTGAACGCTACTTCACCTCGGCCTTCGTGGTGCCTTGCGACTCCAGGAACGTGACGATCTGCCAGCGCTGCTGTTGCGACAGGTTCGCCCACGAAGGCATGCCCGATTCCAGCTTTCCTTTGGTGATGAACCAGAACAACTCTCCAGGTTTCGCGTCTTTGGCTGGAGCGCGGTCGAGTGCAGGCGCCGGTCCTATTCCTTGAAGATTGCTGCCGTGACACTGCGCGCAATTCAGCGCATACAGCTTCTTGCCGGCTGCCACGGCGGAGGCGCTTTTATAAGGGTTTTTCATCTCCGCGGCCGATGCAGGCGCATTGCGGAAGCCGGAATTCTGGGCGGCAGAGGAGGGCGCCAACCAAAGCGCTGCGCCGACACTAACAATTGCGACCGAGGTGAAAAGAATGTGTGCTCGTGAGATCACAAGACGAACTTCGGTTTTCATGCATTTATAGATGTTGGAGATCGCGGCGTCGTCGCCGCTGACCTGCCGCGGGTTCGCAACAATGGCGCGCAGAGATTTTCCGCGCACCAAAATGCTTGAGTGTCCTCGTCAATGCAGGTCTAACGGGTAGCGACCGCTTCCTACACCTCGTAAATGCTGTACCAGGGAGTCGCGGCCTTGAGCGCATTGTTTACATTACCGATGTTCTTTACGCCTTCGTCTTCCAGCCAGGCGCGGAAAGCGGCGGCGCCCTTCTCGGCGAAGATCGGGATGCCATCCTTCCAGGTGGCCCGTCCACAGAGCACGCCGTTAAACTTCACGCCGGCTTCGGCGGCGAATTCCAGGTCCTCGATGAACTCGGAATTGCTCACGCCAGCCGACAGATAGATGAACGGCTTGCCGGTCGCGCCAGCGGCGGCG
>DATCCF010000321.1:0-7143 GCA_036511435.1 Terriglobales bacterium | reverse complement strand
CGGATTCATCGTGACCAACCTGGAAACTCCGAGCCGAGCGGTAGTGCGGTTCTATAACAAGCGGGGGACGGCAGAGCAATGGATCAAGGAGGGCAAGCAGGCGGTGAAGATGACCCGCCTCTCCTGTCACCGTTTTCGCTCGAACCAAGTGCGGCTGGCGCTGAGCCTGCTGGCCTACAATCTGGGGAATTTATGGCGGCGGCTGGCGTTGCCCAAGCGCATCGAGAACTGGTCGCTGACCAGCTTGCAGCAGCGGCTGGTGAAGACGGGTGGACGGCTGGTGAAACATGCCCGCTATTATTGGCTGCTGTTGGCGGAGAGCCATCTGACGAAACGGTTGTTTGGCAGTATGCTCCGGCGGATCGCTGGGCTGTCGCTTCCGGCGGGATAGCCGAGGCTGTGGGAGCCGGGAAATCGATCCCGACCAACAGCGAAGGGAGGGGTGTCTGACAAAACCAGATGGGAAGGCCGCGACCAGCAGTTGGGGGCTCGCATTCGCATAGTCTGGACTCTGTTCCGAGCCCTGGGCTCGGCCAAAGAAAATATTTGTACGCTGGAGTTCCTAAAGGGGGATATAGTGTGAGGCTGTTGGGAGCTAAAACGGAAATCCCAGATCAATGACAAAAATACGAATCTTTAAGCTGATTAGTCTCGTAACGAAGCAGGGCGGAAAGGCGGCACTGTGGGTAGTCTCGAAAGTAGTCTGCCTGGTTCTGGGTCTTGTGCTGCTGACGGTGATTGCCTCGCCTGCTCAAACCCTCAACACGATTTACAGCTTCTGCTCTCAAACGAACTGCACGGACGGCATTTGGCCTCACGCCGGGCTGGTGCAAGGCACCGACGGTAACTTCTACGGGACAACGAGCTCCGACGAGGGGGCTTACGCCGACGGCACTGTCTTTAAAATCACCCCAAGCGGTACGCTGGCCACGCTGCACACATTCGACGGCGCCGACGGCTCAATCCCTGACGCCGGGCTGGTACAAGGCGCTGACGGTAACTTTTATGGGACAACTGGCCAGGGCGGAGCCAATGATGACCCTAGTTGCGATTTTGGCGGCCGTGTCGGGTGTGGGACGGTTTTCAAAATCACCCCGGGAGGCAGTCTTACCACGCTTTACAATTTTTGCTCGCAGCCGTATTGTAGCGACGGCTCCAACCCTTCCGCCACGCTGGTGCAAGGCAGTGACGGGAATTTCTACGGCACAGCCGGCGGCCAGGGCGGAACGGTCTTCAGAATCACCCCGGACGGCACACTGACCACGCTTTACTTCTTTTGCTCCCTAAACAACTGCGCCGACGGCGAGTACCCCCGGAGCTTGGTACAAGGCACCGACGGGAACTTCTACGGGACAACATATGCAGGCGGAACCAGCAACAACTGTACAATATATTCCTCTATCGGCTGTGGCACGGTCTTCAAAATCACCCCGCAGGGCACACTGACTACGCTGCACAGCTTCGACAACGCTGGTGGCTGCTATCCCCAGGCAGGGCTGGTGCAAGGCACCGACGGGAACTTCTACGGGACTACGAGCGGGGGTGGGCCTAGTGGCTACTGCGGCTACCCGGGACCTGTCGGGGGCACGGTATTCAAGATCACTCCCGCGGGCATACTGACCACACTGTACAACTTTTGTTCCAGCACAAACTGCACCGACGGCGACCTCCCTTACGGCGAGTTGGTGCAGGCCACCGATGGCAACTTCTACGGGACAACAAACGGAGGCGGGGACCATGGCAATTGTGGCGGTGTCGCCTGTGGCACGGTCTTCGAAATCACCCCGGCGGGCACGCTGACCACGCTGTATGACTTTTGCTCTCAGCCGAATTGCGCTGATGGCATACTTCCTTACGGCAAGCTGGTGCAAGCTACCGACGGCAACTTCTACGGGACGACCTATGAAGGCGGGACTCACGGTAGTGGCACGGTCTTCCGTCTGTCGGGGGCCACTGCGAGCCCTGTGCAATTCGTTCCGGTGACCCCTTGCCGCCTGGTGGATACGCGGCCGCAGTACGGCGGCAACGGCCCGATTCAGGGCGGAACTTTCCGAAGCTTCCCCATACTGCAAGAGGGCGGCTGCAACATTCCCACCACGGCCGCTGCCTATTCGCTGAACGTTACGGTTGTTCCGCAAGGATATTTGGGGTTCCTGACGATATGGCCCGCCGGACAGCAGCGGCCGGGGATCTCCACCCTGAACTCGCTCGACGGTCGCATCAAGGCCGACGCTGCCATCGTGCCGGCGGGCAGCAGCGGAGACGTCAGCGTCTACGTCACCCAAACGACCAACGTGATCCTCGACATCGATGGCTACTTCGCGCCGACCTCCGGCTCCACTCTGGCCTTCTATCCTTTGCCGCCCTGCCGCGTGGCCGACACGCGCTACACCACCTTTCCCCCTGGCCTGGGTTCGCCGCACCTGTCGGCCTTGGTAGAGCGCGATTTCCCGGTGCTGTTGAGCCCGTGCATACCCGCCGGCGTCAACGCGCAGGCCTACTCGTTCAATTTCACGGCGGTACCTTACCCGGCATTGGGGGATCCGTTGGGTTATCTGGAGGTGTGGCCGAAAGACCAGATGCCGCAGCATCCGGTCTCCACGCTTAATAACCTTACGGGAACGATTGTGGCCAATGCGGCTATTGTGCCCGCGGGCACGGGCGGGGAGATCGCCGCCTTTGCCAACAACGACACCAACTTGGTAATCGATATCAACGGCTACTTCGCACCGGCGGGTCAAGGGGGACTGTCGTTGTATCCCGCGGCACCCTGCCGGGTCATCGACACCCGCCAACTGGGTCCGCCCTTCAGCGGAACCCTGACCCCTCCCGTAGATGTCTCCAATGGCCCGTGCGGACCGCCGGCTGCGGCGCGGGCGTATGTCTTCAACGCGACGGTTGTTCCGCCTGGCGCGCTGGGCTACCTCACGCTGTGGCCGGACGGCATCGGTCGGCCTCTACAGTTCTCGACGCTGAATGCGATCGACGGTTGGATCACCTCCAACATGGCAATCGTGTCCACCACTAACGGAAAGGTCGATGCGTATGCGTCGGGGCTCACGCAACTGATCCTCGACATCTCCAGCTACTTCGCGCCGTAGGGCCTGCAGAGGAGAACGGGTGTCGTCCGGAGACGGATCGCCAACTTGCCCCGAAGCCGGCTTCTAGGACGTTTCGTAGAATCAGGAACGCTAAACGCGCTTGTGTCCGCGAATACGCCCTCGGTTGCGGAGCGGTCGGCTCGGTGGTTGACCGCGCTCGGCAGCCTCACTTGAAGATAAACCGCCATTAGTGCACTCTCGATCCTTGTTATATCTGTTGGCATTAGCACATTCACTCTTGGGCAATCAGTCGCAGGAGCAGGGTCCTCCTCCCTGGCAGCCAGCAGTATACGAAGTGTGGGGGAGCCCGCTAAGCCGAAGTTCCAGAGCGTTTCGGACAGTATTCTGCTGATTCGCCCTCAAATCCTTCTGCGTGTTCGACAAAGAGACATGCCGCTGCATATCCGGGCACGTCGAAAAGAGTAGAGTTCCTTTGAATTATGTTAACAATCCTGCGATTATTCGGGACGATGGTATCTAACTTCCTCAAGGGCCAGAGCAAATGTAGATTGCTAAGTGGGTTCGATTGAGCAGTAGGAGAGTCCGGACCATATGTTCTCCAAGCGGTCTCATTCTCAATCAAGAGACGTTTGACAAACGTAGCCATTTCCGCACTGGATGAATAGACCGGACTGGAAAATCCATCGTTGACTTCTGCTTCGTGTTGCTTTTTCCAATCCAGCAACACGTCCGCCGAAAATGTGCCTGGTGCGGCTTTGTCGATTTCGGTGTGATGTGTTGGGCATAACAAGATTAGATTTTGGTAGGTATCACTGCCACCATCAGAAACACCTCTCGGGCCATCCGGGCTCTTCGCAATGATATGGGCCATCTCTCCGATAACAGTGGGATCGTCGGTTAAGAATCGGATGCAGAGCTCATCACACCCCGGGCGGCTGCACCGCCCTGCGGATAAACCCCATAACTTCTTTACATCCGTGTCTTTGATACTCATCGCACATGGTCCCGGCACGTCGTCGAATTGTTATTAAGGAGCAATATCTTCGCACACAGCCCTAGATGTCCAGGTTCTTCACTTCCAGCGCATTGTCTTCGATGAACTTGCGGCGGGCCTCGACGTTTTCGCCCATCAGCGTGGTGAAGATGGTCTCGGTCTCGGTCAGGTCCTCGAGCTTCACCGAAAGCAGGGTACGACGTTCGGGATCCATGGTGGTCTCCCAAAGCTGCTGCGAACTCATCTCGCCCAGGCCCTTGTAGCGCTGCACGGTGTAGTCTTTGCGGCCCTCGTTGAGCACGTAGTCGAAGAGTTCGCGCGCCGAGGCCTTCTCCACGGTTTCCGCCTCAGTCTTGCGCTTGGAGGTCTTGGGGCTCTTCTGCTCAGCCTTCTCCTGGTCGGCGCGCTCGGCGTCGCTGAGTTCTTCCTTGCCATTCGCGGCGGAGCCGGCGTCCTTCTTCACCGTCTCGATGTAGTACGGGGGCTGCATGTACAGTTCGATCTGCTTGTACTTCGACATCATCTGCCGATACTCCGGCGTAGACGCCAGTTCCCAATTGATAACGTGCTCGGCGCCCTGCGAGTTCACGAAGACGCACTCCCACAGGCTGTGCTCTTCTTCGAAGCGCAGCGTAACCGACTTGATATCGCGGTCCTTGGCAATCGCCTTCAGCGCCTTTTCCAACGCGACGATCTTGTTGGGAGGATTCTTGCTGTCACCCTCAAAGTCAATGCGCTTCAACAGGTCTGCCTTCGGCAGCACCTCGGTAATCTTCTCATCGCGAATGCGCTTGTTCACCTTGTCGAAGAAGCCGATAAAGTCGTTCAGTGTGGTCATGAACTTGGTAAGCGGAGCGCCTTCCAGCACCGCGGCGCCTTCGCCGTAGCGGACGACCAGGCCGTCGGCGGCGCGTTTCACCATGACCCGCACGAACTCCGCGTCGTTCTTGATGTACTGCTCGAACTTGCCCTTCTTGATGCGATACAGCGGCGGCTGCGCGATGTAAATGTTGCCTCGCTTAATGAGTTCCTGCATGTGGCGGAAGAAGAACGTGAGCAGCAGCGTGCGAATGTGCGAGCCGTCCACGTCGGCATCGGTCATCAGGATGATCTTGCCGTAGCGCAACTTCGAAACATCGAAATCGTCCTTGCCAATGCCGGTTCCCAGCGCCGTGATCATGGCGCGAATTTCTTCGTGGCCCAGCATCTTGTCGTAACGCGCTTTTTCGACATTCAGGATCTTGCCCTTCAGCGGAAGAATTGCCTGGAAGCGGCGGTCACGTCCCTGCTTGGCGGTGCCGCCTGCGCTCTCACCCTCGACGAGATAGACCTCGCAGCGATCGGGGTTGCGCTCGGAACAGTCGGCCAGCTTGCCGGGCAAGCCTCCCCCGTCGAGAGCTCCCTTGCGGCGGGTGAGATCACGGGCCTTACGAGCGGCCTCGCGAGCACGAGCGGCCTCGACAGCTTTGTTGATGATCTTCTTGGCGACCGAAGGGTTCTGCTCGAAGAAAGCTCCCAGGCGCTCATTCACGAATGCCTGCACGGTGCCGGCGATATCGGAATTGAGCTTGCCTTTGGTCTGTCCTTCAAACTGTGGCTGCGACAGCTTCACGCTCACTACCGCTACCAGACCTTCGCGAACGTCGTCGCCAGTAAGGTTCTCTTTCACATCCTTGAACAAACCGAGTTGTTGGCCCGCATAGTTGACGGTGCGCGTCAGCGACGTGCGAAAACCCGACAGGTGACTACCGCCGTCAACCGTGTTGATATTGTTGGCGAAGCTGAATACCGTCTCGGAATAGCCGTCGTTATACTGCAGCGCGATCTCCATGGCCACGTCGTCACGTTCGGCTTCCATGTAGATAGGCTTGTCGTGGAGCACGCTCTTGCCACGATTCAAGTGCTTGATGAACTCGGCGATCCCGCCGTTGTATTTGAACTCCGCGCGCTTGGGTTCGCCGGTCTTCTGGTCGGTGGTGCGCTCGTCGGTGAGGGTGATGAGCAGCCCCTTGTTCAGGAACGCCATTTCGCGCAAGCGCTGGGCCAGGGTGTCGTAGTTGTATTCCGTTGCAGTGAAGATTTCCTTGTCGGGCAGGAAGTGGACCTTGGTACCACGCTTCTTGGTGGTGCCGGTCTTTTTCAGCTTCGTGATGGGTTCGCCCTTGGAGTAGCTCTGCTCCCAAACCGAGCCCTCGCGCCAGATCTCAAGTTCCAGCAGATGACTGAGCGCATTGACGCAGGAAACTCCCACCCCGTGCAGGCCGCCAGAAACTTTGTAGGTCGAGGTATCGAACTTTCCGCCAGCGTGCAGCACGGTCATCACCACTTGAGCTGCCGGCAGGCGCTCGCCGTCCACGTCCATTTCTTCTGTCGGAATGCCGCGGCCGTTATCTACAACCGTGATGGAGTTGTCGATGTGAATGGAGACGTCGATGTGGTCGGCAAATCCCGCGAGCGCTTCGTCCACCGAGTTGTCCACCACTTCGTAAACCAGGTGGTGCAGTCCCAATTCGCCGGTCGAACCGATGTACATGGCCGGGCGTTTGCGCACCGCCTCCATGCCGCCAAGCACTTTGATCGAATCGGCGGTGTACTCTCCGTCCGACTTACCATTGCCATTCTTCCCGTTTTTCTGGGTGAATTTTTCGTTTGGAACTGCGAGAGATTTGTTGTTTTCGGGAGCCGCATCTGCGGCCGACTCGGAATCTTTCGGGGGCATCCTGCTCCATTCCAACGGCAACACATCGAGCGTGCGTTCCCCGTTGCTCACACCCGGACTCGCAAGGGTCCGTTACCTTCTCAGGCAACCCTTATCTACTATAAAAGTCAACAACTTAAGGGTTTAGTGGTATGCATTGATTGTAGCATAGAACAATTCCATTCGCGAGTTCTCGCTTCCTCAACGTTGAGTGCGCGCGCGCTCCCGCCGGTGCGCACCTACAACCCGGGATTATCGCCGTCCTTCACGCAAACCGGGCGATGGGCGGGAGAGGCCATGACGCCGCAAACGTCGTTGTTCTCCATCTGGCCGTCGAACCATCCGCAGGAAAGAGGAATGCCGCGGTGCGGACGGGTATCGCGCAGAGC
>DATCCF010000320.1:0-23838 GCA_036511435.1 Terriglobales bacterium | reverse complement strand
TCTTCGTAAGGGATGCGGACCGCGTCTCTTAGGTCATCGGCGACGGCGCCGAGTCCCGATCCCAGTACCACGCCGATACGCGGACGCAGACTGGCGCGCTCAAGGGTGAACTGTGCCGCCTGTTCAGCGCGGAGGAACTCGTCGGAGGGTGGCTTTGCCATGTTGTCCAGCGTTCGTACAAATGTAGGGATTCGTCGCCTATCTCATCCGTCGCCGCGAAGCAATTCCCTCTTGGGAGGACCACACTAAAGACTCCGTGTGAGAAGCCTGCCGTCCCTACGGGACTCGGATTCATTCCTTACTTTACCCAGCACTCCGCCTGCAGCTCTGTGCTGGGCTAAACTGTGCCGCGCCTACGGCGCTGGATTTTCACCCATCAAGTCCACTGGCAAATGCCAAGTTTGCTTCTCACCTACGCTCCGAAGGCCCGCGCTACCCGAACGTCCCGTTTCTATTTCCCGATCTCTTCCAGATACTTTTCGGCTTCGAGAGCGGCCATGCATCCCGTTCCCGCAGCCGTAACCGCCTGCCGATAATGGCGGTCGGCCACGTCGCCGCTGATGAATACACCAAGCGCCCGAGAACAGACGTACCCGTCGGGGATGAGATACCCGTCGCCATCGCGAGCCAGTTGCTCACCCACGAATTGTGCGTTTGGTGTGTGCCCGATGCCCAGGAACATGGCGCTGACCGGAAGGTCCCACTGCTCGCCAGTCTTCAGGTTGCGAAGCCGCAGCCCAGTAACTTCCTTTTTGCTCACGTCGAACACGTCATCTACAACGGTATCGGTGAGGAACTCGATCTGCTCATGCTTGCGGGCGCGGTCCAGCATAATCTTGGAAGCCCGGAAACCGCCGCGGCGATGAATGACGGTGACCTTGGCCGCGAAGCGGGTCAGGAACAAGGCCTCTTCCATGGCCGAGTCGCCGCCACCGATAACGGCTATCTCCTTGCCCGAGAAGAAAAACCCATCGCAGGTAGCGCAAGAGGAAACACCGTGGCCGATGAGTGCCTGCTCGTTGGGTAGGCCCAGCCAGCGCGCCGAAGCGCCGCTGGCAATGATGAGGGTACGGGTCAACAACCTCTCGCGGCCTAAGTTCACCTCGATCGGTTTCTTGCTGCCGGCAGGGCCCTTTTGGCTGAGGTCCACCGCAGCCACATGGCCAGCGAGAAACTCGGCGCCAAAACGCGCGGCCTGCTTACGCATGTTCTCGATGAGTTCCGGCCCCTGGATGCCGTCTGGAAATCCCGGAAAATTCTCCACCAGCGTGGTGATGGCAAGCTGCCCGCCGGGCTCATGTCCATCGATGACTAGTGGCTTAAGATTGGCGCGGGCAGCATAGATCGCGGCGGTCAGTCCCGAACATCCGGAACCGATGATGATGACGTTACGCACATTGTCTGGCATAGGACTGGACTTAGATTCCGCGCCGCGCCGGAAGATGCAACCGCACCCGTCGTGAGGCGCACACAGGAAATAATGGCTTGCTACTCAAAAGCTTGAACGAACAGAATGTACCGTCCGGATTCTAACAAGTGCCTGCGATTTGGGGAACGTTTAGAATCAGGGCATGGCAAAGTTGACCCTGGTGTATGGAATGCGTCTTCTGCCGTCAGAAGAAGTCGCCGAAGTAGGCGAGGGTGCGGTAAAGCTGAAGAATGGGCGCGAGGCCCACGTGACGCTGCATATTATCGAAGGCTCGAAAGAGGAGATCGAGCGGCAGTTGCGAACGAGCGTGGAGGCGTTTTTCGATCTCTATCCCGAGATCTGAGAAGGTTGTCGTGAGCGGCACGGCCTCGCAAACATTGGAACGTTTCCCGGCGCATAACCGTAAAAACTTAATACTGGCGGCGAACGCCACCGAACAGCAATAATTCCAAGACCCTATGGTGTTCAAGCTTCCAGAGTCCAGAGAAATCAAGGCCCGGCTGCAAAGGGTCCTCCGCCCCAAGAGCAAGTTGGGGCGAACCACGTTGTGGTTTGGCGGATTGGCCCTGATCCTGGAACTGCTGCGCTTGATTTTCCGTGCGCCTAACGAGACAATGCTGAGCGGCTGGGCCAGCTTCCTCGTCTTTATCTTTGCTGTCTGCGCCACACTGATGGGCCTACGCTGGATGCGTCGGCAGTTCATGTGGCGCCTGCGTAACCGCTTAATCGTCACCTACGTCTTCATCGGCGTCATTCCCATCGTCCTGCTGCTGACGATGGCAATTGTCGCCGGCTACCTCTTTGCGGGACAATTTGCAACCTATGTCGCCATGTCGGACCTGCAATCGGAATTGCAGCACCTGGAATCAGCCAACCGGTCCCTGGCCATGCAATTTCGCAGCTTGGCGCGCTCCGAGAAGTTGAATGAGCAACTGGCCGCCGAGATCGCCAGCGCTTCCGATGAGAGTTTCCGCAATCGCGTGGTAAGCGTCTGGGACGGAGATAAGCCTTTCGTTCTGGCGGCAGGCAGGCCAGCTCCAGGCGTCGAACCGGTCCGTGAATCTGCGGCAATTCAGGGAGATTTCGCCGGATTTGTGCTGGACGGCAAGCGTCTGCACCTTCGCGTGGTCAAACACGTGGAAGCCGGTTCTCATCGCCTGACAGTGATCTCCAATGTGCCCGTCACTCCGCACCTGCTGCGGATGGCGGCGTCGCAGTTAGGATCGGTAACTGTGCTTCCTCCAGACGAGGACAAAAAAACAGAATCGGATACTGCATCGAGTAGCTCCCCTCGCACTCCTAAATCCTCTTCAGTACCCGATAAAGATAAGCTGATCATCGACATGGGAGATTCACACGCGACGGTAAGCCTGTCGGGTGAAAACGCGAGCTCGAGGGTGGAGGCCGGACGTGTGCCACCTCCCGCAAACAGCTTCGATAAGCACATTCCATTCGCCACTCGATTCAGCGCTATCGATTGGCATACGGGAAAATCCCTGACCGGACTAGTGCTGGTCGATACTCGCCCTTCGATGCTGTATGCGACGTTGTTCAGCGCCCTCGGAGACAAAGCCGAGATCTTCCTCGATGTTCTGGTTGGCATCGCAATTTTTTTTGGTGTCATCGAGCTGATAGCCCTGTTCATCGGCATGAGGCTCACCCGCAGCATCACCAAATCCGTCGCCGATCTCTACGTTGCAACCCAGCATGTGAATCGTGGCAACCTGGCTTATCGCATCAAGGTGCGCACCCACGATCAGATGGCCGCGCTGGAGCAATCGTTCAACTCCATGACCCAGTCGCTATCGAACTTGATGAGCGAGCAAAAGGAGAAGCAGCGGCTGGAGAGCGAACTGGCGATTGCACACGAGGTGCAGGCCCTCCTCTTCCCTGCCGATTTGTCCGGCCTGGCCACGCTGGAGGTACATGGAGTGTGCCGCCCGGCGCGTACCGTCAGCGGCGACTATTACGATTTCATTCCGTTGCGCGAAGACAAGCTGGTGCTGGCCGTGGGCGATATCAGCGGCAAAGGTATCTCGGCGGCGCTGCTGATGGCCACGGTGCACGCGTTCGTCCGCGCCTATTCGCTGGAGCCGGAGCGAACCCTGGCGTCGGTGGCGCTGGACGCCGGCCTCCCGAGCGACAGCGCTCTCCCTATGTACTATCGCGGCGATGGCACCTGCGATTCCCAACTCGCGCCGGGATTGTTGATGGCCACCCTGAACTATCAGCTCTATCGCAGCACCCCGCCGGAAAAGTACGCGACCATGTTCCTGGGCTGCTACGACGCGGCATCGCGCTCGCTTACGTATTCCAATGCCGGCCACCTTCCTCCCCTGGTCATGAGCAACAGTGGGCAGGTGCGGCGTCTGGAGACCTCCGGTACGGTTGTAGGTCTATTCGACGGAATGCGCTACAACGAAAGCACGATCGGCATGGAGCCGGGAGACATGTTCATCGCTTACAGTGACGGCGTCACCGAGCCGGAGAACGAGTTTGGCGAATTCGGCGAGGAGCGTCTGATTGAGCTGATTCAGCGGCATCGCGATCAGCCGCTGGCGCGCATCAGCGAACTGGTGACTGGCGCAGTTACCGACTGGATAGCTGGCGGTGAACAGCCGGACGATGTGACCCTGGTACTCGCCCGGGCACGCTAGAGTCAGCTTCGACCCGGGGCGGAGCAGCGTATTGCGATTTGCTCCCAGGCCGTTACAAACCGTGCGAGAGCCTGACCTGGCGCTGTAAGATTACTGCTTATGCCCGCATCCAGCGAGCGTCCGCTTGCCAATCCCGTATCGAAGCAATACTTTTCGTGGGACCTCGAATCTGCTCGTCGTGGCCGGGTCTTGTTACTTACTTTCGTAACGCTCGCCGGGGCGTGTTTCCGTCTCTTCCACCTCGGTACGAAAAGTCTATGGCTGGATGAAGGCGCGACGGTGACGCTGGCGCGGATGGCGTGGCCGCACTTCGTACATGTCTGGTGGTACGGCGAGGCCAGCTTTCAGGGAGCCTTCTTCCTGTTGATGCCTGTTTGGCTGCACCTGGGCCAAAGCGAAGTTTGGGTTCCGTCACGTCTGGGTCATGATTCGGCGTGAAGGTCCGGCTCGGGACAATCTGCAAGACGATTCACCCGCTGTTGCCGCCAAGTTGCAGTCGGTGTTTGGAACGCCCGCGATATGGCAATTCAAGGACATTACCGTTCTGGAGTTCGGGCGCTAGAGCGGTTTCAGGATTGGTGTATCCGCTTGCACGGGCAGTGCGGCCTTCACGCCCGCGTCCAGGGGCAGGAAGAAAGATCGCTTCAGCCGCTGAGGTCGACGACCTCAGCGGCTGAACATATTGTTCATCTAACAGACCGCATTGCGGGCCAGAAAGCGCCCATCGATGGCTCAGTTACAGGACACGCAAGAAAGCCACAAGATCCTTCTTCTCCTGATCGGTCAGCTTTGTGCCTAGCACTAGGTTGAAGTACTCCACCGTGTCATCCAGCGTCAGCAATCTTCCATCGTGCAGATAAGGCGGTGTGTCCTTGATCCCGCGCAATGGGAACGTCTTGATGGGGCCGTCGTGAGCCATCATCATGCCATTCACCATTTGCTGCTTGTAGAAACGTTCCGCATGCAGATCGTGCATGGTGTTGTCCGTATAATATGGCGCCGAATGGCAGGTTGCGCATTGTCCCTTAGCGAAGAACACCTCCTGCCCATGCAGTTCAGCAGGCGTGGCCTTCGTTGGATCCAGTTTGCCATCCCAACCTAGCTTCGGCGCTGGGGGAAAGTCGAGCAGTTCCTGGAACTCGGCCATGAAATGCACCTGGCTTCCTCGCTCCAGCACGTTCACGCCCTTCTTGGTCGCAATCACCGGATCGCCGTCGAAGTATGCCGCTCTCTGCTCGAACTCCGTGAAGTCTTCCACCGTTTTGAGGGCCCGCTGTGAGCCGAAGAGGCGCTGAATATTTACACCGCGCAGGGCCGGGGTCTCAATGCGATGACGAAACTCCTGAGGCCGGATATCGCCCACCAGATGAAACGCGCCATTTGTCCCGCCATTTGCATGGCAATCCAGACAGGCTACGCCGCGGCTCGGCTTCTCCGAACGCCGGTCCGTTGTCTGGTTGAACTGCTGTTGTGGAAACGGCGTCAACAACAGGCGCAGGCCCTCAATCTGCTTGGGATTCAAAATGCCGCTGAACATCTCATAGTAGTTGGCGATGGTCACCAACTGCCCCTGGGAGACATCCCCCAGGTCTGGCCGTGTCGTCAGGTAGATCGCCGGCGGAAACTCCGCCAGAAACCGCTCCGGAATATCGAAGTCCAGATCGAACCGCGTCAGGTCGCGGCTCTCCTGCTTCAATAGATCCTGAATCTCGAAGTTCGGAAAGACCATGCCGCCCTCAGGATGGTTCGCGTGCGGCAGAGGTAGAAACCCCTTGGGGAAAATGCCCATTTCGCGAATCTGCTCGGTAGTCTCGCTAGCAAGCTTGTTCCAGGTTACGCCTGAAGGTAACTTTACCCTTACGCCTTCCTGCACAGGTTTGGTGCGGTCCATCACCACACCCTTCGCCGGACGGTCGCTCAGGTCGTAACGCTCCTCAAGCAGGTCCATTTGCCGTTTCATGATCCCGGCCTTTGCGGCGACCATACGGTCATGTATGGTCGCAAAGGTCTCCGTATCTACCACGGGAGCGTAACTGTTCTTCACCGGTTGCTGGTCCGCCTGTCCAGCGGCAGAAACCACCCGGGCGGCCAGCAGACATGCCCCGACAAGGACGGCGCTCACTACGCCGACAACCGTCAACCTTAACCACCCATTGAAGCCGCTCATTGTGTGCCCCCTTTCGGAAATCGTGTGTCCCTTACTTTTGGAATAAGGAAATATACCTGTTGAAGTGTAAGCCGAAATTTCCGTTTTGGCTTCCAACAACCCCGACAACCCAAGCATTCCTGCATTGGCCTTACGTGTCGGCTGGTGTGGGCAGGAAGCGATACCCCACTCCGCGTACGGTCAGCAGATGTTGGGGATGCGACGGGTCTTTCTCGATGTACTTACGCAATCGCACAATAAAATTATCGATAGCGCGCGTGTCGGTATCCTCGCGCAATCCCCACACCTCTTCGAGAATCGATTTACGCGAGACAATCTTGCCGCTGTTGCGAATCAGATGGCGCAACAGTTCGGCTTCCATGAGGGTCAGGCGAAACACCTTGCCATGGGCCCGCAACTCCAGCGTCCCAAAATCGACCTCCTTGCCGGCGAAGGTATAAACGTCGAACTCGCGCAAGGAACCGGCGTCTTCAGGCTCGGCCACGCGCACTTGCGCCGGAGGATCCGTGAGTAAGGTGCGGCTCCAGTCGCGGCGGCGTAGCAGGCTGCGAATGCGCGCCAGCAGAATGGCAAGATCGAACGGCTTGGGCAGGTAGTCGTCGGCCCCGGAGGCAAAGCCCTTCAACACATCTTCCGGGCGACCGCGTGCGGTTAGCATCAGCAGAGGGATGTAGTGGTTGGCCTTGCGCAGTTCGGCGGCAACTGCGAAGCCGTCTTTGCCGGGAAGCATGACATCGAGGACCAGCAGATCAAACTCGTCGTGCTTCTTCAGCAGTAGTTCCAGGGCGGTCTCGCCGTCGCCTACCACCCTGGTGGGATAGCCTTCGGCTTCCAGATTGAACTTCAACCCTCGCGCCAGATGCTCCTCGTCTTCGACCAGCAGTATTTCGCTCACTGCGAATTCCTCGGTAATTGGATGGTGACGGTTGTACCTCGGCCTGCTCCTTCGCTCTCCGCGTAGGCGTTGCCACCATGGCGGCGCGCGATGGCGCGCACGATAAATAGACCCAAGCCGCTGCCCTTTACCGGCGTCGTGGCCGGCGCCAGCGCGCGATAGAAGCGCTTGAAGATGCGCTTCAGTTCGCCGCGAGATATTCCGATGCCATTGTCCTGCACTCGAATCTGCACATGCCGCAGATCGGGGGTGAGCACCTCAACCCGAATACGCACGTCTTTCGGTGAATATTTAACCGCATTGTCGAACACGTTGGACAGGGCCGTGGCCAGTTCGTCGCGATCGCCCATGACGGTAAGCCGCTCGGCAGGCCGGCCGTCGGCCGCCCAGTCCATCGCCTCCGGAGACAAATGATGGCGTATGCGCGCCAGATTTAACGCGTCCTGCACCAGCGGACCAATTTCAACTTCGCTGCGCGAAAGCAGAGCGTTCTTCTGCACCACACGGGCCGCGCGCAGTACCTGATCCACCGTGCCCATCAGACGCTGGGTATCGTCGAGCATGACCTGATAGAACTCGCGGCGCTGTTCTTCGTCCACGTTGTGCTTCTGCAGGGTCTCCAGGTACAGGCGGATGGAGGTGATCGGCGTCTTCAACTCATGGGTGACCGCATTGAGAAAGCTGTCTTGCTGCTCGTTACGACGAATCTCGCGGACAAGAAAAATGGTGTTGAGGATGACCCCGGCGATAATAAAGCCAAAGAAAATCACGCCCAGAATGAGAGGCACGATCTCGCGCCAGTTGAGAATGATCCAACTGGTGCTGAGGACCGCCGCTGCCGCCGCCAGACAGACGCCGAGCGTAATAAAGAACGCGATGGTTGTTTTGCGGCTGGTGATGCGCATGGGGCGACGAGAAAAGGATAGCACCGCTGAAGCGCCTGGCCTGCCGTTGCCAGCCGAGGCGTTAGCTATTGAGCAAGTAATCGATCAGCGCCCCGCTGGGCGTTTTCAAAGTTGCCGGTCATGCTCTTAGCTTGCTGAATGGCCGACTGGGCGGCGTTGTTGTCGCCGCTCTGCTCCAAGGCTCGTGCGAGCAGTAGATATCCCCAATCCGAAGGTTGGAGCTTCATAGCCTTGGAGTACGCCTGAATCGCCGCGCCAAGGTTCCCGGATTTTTGATCGACCAGACCTAAGCCAATCCATGCCTTCGGGTATTGGGGATTCAAGGCCACCGCCGCTTCAAAGCTCTCCCGCGCGTGCGGCAAATCGCCCAACTCGCGATAAGAGTAGCCCATATTGTTGAATGCCTTTGCTCGAACCACGGCATCGACCACTGCCGAGTCTTCCGTGGCACTGATTACCTTCTTGTACTGCGCGATGGCTTGCGGGAAATTCCGTTGTTGTTGCTCGTAACCACCGATATTGAGGTTACTGTCGGGATCATCCGGGTTTATCGATACCGCCCGGTAGAAATGCGGCATCGCCACTTCAAGCTGTCCGTCGGCCAGCAGCGCTCCACCTAGATGGTCCTCCGCCATGTAGTTGTTGTTCGTGACCGCGACTGCGTGCGACCACAGCGTGACATTATCGTCCCAATAGGCGAGCTGCCGGTGAGTCATGACTGCCAGCGCCACCAGCGCAACGGCACTGACGACGGCCAAGTTCGCGCTGGAAATGTGCCGCTGCCTCGCCCACTCCGCCACACCCCAGCAGACCATGATGAACAGGCCGATGAACGACAAGTACGCGTAGCGATCAGCCATCGCCTGGATACCCACTTGCCTAAGCCCGATCATCGGCACCAAGGTTCCCAGAAACCAAAGCCATCCCACCAAAAGATAACGCCGGCGGCGGCTGGCGATGACCAGAGCGCTGACGGCAAGCAGAAAAGCGAATGCCGCGATTACCTGCCAGAGTACCAGCAAATCTCCGCTGGGATACGGGTAATACAGCGCCAAGCCCGAAGGCCAGAACGCCTTCCCCACATAGCGCACGTAGGAAAGGATGGCGTTCTGCAACCGGACGGAGAATGGGTGAAAGTAGATTCCGCTGAGTGTGCCGCCCGTGTGCTCGGCTCGCAACGTAATGACCGCGCTAGCCAGGCAAATCGCAAAGAGCGGCACCTTTTCCAATATCAGCCAGGAAAAACTCTTTGCAGGAACCGTCGCCAGGTTTTCGGACGATGTCTCGGTACGGTCGGCAAACATTCTCTGCAATGGCCAATAATCCCAAAGCAACAACACGAAGGGAAAGGTGATCACCTGCGGTTTAGCCATTAAGCCAAGCGCGAATAGGGCCGCCACGGCGGCGTAGCGTGTCACCCGAGGTTCGCGCGCATACCAGCGGTAGGCCCCCAACGCGAGCAGGAAAAACAGCGTGCTCAGCAGGTTCTTGCGTTCCGCGATCCAAGCGACGGATTCGACGTTGATGGGATGCAAAGCAAACAGTGCCGCCACCACCAAGCTAGGGCCGGGAGAACCGGTCGCCCGCAGCAGCACCCAGAACAGCAGCAGCGTATTCAGGGCATGCAGCACAACACTAGTCTCATGATGCCCGCCGGGATCCAGTTGAAACATCTGGCAATCCAGGGCGTGAGAAATCCAAGTTAGCGGATGCCAATTGACGAATTCGTAGGTGGTAAACGCCCATCGGACCGTGTTCCAGTTCAATCCCGACTGGACATGAGCATTCTCGGTTACATAGGCGTCGTCGTCGTAATTGACGAACGGATGATGGCTGACTGGGAAATAGAGTGCGACCGTCGCAACCGCAAGGACAAGAGCCAATATCCACGGTCGCATCTTGTTTCTTGAAGCACTTACACCGGTTTCAGGAGAAGATTGGGTGCCCTTTCGATTCTTCTGTTTAGCTTGCGACCGAACTGAAGTCACTCCTGCTCCTGCCCCCGGGCTCGAATGGATCGAAGAGAACAGTAATACTCTACCAGTTTGTTGTCGTCCACCGGTTCGCAACGGAATCGTGCGATCCCTCTCTATCGCAACCCCGCCTGCCCCAGCATCTCCAAGAATTGCCTCTGCGTGCGCAGGTCGATGGACTGTGCCACCAGCTTTCCCTCGCGATCATAAACAAAGCTTTTCGGAATTCCCTGAACCTGAAACAACTCGTTAACTTTTCGCCCGGGATCGAGCAAGATCGGATAGCTGATGTTGCTCTCCGCGATAAACGGCTTCACTTTGTCGGCCTCTTCATCGGAAATTGCCAGGATCACGAAACCTTGATCCTTGAATCGCTGGTAGAGCGTGTTGAGATCGGGCATCTCCTTGCGGCAAGGCGGGCACCACGTGGCCCAGAAGTTCACCAGCACCACTTTTCCCTTCAGCTCCCTCAAGGACCAGGTTTTTCCCTGCAAGTCCGTTAGGGTGAAATCGGCTTTCTGGCGGCGCTGGTCATCGGCTTCGAGCTTGGTCATGGCAGTCTTGAATTGCGGAGTATCCAACGAAGCCTGTACGTGCTCGTAGCGCACTAACTGCGCAAGTTCGCCATATGCATCGACCGAAACTGTTGGCTTATCTTCCGGCGGCGCCTGCTGCAACGCCCCCGCCAGCGTTGTAGCGACTTCCTGCAGTGTGTCATGCCCGAAGTCGCCTTCCGTGGCGCGACTCGCCAGGTAATTTGCAAGCCGAAGCTTGTTCTCGCTCGCCGGCAAAGCGCGACTCTCCAGCGCAATGTCCTTGGTGGTGCGTGCCCGGACGTCGTCGGGCAGGCTGCGCAAAGTTTTAATCTGATCGTAGATCGGCTTCTCCTGCGCACTCCATGCGATCTCTGGCTTCTGTGCCCAAACGTAAAGTGGACTCATCACAAACGTCTGGACTGCTACAACGCACAGACAAGCCGAGAGCAGCATCCTTCGGGCAAGGCTCGCGTGGGAAGACTGAAGAACAGCATTCATCGGCTCACCACCTCCGCTGTAATCTTAACTCTTTGCCGGCATTGGTCAGATGAAGGGCTGCGGGCAGAAAAAGAAGGACGGCGCCGCTCACGCCGTCCTTTGCGATACCGCTTGATTTCGAAGCTAAACGCCGACCAGTTCTTCCTGCGGTTGTGCCGCGGACTCCAGCTCAACTACGGGCTGGATACGGGCCGATCCCAGCTTGGGCAGCTTGACATCCCAGATGAGTCCCAGCGCTTCCAGCGTCTTGATGCCGTACCAGTTCACATCGACCTCGTACCACGCCAGTCCATGGCGCGCCGATTGCGGATGGGCGTGGTGATTGTTGTGCCAGCCTTCGCCAAAGCTGAGATAGGCGACCCACCATAGGTTGCGCGAGTCGTCATCGGTGGCGAAGCGTTTGGAACCCCACATGTGCGTTGCCGAGTTCACAAACCAGGTGGAGTGCAGCAGCAATACGGTACGCAGGAAAATTGCCCAGAACATCACTCCCCAGCCGCCGACGAGCAGCAGAATCACGCCCAGCGTGGTCAGAGGGACCCAGTGGTACTTGCTGATCCACAGATGAAACTTATCTTTGCGAAGGTCGGGGACGTAAGCCAGCAGATCGGTGCTCTTGTTGTGAAAGGTCTGTCCGGTAAGAATCCACCCCATGTGCGCCCAAAAGCCGCCGTCGCGCGGGGAGTGCGGATCGCCCGGCTTGTCGGTGAGCTGATGATGGACGCGATGCGTGGCCACCCAGAAGATCGGGCCACCTTCCAGCGTTAGTGTGGCACACACGGTCATTACATATTCCAACCACCTCGGACACTTGTAGCCGCGATGCGTCAGCAGCCGGTGATAGCCCATGCCGATACCGAGGCTTCCCGCAACCCAATACACAATCACGCCGACAATCAGCGCCTTCCAACTGAACATGAATAAGGCCGCGATCGCGCCGATGTGAAACGCGAGCATGAAGCCCGTGGTGATCCAGTTGATATTTGTCTTCTCTCCAGTCATGTCTCCCCTATGTTGTCGCTTGTGGATCCCTGTGATGTGTTGATTCAGGAGCCAATCCCAGACTAACAACGTAAGAGAGTTCTGTTTGTAATACTTTTGTCACATCGGATTGTGACGCGGGAATGAAAGGAAGAACCGTGTAGCTTCTTCGGGCACGCAGCGATCTATTTGGGCTGGTTGCTTTCGGGCCCATACGGGAACGTCACAAAGAGGTTACAGAATGTGTCAGAAACGGAGATGAGAGCTTTTCCGCTCGGCGCTTTTGTCCCAAGGCCTGCGCCCAGCCAAAGAGAATAGTTATGCACTGGAATCTTTCGATGGGTATATAGTGTGGGGCTGTTGTGAGCTAAAACGGAAATTCTGGTTAAATTCGCTGTCAGCGAGGCCCACCCCGATGGATGACGTTCGCAAACCGGGCGAAGACGATTTCTCCAGCCAGCCCAGTCCGCCGCCGGCCCCCGCGCCGCACGGGCGGGTGTTGCCCCTTGAGGCCCGTGTGGCGGCGGTTGAGAGCGAACTCGCGGCGATGAAGCAATCCGACAAGGGGTGGTTCCGGAATGCAGCCGTACTGCTGGGAGTTTTGGGCGCACTGGTGGCGATTCCCAAGGCGCTGGTCGAACTTGCGGGCACGATCAATCGTCAGCCCAAGACCTCGGTCATCGCCGAGAGCCCGCTTTTCGTAAGCTACGAGCCCAAAGAAAAGACCATCCGCTTCGAGTCCATGGTGATTCTGAAAAATGACGGCAACGCTGCCGATGCCATCAAACGCGCCTTTGCGCGCCTGGTCGCCCAGAACGTGGCGAACTCCGGAGAAAACTACGTCAACGCGGAAGATGTTCAGTTCAGCGAAGGGACCAACGTGGTCGAGGCCCCCATAATTCAACCCGGGAGCCCGGTTGCGGTCACGATTTCGTTGTTGCTCAACTCGTCTCCCGAGAATGCGGTCCAACTGCTCAGCGGCTCGCATCGCCTTAACGTGACGCTCAATTCCTTCGCCAAGGACAAGAACATAAGCTATTGCTTCGACTTTGATCCGGACCAGGCCACGGAAATCGTGAACGCCAAACCAAAAAGGCTGGTCACGCCGACCTGCGATTAGATTCGTATGCACCATAGACTCGCCATCGTGTTCCTTGCCGCCTCGTCGGTTTGCTGCGGCGCCGAAGTGGGAGACATCGGCCGGGGCTCCATCCAGTCGCAGACAAAAGACGAACTCATCGTCAGCACCAGCCCTTGCACTACCGATGCCAGTCCGCTGAAGTTCCAGACGCCGTGGAAGCTGAAAGCGTTAGGGAAAAAGACGTGCGACGAGTCAAAGAAGACTTACGACGAGTATGAAGTGGAGCAACTCGCAGCGGCGGACGATAACAGAACGGTGCGGGAAGTCAGCCCGCAGCGAACCCCAGCACTCCGAAGTCAAGGAAATGAGGCAACCGATGCGGCAGTCACGCTTGCTCTTACTCCCGGCGCTGCTATTTCTGCTCACCAGTAGCGGACAGACACAGAGAAGCCTTACCGCGCGGGTCGGTGACCTGGCGAACGGCGAAGTCGTACGCGAAGCACAAGGCCATCTGCTGCTGAACCCGAAACCGTGTTCCGGGGCGAACCCAGAGAGCGTGATCGATTTTCACGAACCCTACAAGAAACGCCCGCTGCAGAACAAGACTTGTCCCAACGGCCGCACTTTCGAGGAATTCTCCGTCGAACAGCAGGGATGATGCCGCGTCTTCCGCTTCCTCCACAGTCAGAGCCTGGGATCAGTCACAGTCCGCTCGTGCCGTGACAAACTCCGCCGGCGGCCATGGCCCGGTCAAAAGCGCAGGTGCACACCTTGCGAACCTCCACTTAAGAGGGTGTATGTGAACTGTGCCGTCCCTAAAGGGACTCGTTAATTTTCCCCACTTTACCCAGGGCTTACGCCCTGGGCTAAAAGCAATTCCGCCCCTGCGGGGCTCAATTTTGCGCAATCGTTCCACCGTACCAACTCACAACGGGTTCCCACACACACTCTTAAGCCCTGCTGACGCCCGGCAGCGCTTTACTTACTGCTCTTTCCTGCCGACTGCGGCAATGTCATGCCGTGCAATAACACCTCGCGCGCCTTCTCCGCGACCTTGTCATCGAAGCCTTCGAGGATAAGAAGATCGTTGCCCTGGATTTCCAGCGTGGCTTTGCCTTCGTTGGTTACGAATGTAATTACAAGCGGAGTGGCAGTTGCACTCGTTGCGCTCGTTGATGCGGGCGGCTGCAAAACCGCCTTCTGGTAGCGCTTGGGGAGATAGTCGGCATAGAGCTTGGCAAAATCCCGCGCCGCTTCCGCCGAATCCCATCGCGAGAAGTACAGCATCGCGATCTGGCCCTTGGGCGCTGACTTGGCGCGGGCTGCGAAGTAGTACCCGCCGCGCCAATGCAGATAATAATTTCTGGGAGCCGCGTCCCCAGCGTACTGCTTAGCCAGCAGGTAGATGTCAAACTCGCCCATCCCGCCAAAGTCGAAGCGCTCGTAGTCTGGCGCGACCAGCTTGTCGAGATCGGGAATAGCCAGCGGCGCCACGTCCTGCTTCAGCAGGTAAGTCTCGGGTTGCATGATCTGGCGAGTGTCAATGGGCGGATTCTCCAGCATGCCAGTGTAGGCCGTATCCTTGCCTTTGGCGGCGAGCACGGTGCGCACAAACTCCAGTCCAAACGTGTAAGGCATCAGCAACGACTCCCGCAGAAACATCGGAGCCGCTGCAAACACTGGTGAGTCCTTGTTGTCGGCCATGCTGGCGCGCATAACGTCGACGATTTCCGGGGCGGTCAGAATGTCTTTGCCCGTCGGGGCCAAAGTGTAGTCGAGCAGCACGACCATCGCCTGGCCCTCGGTAACGCACTGGCGCGCGGCCTGCGCTTCTTCCACAACCTCTTCCTGTTGGTCGGGCTGTGGCCCGTTGTCTTTGGCGCCGGCCAACCCCCATTTCTCCAGATTGATTTTCTGGTCCTGCAGCGCGTGGGTGAGCTCGTGCGCCAATACCGGCTTCTGGATGTCCGGTTGCACCCAGTCGAGGAGATTGACGCTCTTCGACTTGGGATCGTAGTAGGCCGCAACCTGCTCGCCCAGCAGACGAAAAAACTCAGAGTGCAAATCATAGCCCGGAGGAAGCAGGCCGAATTTTTCCAGCACGAGCCGCGATTGCTCCAACCGCTGCGCGTCCTTATCGTCCTTCATGCGTTTGTCGACGTAGCGCTCCACCGACTCACGGGTGATGAGGTTACGCTTGACCTTGTGCTTGTTCGGCAGGCCGGTGTCATGGCTGGCGAAGTCCAGGATTTCATCCACCGAGCGGAAGAGTTCCTTGGCTTGTGCCTTAGTAATGCGAGTCTGTGGCTCCGGCCGCTGGTCAGACGGAGATGGCGCGCTTCCCTGCTGCTGGTTCTGGACGGCAACCCCGGCTCCGGCAACTTGCGTCGCGTCCGATGGATTTGGTGGATGCGAGGTAGATTGCGGAGCTGCGGGCTGCGAAGGCGTTGCAGCCTGGTTCGGCGATGGCGCTGGCGGGTTCGATTGCGGCTGGCCTGGTGTGCTCTGCGCCCACGACAAGCCGAACAGCAGCAGCACAAGAAAGATTGCGAAGATAGGCTTCGTCAGGAGTTGCGATGATTTAGAGCGCGGTAAACGGTTCTCGGGCATGCAGAAGCTTTAAGCATACAGGACATTAGTGCTCAAGTAGCACGATCAAACCACAAACGCTATGATCGAACCTCTGCTAGTTCTTCCTGAGGAAGGTGCAATGATTCGAATTCGCCGCCGACTACTGGCGTACGTCGCAATACTTCTGTTCTGCCCATTGCTGCTCGCGCAATCCCCGGAAACAGCTCCGCAAGGACCCACACAAGCCGCTCCGCAAGCTAATGCGGAACGTACTCGGGAGCAACGTGATGCCTATCGCAAGGCCATGGAAGTGGCCGACCAGAAAATCGCTGACGAGGTGAAGGCCCACTCCGAGTTGATGAAGAACTTGGAATATCTCACGACGCAAATTGGTCCACGCCTCACCGGATCGCCGCAAATGCAGGCGGCCAGCGAATGGACGCTGAAGCGCTTCCACGACTACGGGGTTGCAGCGAATCTCGAGACCGCGGAGATTCCTCATGGTTGGACGCGCGGCGTAGAAACCGCCGCGATCACCAGTCCCATTCAGCGCCGCATCGGTATTCACGCCCTGGGTTGGAGCAAGGCAACCGACGGGGAGATCGGCGGCAAAGTCCTGAACATCAAGGAGTCGTCAGACCTCAACCAGTACAAAGGCAGGCTGAAGGGCGCTATCGTCCTTCTGCGCAGCCCTGCTGACCTGTCGAAGTTAGACACGAATCCCGAGAACGCTTACGACGCAGTCATTCCACCCTCCCGCGGCGTGCCAGACCCCAATGGCGGCTGGCGCGGCCGTATGCAACTGATCAAGCAGACCGCCGCGGAACATCCGGCGCTGATTTTGATGGACAGCGGTAAGCCGGATAGCCTTTTTAACATGACCGGCGGTCTTAATAGGTACTCTGCCAGCGACGCACCGCTGGCTTTCCTCACGCACGAGGATTACGACCTCATCTATCGCTTGCTTCAGGCCGGAGCCGTGACCATGAAGGCCAACCTGCAGGAAACTTTCAGCGACAAACCGGTGCCAGCTTCTATTACTGTCGCTGAGATCAAGGGCAGCGAGCATCCCGAGGAGCGTGTCATCGTCGGCGGACATCTGGATTCCTGGGACCTCGGCCAGGGCGCGCTCGATAACGGCACCGGCGCTATGGCCACGCTAGAGGCGGCGCGGGCGTTGCAGGCGTTGGGTTGGAAGCCTAAGCGCACCATCACCTTCATTCTGTTTACTGGCGAGGAACAGGGAGGCATCGGCGCTGACACGTTTCTGAAGAACCACGCCGCTGAAATTCCCGCGATCGATGCGCTGCTCATTCATGACACAGGTACGGGCAAGGTTTTCAGTATCTCGCTGAACAACCTTTGGGAAACGGCGGCGCTGATGCGCGAAATTTACCAGCCGCTACAGGAGGTGTTCGATCTTCAGCCTCTCTCGACGCGCTACTTCGGTTCGTCGGACCACGTGCCGTTTCTGAACAAAGGCGTGCCAGCGTACTTCTGCGTGCAACTACCCGCGCAATACCGCGAAGCCCATCACAGCCAGACCGATACCTTCGACAAAGTGCTCCCGGATCAAATCAACGAGGGCGCTGCGTTTCTGGCAGCATGGGCCTGGAATGTCTCGGAGATGCCGCAGGCGCTGCCGCATCACGCCGAGCCTCCCGCGCCGATGGATTGAAGGCGTGGATCACCACAGAGGCACAGAGACACAGAGGAAATCAATTTCGAAATAGGTTAGCGGTTTCATCCTAAGTGTCACACGGACCAGCGACCCACCCATAGGAATGACAATTGACCACTGAGGCACGGAGATCACCGAGGAAACGGTAGTGTCCTAAAATTGCGTTGATGACGAAACAGCAAACGTTTGGAGTTTGGCCGAGTTGATGGGATGATGGACGCGCAAGCGGCGGAGGCTCTAAACGTGAAATGGTTCTTCCTGGCATCGTTTGTGGCGGCTCTACTAATCTTCGCCCTACTGATCTCCTTGGCTATTTTCGCACTCGCCACTCACGGAGCCAGATGGTTGAGGGTGGTCTTGTTTATCTTGCCCCAACTTGCGCTCTTTGGTTGGGCAGCGCGAGAGATGTTTCGATCTTTTAAGGGTGTCGGACTTGAGTGAATTTCAAGACATCCCACTGCCAAATACGCATCAACGCAACTTTAGGACACTACCGAGGAAACTTGGGAGATACGAAACCTCCGTGCCCTCCGTGTCTCCGTGGTGAATAATTTTCGCCGGAATGCAGCCTCCCGCGGGCGTTGCGCATCAGGATGACATTTCCAAAGTTCAAAAACTTTTCTCTGTGTCTCTGTGCCTCTGTGGTGGGCGTCTTCGTCGCTAGACGCTCTCCACTTTTCTGCTCTTCACGCTGCGGAAGGCGGCATCGAGGACTAACTGGTTGCGCAAGCCTTCTTCGCCGGGAATGTCAAACTCGCGACCCTCTTCGACGGCTGCGGCAAACGCGTCCACCTGAACGGCGTATGCCTGAGCGTTCGATACTTCCCTTTTCTCGAGCACGTCAAATCCTCTGCGTAACTCCACCGTCGGAGGGTGCTCCACGTTCAATGCGTTCAGCGACGAGAGAACCCCGGTTTCGCCGGCCACTTCCAAATACGTCTGGTACGGGGTGCGAGCCGACACCGAAACCGTCCCGAGTGTCCCGGTTTCGAATTGCAGCACAGCGCTCGCAGAGGCCTCCACCACCCAGTGCGAATCGTAGTGCGCCAGCGCCGAAACAAAGCGTACCTCCTCGCCGACAATAAAGCGCAGTGCGTCGATGCAATGCACTCCCAAATCGGCCAATGGACCGCCGGTGGCCAGGCTGGCATCGTTAATCCACCTGCGCGCACTGCTCAGCATGGGCGCGAAGAAATCGGCGCGCGCCGCCACCGGCCGGCCGATTGAGCCAGCGGCCACATGGTCGCGGAAAAACCTCACACTCTCCTCAAACCGCATCACGTGTGCCACGCCCAGCAGGACTTTCGCGGCGCGCGCCGCCTCCACCATCTCTCGCGCTTCTTGCGGATTCATCGCCATCGGCTTCTCGCAAAGCACCGGCTTGCCATGGCGGACGGCTTCTAGGACGTCGTCATGATGCAGACCATCCGGACTGGAGACGAACACCGCATCCACCTCCGGACAGGCGCAAAGTTCGGCGGTGGAGGCGAAGCCATGTTCGACCCCAAATTGCCGCGCCGATTCTTTTGCCCGCTGCAAGTCTCGACGCGACAATGCGGTCACCCGGCAACGCTGGGCCTTGGCAAATCCCGGCATCAAGCGTTTCACCGCGTGCAGACCAAACCCAACAATGCCAAAACGAATCATTCGGTTTTCCTTTGCATCCCGTGGCGGTTTGTAAAGTTTTTTTGGCGCCGACAAACTCCCGCGCCAAGACGATCTTCTAATCGGATGTCACAAGTGTAAGCGTACGAAATTGGGCGGAACATGGGAATCCTGTTTACTATGCAGCGTTCCGATTGCATTTGGCTAATTATGGTGGTAGCTGGGGCCTTGGCGTTTAGCGTCTGGGGATTGCCGTATTTTACCCAGCTTGGTCATCCCGCATGGTCAGTCCTGGTTTATGCGTTCTTCGTGCTTCTGTTTATTTACGGGCGCGCCAATCGGGTGCGCTCCAGCAAAAGCCGGAAGAAAGTCGAGCGATGAACCGAGCGAAGGGGCGCACCTCTAGAGCCTGCCCTGAGCCTGCCGAAGGGTGCGCCGTTAAGGTCTTTGTTTTTGTCATCCCGAGCGGGCTTCAGAGGGTGAGTGAGAACTGTACCGTCCCTAAAGGGACTCGGATCTATTTCCCACTTTACCCAGCACTCCGCCTGCGGCTGCGTGCTGGGCTAAACTGAGCCGCGCCTACGGCGCTGGATTTTCCGCCAGCAAATTCCACTGGCAAGTACCAAGTTTGGTTCTCACACATGTTCTTCAGCCCGCGAGGGATCAGCTCTTCCCACTTTTTCAGCAGCCTGTGAAGCCGTGCCCCTTCAAGGCCCACTACCTTCAACTACCGAAAACAGATCAACAATCCGGGTGAAGCGCCGCACTACCGTTCTCACGGATACACCAATTCCAAAATAGGACTAGTTAACCGAAAGGTAATTCGACCGTATTCTCGCCATGAGGTAAAGTGATAACTCTGTGGCAACGCTGTTGCCACAGGCGCGCAAGCTCCCGCGGAGGATAGCGAGACTCCGCGGGGCTTAGCTCCGCCAAGCCGAAGCTAACCGGCGGAATTCACGACCCGCGACCAGGCAGGAAACGCTTGCCCCCTTTGCACTCCGCAATCAAGTCATTCTTTTTCGACGGACCCGCAGGACGGCTGGAAGCCCTGCTGAACGTGGGATTGCCCACCGCAACCCATGCCGGATTGGTTTGCCATCCGCATCCGCTGGGCGGAGGGACGATGCACAACAAGGTCGTCTTTCACGCCATGAAGGCGTTGCACTCGTTCGGCTTTCCCGTATTGCGCTTCAATTTCCGTGGTACTGGCCTGAGCGCAGGCCAGCACGACCAAGGACGCGGTGAGGTGGCCGACGTGCACGCCGCGCTCGCATGGCTGAAGCATGAGTTCTCGCTGCCCATCATCTTCGCCGGATTCTCCTTCGGAGCGGCCACCGGGCTGCAAGCTGCGTGTCCCGATCCTGACGTTAGCGCACTGATTTCGATCGGCACGCCGGTCGAAGCCGATGGACACTTCTACTCGTTTTCGTTCTTGCGGGAGTGCACCAAACCCAAGCTCTTCGTCAGCGGCGACCACGATCAGTACGGCCCCCACGATGCGCTGGCGAGAATCGTTGCAGAAGCCGCCGACCCGAAAGAGTTGGTATTCGTTCCCGGAGACCACTTCTTCGAAGGCCATCTCGCCGAAATGCGGATGACGGTTGAGAGTTGGCTGCATGAGCTGCTGGGAAGCAGCGGTTAGCAGCCAGCGATGAGTCTCCAGCTTTGCCTGAAGACAGGAATTGAGCGGACTCTCCGCCGGCCCCAAGAGAGTGTGTGAGAACTGTGTCGTCCCTGAAGGGACTCGTTTATTCTTCCCACTTTACCCAGGGCTTAACCACCCCAACACGCGCAAAAACGGCGTTGGGGGCCCCGGTACGCCCTGGGCTAACATTGTTTCGCCCCTGCGGGGCTGGATTTTGCGCCATCGTTTCACCGCGCCAACTCAAGACGAGTTCTCACGCATCTTCAAGGCCCGCACTATGCAAGCTACATCCACTTTGGAACCGCTCTAATTTTTCGATGAAGGGCTCGCCGCGAGATCGCGCACGAACTCCACCAGCGAGCGCACCGGAATTCCCGACGGCCCTTTCGCGATCCAAGGTTTGTTGTCCTCCATCCAGGCGACACCGGCGATGTCGAGATGCAGCCACGGAGTGTCACCGACGAATTCCTTCAGGAACATGGCTGCCGTGACCGCGCCGCCCCAACGACCGCCGCTGTTCACAATGTCCGCGATGTTGGACTTGATCATCTCGCGGTACTCCTCGTCCACGGGCAGCCGCCACATCTTCTCGCCCGACTTCTGCAGCGATTTGCTGAAGCGTTCGTAGAAGTTTTCGTCGTTGGCGAAAATGCCGGCATTGACCATGCCCAGTGCTACCACGCAGGCGCCGGTTAGCGTCGCCGCGTCAATAAGGAGGGTGCAGCCCAGTTGGCGCGCATAGTGCAAGCCATCGGCCAACACCAGTCGCCCTTCGGCGTCGGTGTTGATGATCTCGATTGATTTTCCGGACATGGCAATCTGTACGTCGCCCGGCTTCTGCGCCTTGCCCGAGGGCATGTTCTCGCTGGCGCAGACGATCCCGATCACGCGCAGGTTCGGCTTGAGCTGCGCAATGGCGCGCATCGCTCCGATCATGGCCGCGCCCCCGGCCATGTCGTATTTCATCTTCTCCATGCCGTCCCCGGGCTTAATGGAGATGCCGCCACTGTCAAAGGTAATTCCCTTGCCAACCAGGCCGAGCACCGGCTTCTCGGGGGCACCCGCAGGTTCGTGGCGCATGACGATCAGTCGCGGCTCTTCGTCGGAACCCTGCGCTACGCTCCAGAATGCGCCCATCTTAAGCTCTTTGATCTTGTCGCCGCCGTAGATCTCGCACTTCAGCCCGGTCTCGTCGCACATCTTCTTGGCGCGGTCAGCCAGGATGCTAGGAGTCATGCGATTACCCGGCTCGTTGACCAGGTCGCGCGTAAAATTCTGCGCCTCGCCGATAATGCGTCCCTGGTCCATCGCGGTTTGCAGCGACTGGGTACTGCGCTTGCCTGGAACGATAACGGTCAACTCGTCGATCTTCTGCTCTTTGCGGTCGCTTTTGTAATAGTCGGGGTCGAAGTTGCCGACGAAGGCGCCTTCGACGATCGACTTCACGGCGTCTTCCATACCGCCCCGCTGGAAAACCAGAGTGCTCTGTGACGAGGGATCCGCCTGTCCTGTCCACGAACTCGGGGCGACGAAGGCAAAGCTCTTAAGGTCCTTCGACTTTAGGTTGCGCACCGCGGCGCCAGCCAGCTTGCGTAGCTCGTACGAGGAGAAATTCTTGGCCTTGCCGCCGCCAATCAGAATTAGCCGCTTGGCCTTAAGGCCAGACGGTTTGTGCAGCAGAGCGATCTCCAGCATCTTGCCAGTGACTTCGCCCGATGCGATGAGGTCGACCGCCGCGTCGAGGACAGCCTTGTCGTCGGTCTGCACCTGCGGGTTGTGTTTGTCGGATTTGTCGCCGTTGTTGTTCTCGGCCGCGTCGAGCACAGGGACAACGAGGCATTCAGTTTCAACTTGCGAAGGTGTTCCCGTATGAAGTGTGGTTTTCATGGCTATCAAACACTCCGTTCCGATAAATGGTTGGGTTGCGCAAAAAACTCGGCGATTCGCCCCTCAGCCCATGTATGGGCCCGGATCTCCCATCATGGCAAGCAGATGATCTTTTGCGAGTTCCAAGGCCGCCATTGATTTGCGCACGCGGACGGAAAAGCCCAACTCCTCCGCCAGAGGCTCCAGGAGCATTTTGAAAGTCTTGTCCGTCACATGTACCTCTCGCGGCAGGCAACGCGCAGTCTGCATCGCCTTCACAATCGTTGTCACCAGGATTTCCGCCGTAGCATCTTCCGGCTTGGCGAGAACGGGTGGAAAGACAATTCCGGTGGCAGCATCGGCCGCCATTCCCACACGCAAGCAGGCCTTGCGCTCGTTCTTCTCTCCGATCTTTGCAGTACTGAAGAAGTGATCGACTTCGAACACCCCTCCCGGTGGAAAGTTTTCTTTGCGAATCTTCTGTACCTGGTCTGGATTGAGCGGAGTAATTTGCACCGGCGCAGGAGGCGGCTCAAGCGCCTTCACCAGTTTTATCTCATAATCCCTGCGACTTTCATCGCTGCCGACAGGAACAAGAAAGGGATAAACATCCTCTTCAGCCCAGTAACCGCTTTTGTCGTTCGGCAACATTCTGCAAACGGTGATTACGGCCTGGAGACAGCGAATGAGAAGCGTCGCTTCCTGTTGGGTTACGTACCAGGGGTGGTACCCGGGACGAAAGGCCCGGAAGATGGGTGCGCGGACGCGCTTCAGGGGCGGATGGCCAACCTCGTGTAGCAACTGCCGGTCTGGAAGCGTTAGTTCCGAAAACTTGACAAATTCCGCCGAGACAGCGTGCTGCGACGCGAAGAAGTCGCCAAACATGATCGGCGCACCCTCAGCCACTCTTCGAAAGAGGCGATAGCTTTCCGGACCAATGTAAACGTGCAAAGAATACACCTCTCCCAACGCACCCATGACCGAGCAATAGCAAATGTCGCCGGATTGAGGATCTTGTACAAGGATGAGGTCCTGGTCCGCCAGGATCTTCCAGGGTTGCAAGAGCGAAAACTCGGTTACGATGTCGCACAACTGCCTGCCCGTCTCGAACGACGGACCTTCCTCGCCGGCGAGCTGCTTTTGGAAGAATTGACTTTGCACTTTAGAACCCTTGGACGGAACGTCTTCCGTTGATCTGGACATCTGAATTTTCCTGTTTATCACAACCAAGCAATTTCACGCGAAGAAGTCTGCCGTCGGCCGAAGCCGACTCCAATTGATAAAAGAAACGGCTTGAACGCTGGCCTGAAGAGCGCGTGTCACAACCTCTGCCGTCCCTACGGGA
>DATCCF010000319.1:0-9297 GCA_036511435.1 Terriglobales bacterium | reverse complement strand
GATTCAAAATCTGGTGTGGGCGACCGCCTATAACCTTGTCGCCATCCCGGTCGCAGCGGGTCTTTTCGTCCGCTGGGGACTCGATCTTCCCATGAGCGTTGGCGCAGTCGCGATGAGTCTTTCAACTATCATTGTGGCCGCCAACGCGCAGTTGCTTCGCCGACTTAAGCTGCAGCCTGCGCCGCTTTAAGTGACCCGGCATCACGTGGTTCTGCCGGCACATGTCATCACTGATGATGCCGGTTAGCTTGGGGGACGGTAAGGGCAGTGGATGACGACGGTCTTCATGAGGCAGTCGCTTCTCGGCGACCTTTAGCTGAAAGGGGCTGCCCATCGGACGCTACTTTGTATCCGCGATAGACGCCACCTGCAGCCTGTCGCCCGCCACTTCGCCTGTGACCGATACCTTCTTGCCGACAAACTTCTCTATTTGCCTCGCGTCACCCTTCAAGGTGAATATCTTGTCACCAGCCACAAGGGCGTACTTGCTGCCAGATTTCACGCAGGCGCGTGTGCAATCGGCATCGCTGTGACCAGGCATCATGTGCTTCTGCTTGCACATATCGTCGCTCACCACGCCCGTGAATTTCTGGGGTGCGGCCATGGTGATCGTGGCTAATGCCGCATTTATGAGGGCCAGGCTAAGTATCTGTCGAATCATTCGCGTGTTCATCAATCCTCCTCGTTTTCGAACTTCCAGATCTGTGAGCCATAAAGAACATTCGTAGGAATTCACGGTTGTGCCCCCGGAACCGCAAAGGTGATTCCGTTGGAATCGCTCTGCTTTGCGGTCTGCCTAGGCTCAACCGGTAAATGCGAGACGCCAAGCAGTTGCATGGCTGAGAGAACTGCTGGCACGTAGTTACGAGTCTCTGGTGGCAGCAAGCGCAGGCTGCTCAGTTGAATGAAATCGGCTATGCCGGCGCGTGCGACTGCTCGTTGGACCCTCTGCTCGCCAGCGTTGTAAGCCGCAAGGGCAAGCGGCCAGGAACCAAACTGCTGGTAGAGATCGCGCAAATAGTGCGCCGCCGCACGAGTGGACTTCTCGACATCCAATCTCTCGTCCCTTGAAGGAGTGACGACCAGCCCATATCGGCGGGCGGTGTCGGGCATCAACTGCCAGAGGCCAAGTGCGCCTTTGGGTGACAGCGCAGTGCTCCTGCCGCCACTCTCCACCATGACGACGGAAGCCATCTCCTGAGGGATGCCCTCGCTTTCCAGGATGCGACTCAGTGCCGGGCGAAGCTGATCCAGCCGTTTCATCGCCACCCCGACGCTGGGGGGCAGGTTCGGACGATATTTCTGATCGAAGTTCCGTAGCACTAATTCAGGTGAGTGTGGCGGAACACTTCCGTGACTGTCATTAGCGGCATCGGTCATGCGCCCCACCGCTTCGGCAAGGAGGTCGTCCGCTGTGCGGTCCAGCACCTGGTGCAGGGCGGAGAACTGCTCAGGAACGTGCACTGAAGCATTAGCCGCCACTTTCGACTGGGCTTCAGCCCCTGATACACAAAGCGCAGCCAAGACCAGGGCCGCACCAGTAAGGAGTGCCTTATGCATGCCCCACCTCGTTTGCCGGAGTGAGTTGCACACCCGCCGGGTTTTTCTTTACGGCTGGCTTGACCTCCCAGTTCCATTTCCAAATGGCATAGACAGGCGGATAAACCACAAGTTCCATCAGGAAAGAGGTGATGATGCCACCCACCATGGGTGCGGCGATTCTCTTCATCACATCGGCCCCACTTCCTGAGGACCACATCAGCGGTAGCAAGCCGAACAACATGCAAGCCACCGTCATCACCTTGGGACGAAGCCGTTTGACGGCGCCGTTTACGATGGCCTCGCGCAGGTCATCCCAATTGCGCATTTCGCCTTTGCGGATGGCGTCCTTATACGCGAGATCGAGATAGAGCAGCATGAAGACAGCAGTTTCGGCATCGACGCCGAGCAGGGCGATCAAGCCCACCCACACGGCGATGCTCATGTTGTAGTTCAGCAGGTAGAGCAGCCAGATCGCGCCGATGGCCGAGAACGGGACCGCCGACAAGATGATCGCGGTCTTCGTCACAGAGCCGGTGTTGAAGTAGAGCAACAGAAAGACGATGAGCAACGTGATGGGCAGCACGATCTTCAGCCTCTCTTTCACCCGCTCCATCGACTCATACTGACCGCTCCAGACCAGTTGGTAGCCGGCCGGAACGCTAACCTTCTCGGCTACAACCCGCTTCGCATCGGTGACGTAGCTGCCGATGTCGCGGCCGGATACATCCACGTAGACGTAACCGCTGAGCCGCCCATTTTCATCACGGATCATGCCGGGCCCAGTCTTGACCGTGATGTCGGCGATCTGTCCCATGGGTATCTGTGCGCCAGAGGGACTGGACACCAGCACGCGTTTTAGTGCTTCAAGATCGCTGCGATAGTCGCGCAGGTAGCGCACGTTGACTGGGTATCGTTCGCGGCCTTCGACCGTAGTGGTTACCGGCTCTCCTCCGATGGCCGACATCAGCACGTCATTGGCTGCGTCAATCGTCAGCCCGTAACGCGCCAACTCGTCGCGCTTCAGAGTGAAGTCGAGGAAGTAGCCGCCAGAAGTGCGTTCGGCAAACACACTGGTAGTTCCCTTGACGTCCTTCAGGGCCATCTCAACTTCTTCACCGATCTTCTGAATTTCTCCAAGATCGGAACCAAGCACTTTCACGCCCAAGGGCGTGCGGACGCCGGTGGTGAGCATGTCAATGCGGGCCTTGATGGGCATGGTCCAGGCGTTGGCGATGCCTGGGATCTGCAAGGCGTCATTCATGCCGCCCGCGCCGTAGACCAGTTCCTGGGTTGACTGGTGGTCGGGCCAGAAGCGGCGCAGAAAGTTCTTCATCCATTTGGGGGCCCAACTGGAGTACCAGCGCGGACGGGTTGGCCACTGCTCATGTGGCTTGAGTACGATGACAGTTTCCATCATCGAATAGGGGGCGGGATCGGTTGAGCTTTCCACTCGACCGGCCTTTCCGAATACCGTTTCGACTTCCGGAAATCCCTTGATGATCTTGTCCTGCACTTGCAGAATGCGAGATGCCTCCGCCACGGAGATGCCAGGCAGTGTGGACGGCATGTACAGCAGGGTGCCTTCATCGAGTGGAGGCATGAACTCGGAACCCAGCTTGAAGAAAATGGGCACCGTGACCGCCATTGCAAGCAGGGCTGCCGCGATCGTCTTCCACCTGTGTTCCAGTACAAATTCAACCACCGGGTGATACAGCTTCATCATGGGACGGCTGATGAAATGATGGTCTTCGCTCTGGATCTTGCCCACCAGAATCGAGTTCACCACTTTCCCCAACCAGCGGGGACGGATGTTGAAGTTCGCCATGTGGGTAAACAGCAGGCGCATCGCGGGATCGAGCGTGATAGCCAGCACAGCCGCGATTGCCATCGCGAAGTTCTTTGTATAGGCCAGAGGCTTGAATAGACGGCCTTCCTGCGCCTCCAAAGTGAATACCGGCAGGAAGGCAACGGCAATCACCAGCAACGCAAAGAAGCTGGGGCCTCCGACCTCTTTTACAGCGGAGATCACGACGTTGTGGTAATCGCCGGGGCGACCGTCCGCTTCCCAATGCTCAAGCTTTTTGTGGGTCTGCTCCACCACCACGACGGCGGCGTCGACCATGGCACCAATTGCCACCGCGATTCCGCCCAGCGACATGATGTTCGCGGTCAGGCCACTCAACTGAATGGGAATAAAGATCAGAATAACCGTGACCGGAATGGTGATGATAGGGATGATCGCACTGGGAAAATGCCAGAGGAAGATAAGGATGATCAGGCTCACGATGATGATTTCTTCCATCAGCGTGTGCTTCAGGTTGTCGATTGCGCGATCGATAAGCTCCGACCGGTCGTACGTCGTAACGATCTTCAGGCCCTTGGGCAGCGTGGGCTCGATATCGGCTAATTTGGCCTTTACACGCTCGATTGTCTTCTCGGCGTTCTCGCCGAAACGCATGATCACCACGCCGCCGACGGTCTCGCCCCGTCCATCGAGCTCCACTACGCCGCGCCTGATCTCGGGACCGTAGACGACGGTGGCGATGTCACCTACCAGCACGGGAGTGCCGGTTTGTGGGTTGTACATGATGACGATGTCCTGAATGTCCTTCAGCGACTTGATGTACCCGCGTCCTCGCACCATGTATTCGCGGCCGGTCATTTCCACCAGTCGCGCACCCACATCGTTGTTTCCCTTCTGAATGGCGCCTATCACCATGTCGATCGGGATCTTGTAACCAAGCAGCTTGTTGGGATCGACATTGATCTGGTATTCGCGGACGAAGCCGCCGGCGGCAGCGACCTCCGCCACACCTGGCACCGATTGCAGCGCATAGCGCAAATACCAGTCCTGGTACGTGCGCATCTGTTCCAGGCTGTACTGTGCAGTCGTATCCACTAGGGCGTACTCGTAGACCCATCCGACCGCCGTAGCATCCTTCGCCAGCTCAACATTCACGCCTTTGGGAAGGCGAGGTGTAACGGAGTTGAGATACTCCAGCGTGCGCGAGCGCGCCCAATAAATGTCTGTCCCTTCGTCAAAGATGATGTAGACGTAGGAATAGCCGAAGTCGCTGAAGCCCCGGACGTCCTTCACCTTCGGCATGCCAAGCAAGGCCGAGGTGATTGGGTAGGTAACCTGGTCTTCCATGATGTCGGGGCTACGGTCCCATTTGGAATAAACGATCACCTGCGTGTCGGAAAGGTCAGGAATGGCATCCAGCTTCGTGTTCTTCATGGATTGCCAACCGAGAAGGACAGCAGCTCCCACCAGCAGGAACACCAGGAACTTCCGCTTTGCCGAGAATTCGATAATCTTGTTGATCATGGGGTGTTCCCCTCTCCGAGCAGCTGCTCCATGCTCAGGATCTGCCCTCCGTTCTGAGCAATGAAGGCTTCCGCATCTTCCTTCTTTGCGAACGCGAAAGCTCCAAGCGCGCAACGGTCAAAGGCCAACTCCTCGGTGTGCTTCATCTCATCCATACGCATTCGGTCGTGACTGCAGGCCATGGCGCGGCTGTGATTGACGTAATACGCTTGCGCCGGGTCAATCACCTTCGCGGTTGAATAGTCGCGTACGGAGATCAGACGCACCGGCTTGTGCTCCTGACGCGATTCGCTTACGGCGCACTGTGGACAACACGCTTCCCTCCGCCGTCCACCGATCTCCACCACAACGCGCAGTTTGTCTTGTAAGGGACGCTGGCAAAAGCCACACTCTTTCGGAGTGCGAAATTCCCTGTACTCGTACCAGCCCAGACCAAGCATCGCCAACACTACGAGGCCAAGTACGGCAAGACCCGTCTTCTTCTTTGCGCTCATCTTGTCCTCCTCAGTGCTGCATGCCGCCCATAGCGCTCTTCAGGCGGCTCTCGGAATCGATCAGGAAGTTACCGGAAACAACGATTTGTTCGCCCGGTTTCAACCCGGACAGCACAACGATGAGATTGTCGAACTGTGGTCCCATCGTGATCCGGCGCGGCTCGAACATGCCGCCGTCACGGACCACGAAAACAACCTGCTCATTGCCGGAATCCAGCACGGCCTCCGCTGGCACAACCACCTTGCTGCCGTAGTCGACTTTCAATTGCGCATCGGCAAACATCTGGGGTTTGAGTTCCATCTCAGGGTTGGGAAGTTGAACGCGGACCTTCAAGGTGCGCGACTGCGCGTCAACCATCGGGTAGATGTAGCTGACATGCCCGTGCCATTTCCGTCCAGGGTAATAGCTGAGTTGCAGTTCGACGTCCTGGCCCACATGGATATAAGGAACTTCGTATTCGTAGACGTCCAGGTTGGCCCAGATTGTTGAAAGATCAGAGATCGTGTACAGCTCGGTATCGGAAGTCACCGAGGTCTGCGGAAACGCTTTTCTGTCGGTTACAAAGCCCGTGGTCGGCGAGTAGAAAATCAGGTTCTTAGTGACTTCACCGGTTTCATCGAGTTTCTTGATCTGCTCGTCGCTGATGTCCCACAACTTGAGGCGGTCGCGCGCAGCCCGGAACAGTGAATTCGAGCCATCGGAGACTTCCTGAAAGGGCGAGCTTCCCAAAGCTGCCTGTCCACGCTTCGCGATCAGGTATTCCTCCTGCGTCGCCACCAGGTCGGGACTGTAAAGCGTGAAGAGCGGTTGTCCCTTTTTCACCAGTTGGCCGACGTAGTCCACATAGACCTTATCGATCCAGCCGCTCACTTTTACGTGGATGTGCGTAATCTTGGTCTCGTCAGCGGTGAGCTGCGCGGTGGTGTGTATCGTACGCTCGAGCGATCGCCTTTCCACCTTGCCGGTGCGGACACCGATCAACTGCTGCTTGTCAGGCGAAATTGAGACCGTGCCCGCGGGCATTTTCGCCATACTGGTTTGCTCGTCCGCGTACTTGGGGACAAGTTGCATGCCGCAATCGGGAGCGATACCCGGCTTATCGGACTTGTAGGCCGGGTGCATTGGGTCATACCAGAAAAGGACCTTGCGGTCGCCCGGCGTAGCCGATTGTGTGCTGGACTGCACGGCGTTATTGCGCGTTGCGCTGTCGTCCGCATATTGCGGCACCAGGTCCATTCCGTCTGGCGCTTTGCCGGGCTTGTCATAGTGGTGCTGCGGATTCATGGCGTCGTAGTAATACAGTACCTTGCGCTCTCCCGCGGAGACCTGGGCTGTGCCGCGGTCGTCACGCTGGTTCCGCCATCCCAATATTCGGCGACCGTAGATCATTCCGAGGACAACAACGACCAAGACCACTAGAGCAGCGATTCTCAATAGTTTGTTATTCATGGTTCTTTGCTTCCTTCATTTGTGGAATTCGCTCCGCCATCGGGCGGCACCGGTCGTGCCGAAGTCAGTTCCATACCAGCCAGGCTCTCCATGCGAGCCAGAGCAGTTTGGTAGTTAGCAAGTTCGCGGTAATAGTCCACTTCGTAGTTGAGGATCGTGCTGAAGTTTGACAGGACCGTGAGAAAGTCGACGTTACCGACCTCGTAGGCAGACATCGACGACTCCAGCGCCAACGACGACTGCGGCACAATTGCTTTCGAGTAGAGATCGAGCAATTGTTTCGAGGCTTGGGCAGAGAGGTAATTCTGTTTCAGCTCGAACTGCAATTCGTTTTTACGGTTGTCCCGGCTGCGCTCGGCGCTGATCGTTTCTTCCGTCGCCTGCCTGACCTCTTCGCGCTGCTTGGTTCTGTAGAAGACTGGCACATTCACCGTGAATGTCATTCCGTTCATGTCGGGCAACATCGGCCGCTGCTGGTACATGTAGGCGATGCCGAAGTCAGGCAGATAGTCCTTATGTGCCAGTTGCGTTGCCAATTGGCTCTTCTCGACCATCTGCTGTTCCCGCTGCAGCGATGTGTCATTCTTCGCCGCCAACGCGTAGAGCGCATCAAGCTTTTCGTTCAGCGCCGCTGGTTCGACGCTGGCTGCGGGAGGCAGCTGCGATCCGGGATCGCGAGCCATGAAGGTGTTGAGTCTGGCTTGGGCCGTCGCACGCTGTTGCTCCAGCACCGTAATCCTCTGCAACAACAGTGATATCTCCACTTGCGACCTCAGGACGTCCTGTTGCATACCCTTTCCCACTCGGTAGCGGGCCTCGGAGATGCTGGAGAGCTTTTGCAGAAGGTCTTTGTCTTTGCGGGTTATCTGCAGGGCCTTGTCGTAGAGGAAGTAGTCGTAATAAGCCGCCTTCACCTCGGCCACGACGCGACGGCGGACTGCCTCGTAATCCCATTGCGCCGCATCCACGTCCTTGGCAGCGATCTGGCCACGCAATTTCAATTTGCCCGGGTAAGGGAGCTGCTGGCTGACGCTGATGCCGCGATAACTGGAGGGATCCCCTTCTTGTACGCTGAAGGGAGCGAGGTTTCCATTCCACCCGACGGACACCATCGGATCGGCGAGGCTCTTCGCCTGTGGGATTTTGTGTTGCTGAGCGTTGACGGTATGCAGCGCACTCTGCACTCCCGGATTCTTCGCCAGCGCCTCGCTGACGACCTCTTCAAGCGTAAGGACTTGCGATGAGGGCGGTTGGTTAGCCGTCGCCGTTGGACCGACCTGTGGGGCGACGTCTTGGGTCGTCGGGGATTCCTGTGCGGGCGCGGGCAAAGCCAGCAGACTCGCCAGGAGAAAGAATCCTAACTTGCTCATAGATCAATCTCGCCAATTCGAAAGAGGGATGTATCTCAGGCGCAGAACGCCCGAACGACAGAGACACTTCGAGCAGGAGCTAAATAAGAAAGGTACAGAGGGAGGATTGTGCCGGAGGGGAAAAAGCCGCGCGGATCTGTTCCGTGCTAACTTCCGATTGCGTCGGACGAGTCGCCAGCAGTGACGCTGTTACGATTGGCCGGTACGAACGAGAAGTTGGTGTTTGGATCTGCGACTCTGTTGCGGGCGCCGCCTGGCCAGATGAAAACTTGCAACACGGAGCGGACGATTCCGCGCCGTTCGTTGCCATCGACATTTGCGGAGTCAATTTGGGGTGACAGCAAGGGTGAGAATTCGGCATCCCCGCACAAGCACCTGCAAGCGCGAGCGATGGCAATACCCCTAGCGTCAACACCAGGATCAATCCAACGAGTTTGAGAACATAGCGCATTACAACAATCTCAGTATAGCCGTTGGATAACCAACACGGATGTGACCGAAATCACATTCCATCGTTATTTTCGGGCTAAGCGTCTTTGCCACTCACTGATTCTGAACGGCATGTGCTGCGTGTTCATCGCAGCGCTCATATGGGATATGTCTCGAGACTGTAAGAGTAAGCTCCGCCTAACTACCAAGCGACAATTCCAGAGTCGTTGGCCATCAGGAAGTAATCCAGATTTTGACATGCGGATCGGTACCGACAAGTCGGCTTGTGGAACGTTAGTGGGCAATAGCGATCTCGTTTGCCGGCTTGCTTCCGGGTGTCACGGGCTACTCAGAAGGAATTTCGCCTTGACATGTTCCTGAAGCTCTATTTACTTATTAGTTAACTCGCTGTAGGCAAATTTGTAACTGCCAAAGCCTCAAAGAACCGCACGCTTCAATAGCTTTCAACGATCGGCTTGCAACACGTTCAATATCAATTACTTACGGTCAACAGATTTCCACAAGTTTCAATATGCTTTGGAATCTGGTTCGGGACCAGGGGGTCGGAGGTTCAAATCCTCTCTCCCCGACCATTTTGAATCAATGACATCCGGACGTTTTCGCGGCAGCGAAAACCGCCGCTGTGGGCGGCATTGAGGGCGGGGTGAATTCGCTGGGCCCTGC
>DATCCF010000318.1:0-3888 GCA_036511435.1 Terriglobales bacterium | reverse complement strand
AGAGCGGTTTAGTTATTTGTGTAGTCTAGGTGCCGCCGGCTGAAGCCGGCTCGGAGGTGAAGGATCAGCGGGAACGCGGCGCTGAAGCGCCGCTCTACCCGTGCTCGCTCGACTACAGTAATTCTTAAACTGCTCTAATCGAAGACTTCAGGACATCCAGCAGAGATCCTTTTCCGAACTGGACCGCGGGGCGGCCGGTTCTTCGCGCGACAGAAGCTAGCAGCGAGATGCTTGCTATCTGAGTTGGAGAATCAGCCGATTCCATTTTCCAGCCGGCCCCTCAGTGGATCCATTCTCTCAGGGGGCGGCGCATTTCCTCGGTGTCACCTGAGCTCAAACGCGACGATTTGAAGTACTCCTCGAACTTCCGTCCCGCTTCCTGCTTGTGTTCCTCCCAGTCGCGGATGAAGACCCATCTCTCTTTCAGAGGTTCCCACATCCAGAAGCTGCCGAGGGCGGTAAACTCGGCATCGGAGAACGCATCGGATCCGATCAGCAGTAGCGTGCCGCATCCGGGACAGCACCTCTTCTTCCTTAAGGCAAAGTCCCACTTGCAGTGGGGGCATTGGTAGCGCTGCGGCTTGGTTTTCAAGAGTTTCCTCTCAGACCTTGTAGATTATCGCCATTTTCGTGGGCCGTCACGCGAACACGATCACCGCGGCGCACTCCCAAGGGATAGTTGGGGGACGGTTATCCCGAGCGCAATCAACCGGAATCTCGATTCGATCGCTGTTTCGCCTCTTGAACGTTCTATCTCTTTGGATCCCTGCTTCTCACACCACCCCCTCCCTTAAACACAGACTTCTGGAGAACAAATGGCCCGCCCGATCGCGAGACTCAAGCTCGGATATTTTCCTTTGCCCATCGAAGAAGCCCAGAACATTCGGGCACTGTTGTTACCGACAGCACCCTATGCGGCTATCGATCCCTGTGTCGGCGACGGCACCGCGTTGATCGAAATCACCAAAGACACCGGCGGGCACTTGGCCGGTGTCGAACTCGATGCAGACAGGGCCGCGGCAGCCGCCGGGAAAGGAATCGCCACCGTCCACGGCAGCGCCTTTGAGTGCCGGGCGTTGGCCGAAACCTGTTCACTCCTGTATCTGAATCCGCCTTATGACAGCGAGTTTGGTCCGCACAGTAACAAAAGGATGGAGTTGGTGTTCTTGGAACACTGTTATCGCTGGGTGACCAGCGAGGGCGTGCTGGTGTTCGTTGTCCCAGCTCCCGCAGTCGGAACGTGCGCACGTCTATTGGCCAGCCAGTTTGATCGGCTTTCCGTCTTCCGGCTCGAGCATCCAGAGTCCATCCGGTTCAATCAGGTCGTGGTGTTTGGCAGACGAAAGAAATCGCATCTGCGCGGCGAGTCCAAAGGAGCGGATGACTTGCTCCGGATTGCATACAAGCCACAATTGCTCCCCACGCTAAATCAAGACGTCACGGAGCGTTATGCGATCCCATCGTCGTCCCCCGCGACGATCACATACACGGGACTGCCGTTGGATGCGATTGAGGATGCGCTGCAGCGCTCTGTGGCGATGCAGAATGCTCGCGGCATTCTTGTACGCAAGCAGCAAAAAATGACGGGCCGTCCGGTGACGCCGTTACACAAAGGCCACGTTGGCCTATTGGCCTGTAGTGGCATGCTCAACGGCTTCTTCGGGGAAGGCGAGATGCGCCACATCGCACACTGGCGGTCGGTCAAGTATGTCGATGAGTTTAACGAGGAAGGTGAATCCGAGGGGGAGACCATCATTCGCAAACGCGAACGCTTCAGCCATGAGCTGACCCTCGCCTATGAGAGTGGCCAGATCATCGAGCTAAAGGAGACCAAGGAGGCCAAGCCTGGCGATGAAGAACGCTCATGAACGCTTCGGCAAACTCGTTTACCGGCGGCGCACAGAAAAGACGGCAACCAACCTTCGAGTTTTCTTGGATGCCTTTGTAGGTGAGGACCGAGGCAAAGCCCACTTGGTCTCAGTAATTGGCGGCGACGTGGAGATCGGCGCCTTGGCAGCCGCCTTTGCCAACGGTGACTCATTTACCGTGGTCGATCCTTACGGTGAAGAGAGCATAGTCTCGCTGGGCGAGAAGCCGCTGTGTTTCCGAGGCTCCATCGTGGTTCAAGGCCGGAAACGCCCAGTTAGACATCTTGTAAGTTGCTCGCAGGAATTAGCGGACAACACCTCGGATGGCAGGCTGCTCCTGATAAGTGACGACCATTCCTTCATTTGGTCTTCGCTGGTGCGGCACTACGGCCTGCCCGCCACGCCAGAATGGGGATCTTGGATGATCTCGCAATTGCACCAGCAAAAGCGTATTCAGCCACTTCTGGCGTTTGGATATGCCGGAGTGGCCGTCAAGGCCAAGCGAAAAGAGTTATTGGCGCTGCTTCGGAAGGGGCTGCGCAGCAATCGACTCGCTTTTCCTACCCAAAATGGGGCCGTTGAATGGCCCGAAATCCAGCTCATCAAGAAGACCGCCTGATTCCCGCGTGAACAAGGGCCTTCGCCGACTGCTGCGGAGAACCGACCATTCGCGGATGTACTACACACCCACATTCTGAACAGTTCTGGGAGGACCCGACTTATGGCGTTGCTACATACAGGCGACCGCATTTGTGCGTCGTGCGGAGGCATTAACGGCCGTCACTGGGCAGCGTGCTCCGGCGACGAATCTATCGACGTACTCAACGTCTACACCCGCCGGCAAGCGATAGACGATGGCATTCTGGTCGATTGCGAGCAAGCTCCAATGGTTGAGATGCGCCGCCAGCTTATGAAGTGGCCGCTCGCGATGACCGCTACCGCATTTCATCGCTACGTGTGGGCAATAGATGAGGAGGCGAACCTGCCGCCAGACCAGAGCTTGGAAGGCCGCTTCTGGGATGTGGTTTGGATGTTCCATGCCGCCGTCAAGGGGGCAGTCCCAGCCCAGCGCATTGACCCGTGCAACCTGCTGTTTGACTTCTACTGCATCGTTGCTGATCCGGCACTGTCGTCAAACGAGACGATCGACGCGACGGCTCGGAGCGGGCCAGAGGGGATGCGGCTCGTAACGCTGAAGGCGGTTTCTGGACCTGGCGATGACGGCGCGCCCGTGATGACGTTCATGCTGCCGGACGAAGATTGAAGGTGCTGGGTCCAGCAGCCGAAGAGGACGGATTGCAGAGCCTGACGACGATCAAGTTCCCAAATCAACTCTGGCGCGGCAGTTGGCGGAACGACACCAGATGCCAAGGCCCATCGGGCGTCGACGTTTCTCGGCGCAGGATGTAGAGATTGCCGTCGTCTGCACGGACTTTGTAAAAGGCATCTTGCGGGCCGTACCACTGATCCAGCACCTCCTCGACCATGTACTGACAATCGTCAAGCCGAAATCGAACCGGCCTTTCGTCCGCTGTTCGACCGGAATAGCAATCCACCTCCAGCTTCATCCCGCCTTCTCTTCCCTTTCTTCTCGTGCGCCTGGAGACAAATAACCTGGCTCGATCCTACTTGGATGGCCGACATGGCCGAACCGAAACAACTGACCGCCGCAACTGTACTTGCCACACCGATCTTGTCCGGAGAGATTCATGCAGAGCCCTGTAGACATTTACACGTATATGCAGCTCCACAGTGCGGAGCTCGGAAAACGGATCCTCTCATCGTACCCCGCCCTGCACGGCGCCGACGAAACGCCGACTCCACTACTCTCCCGGATGCTGCGCGCGCCCTATCCGGCACAAGCCCTGGCGATCATGGGTGTGAGCAAGCGGTGGCAGTTGGCAAGCAATGCAAACGTTGTCGCGGAGTGCGGCTCTGGCAAGACACTCATTGCTCTCGGAAGCATGTTGGTTCATAGCGCCGGCAGGCCATATTCGGGCCTGGTGATGGCGCCACCGCA
>DATCCF010000317.1:0-7777 GCA_036511435.1 Terriglobales bacterium | reverse complement strand
TACCGTTGCACACTGTGCCGCCGTTGCGCGCAGGCTTGTCCCATGGGTGTGGACAACGCGCTGCTGACGCGCGAGATCCGCAAGCTGTTCAGCATGGAGATGGGCATCGCTCCCAAGGAAATCCACGATAAGGGCTCCATGCTCCAGCTCCGGACCGGCTCCTCGACGGGCATGAACGCCCGCGCAGTCCGCGACAACGTCGCCTTTCTCGACGAGGAGATCCGCGACCAGACCGGTCTGACGATCGAGACACCTTGGGACAAGGAAGGCGCGGACGTTCTGCTGATTCATAACGCCGGCGAAATCCTGGCATGGCCCGAGAACCCGATGGCCTTCGCTATCATCCTCGAAGCGGCGGGCATCAGTTGGACCATGTCGAGCGAGCTTGCCGGTTACGACAGCGTCAATTACGGCCTGTGGTACGACGATGCGCAGTTTGCGCGTGTGGCCGTTAAGCAAGCCGAAGCCGCCCGGAAACTCAAGGTAAAGAAAATTGTGCTGGGCGAGTGTGGTCACGGACACAAGGCATCCATGGTGACTGCCGATCGCATTCTTACTGGCGACCTGAACATCCCGCGCGAGAGTGCGCTGGTGCTGCTGAGAGACATCGTCATGAGCGGGCGGCTGAAACTCGACCCCTCGCGAAACGACTTTCCGGTCACGCTGCACGACCCCTGCAACATGGTGCGCATGATGGGAATCGTGGAGCCGCAGCGCGAAATCCTGCGCGCCATTTGCCCGCAATTCCGCGAGATGACGCCGCATGGCGTGAACAACTATTGCTGTGGCGGCGGCTCGGGCTTCGCCATCATGTCGGGATACAACTTCGAAGATTGGCGGTTTTCTGTCGCGGGAAGAATGAAACTCAAACAGATTCTGGACGCCTTTGCGGATTGTCCAGGCCCGGACGTGAAGAAATATGTTTGTGCGCCCTGCTCGAACTGCAAAGGCCAGTTCCGCGATTTGTTCCGTTATTACGGAGTCTGGGAGAAGTCCGGGATCTTGTACGGCGGACTGGCCGAACTGATCGTGAATGCCATGTCCGATCTTAACCAGCCGTTCATCAAGTGGGAGTTCCACTAAGGATGTGAATCTTCTGGTGAGCAACTACCGGTGTGGAGTGAGCTATGGAAAAAGCACTGATCTATTTCGATAATGCAGCAACGGTCTGGCCCAAGCCGGAAAACGTTTACCGTTTCATGGACGAGTTCTACCGCACCCATGGCGTCAATCCGGGACGCAGCGGCTACGACCTGGCGATGGAGGCGGGTTCACTTCTGGACCGTCTTCGCAAGCGCCTAACGAAATTCTTTGGCGGCGACGAGGATGCCTCGGACCGGCTGGTTTTCGGTTACAACGTGACCGATGCGCTCAACCTCATCATCCCAGGGATGGTTTCCTCCGGCGACCATGTGATCACCACCAACCTCGAACACAACTCGGTGATCCGGCCGGTCAACCACATGGTCCGCGATCATGGGGCCGAGGCGACGTTCGTCCCCTTCAACAGCGCAGGGTTCGTCGACCCGGACGATATCGCCAGGGCGATGCGGCCTAACACCAAGCTGGTGATCGTCAACCACGGCTCCAACGTGATCGGTACGGTGCAGCCGATCAAGGAGATCGGAAGCATCTGCCGCGAGCGCGGCGTCACGTTCGTCGTGGACACTGCGCAGACTGCCGGCATCGTTCCAATCAACATGAGGGAGATGAACATCGATGTCGTTGCATTCACCGGCCACAAAGCGATGATGGGCAGCATGGGCATCGGCGGCCTCTGTGTTCGCAAGCACGTCGAAGTCAAGCAAGTTCGCAGCGGTGGCACAGGAGTGCGGTCTGTTCATCCGTTCCATCTCGATGAGTATCCCTGGCGACTTGAGTACGGCACTCCGAACATGGTTGGCGTGGCCTCCTTATGGGCCGGGCAAGACTGGCTGGACGAGAACGGTGTCGCGGATGTACATGCGCGCGAGATGAAGTTGGCGCAAAGACTGGTGGATGGGTTCAGGCAAATCGAAGGCGTCCAACTCTACTGCTGCGACAGCCTGGAAAACCACCTCTCCACCATCCTCATGAACCTGGAGGGCGTCGATCCTGGAGATATCGGGGTCATGCTCGACGTGGACCACAACATCGCGACGCGCACGGGCCTGCATTGCGCACCGCTGGTGCACACGCAGCTTGGAACCGTCCACCGAGATGGTGGCGTGCGCTTCTCGATCGGCGCCTTCAATACGGAGCAAGAAGTGGATGCGGCCATTGCGGGGATTGCCGACATCGCTCAGTGGGCGCACGAGCGGGCGGCAAAGTCGCGCAGCACCTTGGCACATGCTTAGAGCGATTCCAAAGTAGGACACACTGCTACAATCATGTGCATCCCGCTCATAGATACCGAGGATTGCATGTATCGCGAGATCCAATAAGTAACCAAGCTCAGAACGAGTTCTCACACAGGCTCTTCAGGTCCGCACTACCCAGGCTACAATCACTTTGGAATTCTTCTGAAGAGGCTCCGCTCACGACAAGTCAACGAATTCCGTGCTTTTGGCCGGCATTCGGTATAAGCTGCGAGTCTCGCTATGCAGCAGCTTATGGCCCTGGTACCTTCCGTCCTGCAGTTCGCCGAGGCAGCCGTCAAAGCCGCGGCCACCGTCGAAGTCATCGAGCGCTCTCCAGCTACGTTGCGCGATGCCATCCTGCGAGCGGCAGGAGACGCGACGCGCATCCTCTTTGCTGCGCCCCATGAACTTCCCATCGCCCTGTTCAGCGAATTCGCGGCGGATTCCCGCGTAAAAGCCAATCCCACTCCCGACGAGATGGTCCACTCGGCGGCAGGAGTAACCGAGGCCTTCGCCGGGGTTGCCAGCACAGGTTCGGTCTGCGTGGATGTCAGCTACGAACGTACGGGGATGGTGAGCCTGCTGGCCCCGCTGCATATCGCGGTGGTCGCGGCTGAAACCATCGTGCCGAAACCGCGTGACCTGTTTCGCGCCGACATCCTGGAGGGCAAAGGACTGAAGCGCGACTTTGTATTCATCACCGGCCCCAGCGCCACCGCGGACATGGGCCCGCTGGTACGCGGCGTACATGGGCCGCACAAACTGCACATCATCGTGGTGAGGTGAGCCATGGCCACGCCCTTGAATTCCGCAGACATCCAGCCACGACAGGTGGCGAACAAGAGCAACAAGAAAGCCCTGCTCGACGCCATCCGCATGACGCTGGAGGTGCAGAGCGCCGCCGTCCGGCTCAACACCCAGACCTTCAACCGCAACCGCTACGCCGCGACTGCGCTGATCGCCGATTACGACGAGCTGAAAGACCGCGCGCGCCAGATTAAAGAGAATGCGATCGCGAATCTTCCCGAACTTCTGCGGCGGCTGGAGGCAAGCGTGCAAGCCAACGGTGGGCATTTCTACCTGGCCAGCACCGCGGCCGACGCCAACCAGTACATTCGCGACGTGCTGGTGCGGCACCAGGTCAAGCGGGTGGTGAAGGGCAAGAGCATCACCTCGGAAGAGATTAAGCTGAACCACGCGATCGAAGCTGCCGGCATCGCCGTGGCCGAGACCGACCTGGCGGAATTCATTCTACAGGTTGCGGACGAGCAGCCGTCGCACATTATCGCGCCTGCTTTGCACTATTCTCGCGAACGCATTACCGCACTGTTCAAGCGCAAGTTCACCACCGATCTGCCGCTCGACACCGGCGAAGAACTCACGCGATTCGCCCGCGAAAAATTGCGTGAGCAGTTCATCGCCGCCGACGCAGGCATCTCTGGCGCGAACCTGATTGCCGCCGACAGCGGCTCGCTGATGCTGGTGGAGAGTGAAGGCAATATCCGCATGACGATGACGCTGCCGCCGCTTCACATCGCGATTGCCGGCATCGAAAAAGTCGTTCCCTCGCGTACCGACTTCGGGCCGTTTCTCGAACTGCTCCCGGCCAGCGGCACGGGACAGCCGCTGACGTCCTACGTGAGCATTCTGCACCCGCCGTTGCAGGCGCCGCCGTTTGTCGCGCCCGGCGGGACCGCCAAGCCGCGCGAGTTCCACCTGGTCCTGATTGACAACGGACGCAGCCGCATGCGGGAAGATCCGGTGCTGCACGAAGCGCTCTATTGCATTCGTTGCAGCGCCTGCCTGAACTCCTGCGCCAACTTCGAAACGGTTGGCGGCCATGCTTTTGGCGGCGAGACGTATTCCGGCGGCATTGGCGGCTCGTGGGAAGCAGGCACCGGCACGCTGATGAACGCGCGGTTCAGCGAGCTGTGTACCGCGTGCTCGCGTTGCGTGCCGCAATGTCCGGTGCGCATCGATATCCCATGGCTCAACGAAAGCCTGCGGCAGCGCATGAACCAGGCGCAGGGAGCGTCGCCGGTTAAGTTTCTTTTCGGCGAGATGACCGGCAGCGCGCCCGAGGATTCAGTGGCGCCGCTGCAAAAACAGTTCTTCGGGAACTATCACAGCTTCGGCAAGTGGGGCACTAGATTCGCTGCGCTGGCCAACGCGTCCATGCACCTGCCGGGAGCGCGTGGCCTAATGGAGACCGTGCTCGGTGTCGACCACAGGCGCAAGCTGCCTGCGTTTCCCAAAAAAAGTTGGGAGCAGTTGTACCGCGAAGAGCGCGGCGTGAAGCCTGGCACCATCGAACCCGGCGTGGTGATGCTGGCGGATGTGTTCACCAGCTACAGCTCGCCGGAACGAGGGATGGCTGCGGTCCGCGTGTTGCGCGCCATAGGCCTCGATGTGGCGCTCAGCCCGGCCATGCCGGACGGCCGCGCCGCGATGTCGCAGGGAATGATGGAGACAGCGCAGCGGCAAGCGCGCGCCCTAGCGCCGGTGCTCAGACGCTACCTGGACGAAGGCAGGAAGATCGTCGTGCTTGAGCCCAGTGTGCTGGCCATGCTGCGCTTCGACTTCAAGCATCTGCTCGACGATCAGGATACCCAAGCGTTGCTTGCTCAGAACAGCTTTGAGCCGCTGGAAGTGCTGTGGGGAGTCGCGCAGGAATTGCGGCTCGACTTGGCGCAGATGTTTGCCGCCCACCGATGCCCGCAGGGTACGAGGCTCTTCTACCACTCGCATTGCCAGCAAAGGACGTGCAATTCCGCAACGCAAACCGTCGAAGTACTGCTCGCGGCAGGTTTTGATGTGGTGACATCCTCGGTGGAATGCTGCGGCATGGCCGGCAGCTTCGGGTACAAGAGCGAGTATTACGAGTTGAGCATGGCCGTCGGCGAAGACTTGTTTGCGCAGGTTCGGCGCGCCGAAGCGGAGAGCGGACCGAGAACCTTGGTCGCGAGTGGAATCTCCTGCCAGGAGCAATTGTCGGCAGGATTGGGACGCGAGGTCTTTCATCCCGCGGAATTGCTGGCCAGCACGCTGGCTTGATCCAGCCACACTTTCGGTGGCGCACGTGGGTTCTCGAAGACCGCGCTGGAACATGGCTCAGGCGCGACTACTATCGGTTACGTAGATCATTGAATTAATTACCTGAGGTGTATTTACAAATTGAGAGTTTAGCGGCACAATCTTGTCTGTAGTCAGGCAGTTCTGGGGGAGGGCTGCCTTGCGGGCGCTCGGCGTTCAACACGCTGAGCGCCCTTGAATTTTTTGGCCGCAACTTTGAGGCTTCTGCGGCTTTCTGCCAATGCCACGCCATCTACGTTGGGTTACTCTGAGTTACCAAAGGGTTGGTTGCGTCCCACAGCAAGCGCCAGCATCTAATCGCTGTCGGGATGTTACGATGAAATGACGGCTCGGCTGCAGCCGCGGCCAGTCGATGACCGACGACTCCTCAGGAGGATGAATGGCAAGCGACGCAATTGTAGAGGTGACTGACGCCAATTTTGACCAACTGGTGCTGAAGTCGGAGCAGCCGGTCATGGTGGATTTCTGGGCGGCCTGGTGCGGCCCCTGCCGAGCCCTGGCTCCCATCGTGGATGAAGTGGCGCAGAGCTATAACGGCCGGGTCAAGGTTGGCAAGATGGACGTGGACAAGAACGCTTCGACTCCGCAACGCTACGGCGTGCGCGGTATTCCCACCTTGCTGGTCTTCAAGGGTGGCCAGGTGCGCGAACAGATCGTCGGCTATGTTTCGCGCGAGGTCATCGAAAAAGCGCTGGACAAGAGTCTGTAATCTGTCAACGGGAAGCGTTTCTGCGAGGCGCGACTACGGTCGCGCCTTTTGCGATTCGGCGGCTGGATAAGGGCCATTTGGGCCTTTCTGAAGCATCGTTTCCGTTAAAAGCAATTCCGCCCCCTTCCACCCCATTTCACCCGCCGCGGCGGGGCGCGAACTGAGGGACTCCGGCTGCGGGACTCGATTTTGCGTAATCGTTCCACCGTACCAACTCAGAACGAATCCTCACGCACGCTCTGAATCCACACGGTCGCGGCAGAGAAATGACTTGCCTCGTCTCTGTACCGCGAGCGGTTGTGATTCCCATCATTGACGGCTACGTCGTTGCGGGGGAGAATATCGTCTGTTAGCCACTCAGCTTCGCGGAAATCATCAGACACGCAGCTGCATCCCCAATACATAAGGGCCGAGTAATTGGTTCTTGTCGGGCGTCGCAAGTCGGGCGTCGCACCGTCGCAAGAAGCTGATTGAGATCGGGAGATAATCATGCAAAGCGTTCGTCGCGCTCTATATAGGTTGATTCTTATCGTCAGCTTCGCAGCGCTATCGCTGCCTGTCGTCGCGCAACAAGTGATTGCGACCGTACCGGTAGATTTCAATCCCATTAGTGCAGCCATCAACTCGGGAACCAACAAGATCTACGTGACGAACGCTTGCGGTAGCGATTCCAACTGTGCGGGCGACGGGACAGTAAGCGTGATCGACGGCTCAACCCTTGCCACTACCAGCATTACGGTTGGGAGTCTTCCCAACGGCGTGGCGGTCAACTCGGTGACCAATAGGATCTATGTCGCCAACGAGTGCGGTAACGATGTCTCTTGTAATTCCTGGAGCGGGACGGTAACGGTGCTTGACGGCGCGAGTCTTGCAACCACGAATATTTTCGTCGGGAATGATCCCTACGGCTTGGCCCTCAACTCTCTAACCAACAGGGTTTACGTCGCCAACAATCTCGATGCCACGGTCTCGGTGATTGACGGAACTCCTCCCACCGCTTTGCAATTTGTCGCGGTGACTCCGTGCCGGGTTATCGATACCCGGCCGCAGCACGGTGGCGGCGGTCCGATTCAGGGCGGTACGCACCAGGACTTTAGCATTGCCGGCGCTCCCCAGTGTGGGATTCCCGTTTCCGCCGCCGCCTATTCGCTCAACGTCACGGTGGTTCCGCAGGCAACTTTGGGCTACCTGACGATATGGCCCGCCGGACAGTCGCGGCCGGTGGTTTCGACGTTGAACTCGCTGGATGGCCGCGTCAAGGCCGACGCCGCCATTGTGCCGGCGGGCACCAGCGGAGCCATCAGCGTGTACGCCACCGACACCACCGATGTGATTCTCGACATCGATGGCTATTTCGCCCCCGTATCGGCTTCCACGCTGGCCTTCTATCCTCTGCCGCCTTGTCGGGTGGCCGACACGCGCAAGGACACCTTTCCCCCTGGCCTGGGTGTGCCGCACCTGTCGGGTACGGTACAGCGCGATTTTCCGGTGCTGTCTAGAGCGTTTCCAGCGATAGTGTAGACTGTTGGTGGCGATTCTCTGCTCCACCCGATGGCACGACCCTACGCGAATGATTTGCGGCGAAAGTTTTTGCAGGCCTATGAGCAGGGCCAAGGGACCCTGGGGGAGTTGGCGG
>DATCCF010000316.1:0-4555 GCA_036511435.1 Terriglobales bacterium | reverse complement strand
TAAAAGATGAAGAACAGCAGCGAGAGGGCGGTCAATACCCAGAGCCCGGGCTTCAGTTGGCTCGCCCTTCCAGCAACCAACTTGCAAATGGGATAAAGCACGAAACCCGCGCAGATTCCAATGGCGATGTTGAAGGTGAATGCCATCAGGGAAACCACCGCAAACGCGGGGATGGATTCGGTGTAGTCGGCGAAATCGACGCGCGTTATTGGCGCAAGCATGAACAGGCCAACGATGATTAGTGCAGGTCCATAGGCTTGCGGCGGAATGGCTGCTACAAACGGCGAGAAGAAGAGCGTCAGCAGGAAACAAGTGCCGGTAACGAAGACGGTAAACCCGGTGCGCCCACCCGCCTCGATTCCGGTGGCCGACTCGACGTAAGCGCCGGCGGTGGTGGTGCCCAGGACGGGAGCGAGGCTGGTTGCGATTGCATCCACCAGCATTGGGCGCTCGATGTGCGGCAGTTGTCCGTTCTCGTCGAGGAAACCAGCGCGTGCGGAAAGCCCGATCAAGGTGCCCATGGTGTCTACAAAGGCCATGATGAAGATGGTGAGCGTCACGGGAAACGCTCGCCAGGTGAACGCGCCGCGCAGATCAAGTTGCCACACAATGGGAGCGATACTCGGCGGTATGCTGACCAGGCCGTGTGGCGGCGGCGCCGTTTGGGCAACGAAGGCCACAACCGCGGTGATGACAATGCCCAGCAGGATCGCTCCCGGAACTTTTCGGATCACCAGGATGGCAATCAACACGAAGCCGAACATGGCTACCAGCGCAGGATGCGAGGTCAGATGCCCGGCCTGCACCGGTGCACCGGGGACGCCGAGGGTGACCAAACCGGTCTGGTTCAGCCCGATGAAGGTGAGAAACAGCCCGATGCCCACCGCAAAGCTGTAGCGCAGCGACGTAGGCACGCCTTCCACTACCCACTGCCGCAGGCGCAGGATAGTCATCAGGATAAACAGCACTCCCGCGATGAAGATCGCCGCCAGAGCCGTCTGCCAGCGAAAACCCAGGAGCTTGCAAACCGTGAAGGCTATGAACGCATTTTCTCCCATGTAAGGCGCTATGGCGAAAGGACGGTTGGCGTAAAACGCCATCAGGTAGCAGCCGAACGCAGCCACCAGCACTGTCGCCACAAACGATGGCCCTGCCGGAATTCCAGCCATGGAGAGAATGGCGGGATTGACTACCACAATGTAGGACATCGTGGTGAACGTCGTCAGCCCGGCGACCACCTCGCGTCCCAACGAGGTGCGGTGACCATCGAAATCGAAGCAGGCGTTCAGCCAGTTCAAGGGGCGCTCCGCAATACAGAGGCATGGTCGAACGGGGCGGCAGGCTTGTCAATAGCACGCCGGCAACAACAATCGGTGGGCCCAAAGATTCGTGGGTTATGTCTGGCTTCGGTTGCAGAACAAATTGGCTTTGCTCATTGGTGTAGGTCCTCACTCCCCGAGCGGGGTGGGCCCGGAGGGCGATTGAGGTTGCAAGAGGGAGAAATTAAGAAAGGCCGTCCACCATAAAGACGGCCTTCGCGGGATGGGCGCCTCGTCCACCGACTCCCACAAGGAGAACTTTGAGCGCGCGGTCGATCCCCCTCGGCCGCGCCTCATCCTCGGTCATTACTGCGGTTGCGTCTGCCCCGAGGAACTCGGCGGCGAGGACGAAGCTGACTCGGTCGCGTTGTTCGTCATCAGGGTCACATCCACGCGACGGTTCTTGGCCCGTCCGGCGGCGCTGGTGTTCTTGGCCACGGGATTGTCCTTGCCCAGACCAATCAGGTAAATCTTGTAGGCTGGAACACTATATTTCTGGGCGAGATACTGGATGACGGCGTCGGCGCGGTGCTGGCTGAGCTGGTAGTTATAGTCGGCCGGTCCGGTCGAATCGGTGTAGCCTTCAACCTGCACGATGTAGTGCTTCTGGTTGCCGAACTGCTCAGCGAACTCGTCGAGTGCCTGCTTGTCCTTGCGCGTAAGATCGGCCTTGTTGAAGCCGAACAAAATCGTGGTGTCGTTGACCGGCTTGTAGTTGTCGAGATTCGCAACCGTACCCGCCAGGCTGGTCACGCGATGCGAGGCCTGACTCGCGTTCTGATTGGCCTGGTCGGCAGCCTGACCTGCAGCCAGGGCCTTCTGGTCAGCGGCCGTCGCCGCGGACTGCGCCTGCTGAATGCCCTGTTGGGAGCGCGCGTCGGTGTCCCTGATGTCGTGAGTATTTTTCGCGGTCAGATCATCTAATTTATTGACCTTGTTTATCGTCGGGGTTACTTCGTTACGAACATAGTTCTTGGTGGCGCAGCCGACGGTAAACGGCAGGCTGCCGGCCACCAGCGCTGCGACGAGGGTAAATCGATTCATGGATGAGCTCCTTGCAAACCTTTGGCAGCGGCATTTGAGCCTAGCCGCCCCTGAGGAATAAATGTGCAACCATGCTGCCATTACCCGAAGCCGCGACTGAGAGATGAGGCCTTTTAGTTTCAATGGGTTGGCAGCGGTCGTGAGCTGCTGATTTATAGCCGCCGACCCTCGCCGGATAATCCTGACGCGAGGAGTAGAATTTTTACCAAGTGGAGCCGCTTTGCAGGGGGATCTGATCTGTGTGCCTATGTTGCCCTGTTTTCGCGCGGTGGGCATGGCTTAGTCCACCACAGCCGAAACGCCCGAGGGACTGAAATCGCTGATTCACGTGGATTATTCATGAGCATTTCACGCTTTGAAGGGGCACGGCTTCAGCCGCGCCGTAAGCTGCCGCCATTATGATGGCTTTAGCCACTGAGGGACTTCGGGGTTCAAATGAAGTGCGACTTTCCTCAGGGGCTGAAGCCCAACTCTCTACGCACACGTAACGGCACGCCTGAAGCCGTGCCCCTTCAAAGGTCGCTGTCGACTAGCGAAACAGATGAATAGACTCGCTTGAAAGCAGCGTTCTTACGCTACGAACCTTTGGCGAATGGACCTTCACCAGAAAATTCGGACCTTGCCTGCCTCGCCCGGGGTGTATCTCTACAAGAACGCCGAAGGCGAAATCATCTACGTGGGCAAGGCCAACAGCCTGCGCGCGCGCGTACGTTCCTATTTTCTGGAAGGCGCCGCGGACAACGCCAAGACCGGATCGCTGCTGCGCGATGCCGTCGATCTCGACTACATCGTCGTGGACAACGAGAAGGAAGCGCTGGCGCTCGAGAACAACCTGATCAAGCAGAAGAAGCCGCGCTACAACATCCTTCTGCGAGACGACAAGACTTACCCATATATCAAACTCACGATCGGCGAACGCTATCCGCGGGTTTACCCGACGCGCCGTTTGCGCCGCGACGGATCGCTCTACTTCGGACCGTACTTTCCCACCAGCCTGGCCTACCGGATTGTTGATCTCATCCACCGGCACTTTCTGATTCCCTCTTGCAAGCTAGACCTGAATCGCTACTATCCCCGGCCATGCTTGCAGTACTACATTGGGCGCTGCCTGGGGCCGTGCGTGGAGGGCCTCACCACGCCCGAGCGCTACGCCGAAGCCGTTCACGACGTTAGGATGTTCCTGGAAGGACGGGGCGCCGATCTCTCGCGCTCCTTGCAGCAGCGGATGGCCGCCGCCGCCGAACGGCAACAGTACGAACTGGCGGCAAAGTATCGCGATCTCATCTCGACCGTCGAGTTGCTGGACAAAAAGCAGCGTATAGCCGCGGTTGAGGGCGACGATGCCGATGTTTTCGGCTATCACTACGAGAACGAGATGCTGGCGGTGAACCTGTTCCACATGCGAGGCGGCAAGATCGTGGACAAGCGCGAGTTCTTCTGGGAAGACCTCAGCTCGATGGTCGGCACGGCGGGCTTCGAGCCGGGAGAATTCTTTTCCGCGCTGCTGAAGCAGGTCTACCTGGACCAGCAGTATGTGCCGCACACGATATACGTTGCGGTGGACTTCGAAGATCGCGTCACGCTGGAGGAAGTGCTCTCGGAGGGCCAGAAGCGGCGGGTGCAGATTCACGTACCGCAGCGCGGCGATAAGCGCTCGCTGATCGACCTGGTGGGACAGAATGCTAAGCAGTCGTATGATCAGCGCTTCCGCGTCATGAAGCCGGCGGCCAAGGCGATCCAGGAAGCTTTGCAGGACGCGCTCATGCTGCCGGAGTTGCCCAAGCGGATCGAATGTTTCGACATCTCCCACATTCAAGGCGCCGAAACGGTCGCGTCGATGGTGGTCTGGGAAGACGGCAAGATAAAGAAGTCCGACTATCGCAAATTCATCATCAAGGACGTCGTCGGGGTGGACGACTTCGCCTCGATGCGCGAGGTGGTAACCCGCCGTTACAAGCGAGTGCAGGAAGAAAAGCAGAACATGCCGAGCCTGGTACTGATCGATGGCGGCATCGGACAACTGCACGCCGCCGCGCAGGCGCTGGAAGCATTGGGCATCATCAATCAGCCGCTGGCCTCGATCGCCAAGCGCGAAGAGACCATTTACGTCCAGGGCCAGGAGGACGAGCCGGTAGTGCTCGACCGGCATTCCCCGGTGCTGCACCTGGTGCAACTGGTGCGCGATGAGGCCC
>DATCCF010000315.1:0-24637 GCA_036511435.1 Terriglobales bacterium | reverse complement strand
GCCAGCGGGAATCGACATCAGCGTCACTTGCAGATAGCGCCCGCTCCAGGCGACCGAACGGTAATTTGTGTTTTCCTTTGTCGCGCGTTCAATGTCGAACGATTGCGGCTGGGGCCCAATGTCTTTGATCCTGTCAGCAGTCTTCTTGGCATTTACCATGTTTTTATCCTCGGTGAGGAGGATAGTTGAAACCACTCGGAGGTGTCTGTTCCATTTTGAACGCATTGATGGACTGGTGACTGCGGGCTGCATCGACCGGTCAGCCTTCCTTGGAAGGTGGTTGCGATCTGGTCAGACCTTGGGGGCGCAGGCGTACCAGCAGATCCGCACTTTTACGAAGCACTCAGCCACGCAGCGCATCGCCCGCCTGATGTTGGACGGGTCGCAGGGCAATCCTTTGGCCTCTTCCGCTAAGGGCATCAGGGTAGTGGTGTTCTTGACCCGTGAGGAGATCAGGCAAACTTCTCAGCTGTGGAAACCTCGACGGGGTGATGCTGCCCTGACACCCTATCGATCTCGAGTCCGCACAGGGAGCGTGATCGCTCCAGGCGCCTGGGTGCTATGTGTCGTTTAAGTGTTGTGACATCGCCTTCGCTCGGGATGAATCTCAGCGATGTTCGGTTGGCATGTCAGAAGAGCGACAGTTGACTGGCAGGTGTATCTCTACGCGGGGAACGGCGCGGGAAACTGTCAGCCTCCAAGAGGGCTGCACCCGGAACCGACTCGATCGACAACGGCAGCATCGCAGGGGCATCAATTTCCCCTTGCTCAATCGCCGTGTCCTCCGCTTCTACTGTCTGCGCCGACGTCGAGGGCCGCAGCTGGCCGAGCGCACGCCAGACACTATCAGCACTTTCGCCAATCCCCTTGTTCTCAACCAGCTCGCGCGCCATCGCCGTGAGCATGTCGTCATCACCATCGATGGCCTGAAGGCCTTCGGAGGCGAACTTGCCCTCCATCGCTAGCGCCACCAGCAACTTCTTGCCCATCAAGCGAAGACAGAGCTCCTGCATTGTCCCCTTATAGGCAAAGAACTTCACTTCTACCGGGCGTCGCTGTCCGATACGCCATGACCGGCGGCTGGACTGACGTAAGGTATGAAGTGAATAGCCCGTCTCATGAAACAGGATCGTCGGGAAGTCGAGAAGATCCAGGCCGGTCTCCACGATCTTGGGATGGCAGATCGCGACATCGATTCCACGGCGCAGTTGTTCGCGGTACCACGCCTCCCGCCTGTGAGTGGGAACACTGGCTCTCAGAATCGACGCCCGTATTCCCTCGGCGCGAAACAGCTGTTCCAGCCGTGCGGTAACGTCGTGCTTGTTGGTGTAGACCGCAAAGACCTGGCACTTGCGGCCGCGTGTGAGCTGCGCTTTCACCTCTTCGATGAGTGCCCGCTCCTTCGCGTAGGTTTCGTTCTTGTCCAGGTCAACCGTTTCGGCTATGACAAACGATTCGCGGCATTTGGTTTCCGGATCAAATTCAGAACCGTACAGAGTGCCGAAACCATACGGATGGTCCGGCCAGGCTAGCAGAGCGTTCAGCATGGTGCTGGCGACGCTGCTGTTTCCGCGATGCTCCTTCAGGCAGGCAGTGATCTCCTCTTCGAGCTCCTCGTAGGCCGTCTTCAGAGGCTCTTCCATCGCCACTGGTACAACCTCCTCCCGATAGCTTGGCAAACCGTCCGAGATGTCCTCCAGGCCAATGAACGCGCAGTGGTCCATCAGATACTTGCCGAACAGCAGCGGTGAGGCGCCAGGCTTGCGCTTGATCGTGACCGTCTTCTTGGTTTTCTTTGAGCAGGCGTTGTCTTCGACCGAGATCCTTTCAATGGTCTCGATCACCCCGAAGTCGCGGGTGAAGCGTTCCCGTCCGGTTGAGCCCCATTCGTAGCCGTCCTCGGTCATGCGCCTAGCATCGGTGCGGAACAAGGTATTGAACAGATCGTCGGCATAGCCGGATAGAAGAGTACCTGTCAGCCCAAGGAACCGTCGTGCCGTTTTGTTGAGCACTCCGAGAGCATTGCCTTGGGCCGTATCTCCAGCCAACTGGTGGATTTCGTCCGCGATGGCGTAATCAAACCATTCCGGCATATAACGTCCCATGTATTCCGTCGGTGCCATGCGAACGATCTTGTTGCCGTCCGCCTGCCAAAGCGCGGAGTACTTGGTCTTCCCCGCCCTCGAGTCCTCCACGATCTGGTGCAGGCGCTTCTTCTCGAAATCGAGCGCGCTCAGCCGCACCCCGTCCGTCTCGACAGGACAGCCGGTGTCCGGGTTCGTAAGCGACCCGAGGTACCTTCCTGAGCGGCTTTTGCCGTAACAGTGCTTCCAGAAATAAGAGAGCTTGGCTTTCTCCCGGCCAATGCAGAAGATCGTGGTTCCAGGACAGAGACTTCGCCAGCCTTTGCGTCCCAGACGCCGCAGCTCAGCCAACGATGTGTGCAGCCCTTCGCGCACGATTTCACCGCGGCGCAGCCGGACCTCGTTGATGCCATGCGGCTGTGTCGGGTCGCCACCATTGCGCATGTCGTCGATCAGGAACACCCGCACATGCGGCAACGTTAAGAAGGTTTCCCGAGCCCACTTCTCGACCAGGTGAGGGGGTGCCATAACCAAGCCGGAGAATGGCCTGCCGGCACCATGCACCAACATGCTTCCCAACGCGATTAGGGTTTTACCCGCGCCGCACTCGGCGACGACATTGGCATTGCGGGCGAACCGCCATCGCTTGCTCACACCCATAATGGCCAGTGTTTGTGCTGGATATGGGACACGTACCATCTGTGAAAGGAGAGGAGACGGAGTTTCGGTGGCGCCATACAGGGCTGGGTAAGACGAGAGAATCCGTTCTCCGATTTCCTCGGAGTGACATCGGAGATAGTCGTGAATCGTGTCTAAGCTCTGCATGGATTTCTCCGGACAGGAGTTGTGAGAACATTTGCCATTCGTCAACGATGAAGGAGAGTGAGGGGCCGCGACCGAAAAGCACAAAGAGCGTCCGCTCCGGGGCAAAGGATCAGTCTGAAATGCGGGAATAGAATTAGGGATAGATCAAGCTGGCGTCGTCCATCCGGACGTATTTACGTTTGGGGATTGGGGGTGTGTTATGACGACGAATGAGATCAAGCACATTCTTCTCTGGTGCGTTGGTCTTAACTACGTGGTTCTATTCGTCTGGTTTGGCGTCTTTGTCTTTGCCCATGACTGGATGTACCGAATGCATGGCCGTTGGTTTAAGCTCTCGATTGAGACCTTTGATGCAATTCATTACGCGGGTCTTGCTGTCTACAAGATCGGCATAATTTTGCTTAACCTGGTGCCATTGGTCGCACTCTATTTGGTTTCGTGACGGAGTCGCCTACGGTCTGCAACCAGTCTTTCAGGGCCGACGTCCTGACGGGGCGCGGCCTTAAGTCGAGCATTAGCGAAACCTCAAACGGACCCACTACCCGCTTCGGTAGCGGGTGTAACGCCTTTGCGTCAGAATGGAAGAGATGAAGCTGGAAGTGGATTGCTATTCCGGACGGACGGCGGACGAAAGACCGGTTCGATTTCGGCTGGACGGGCATGAGTACATGGTCGAGGAAGTGCTCGATCAGTGGTACGGTCCGTCAGATGTCTTTTACAAAGTCCGTGCAGATGACGGCAATCTCTACATCCTGCGCCGGGAGACATCCACGCCTGATGGCCTTTGGCATCTGGAATCATTCCGGCAACTGCCGCGGAAATGAAGAATAGCGGCTAATCGAATCTCTGCCACTGATCCTCTTCTCTCGCCAGCCGAACCAGGCCTTAAGAATGGAAACAGGCGTCTAGCCACAGGTTCAGCGTAAGATCGTGCCTGCTCTCGTTGGCGAGATATGGTCGTAATTCCTGTTCGTATCGCTGTCTGAGCACGGTTTCATCCAACTTCCCTGTCTTCGCGAGAAACTTTGCATCCTCCAAGTCGACTGGACTGTTTCGCACAAGCTTGGCGAGAACGAGGTCGTGCACCTCAAGTGCCAGCAGGCGAAGTCGAGTGAATTGGTCTGGGAACAATTCCGCCAAGCGGTCCGTGTAACCTTCTGGTACATCGGCGACCGTGACGTGTTGGAAATACAGGCCGTGCTTCTTGGTTAGTGCGGAGCCTTGGCCGGCAATGCGGTCCAGGTCTGCAACGATGTTCGACGGTATCGCCGCAATATAGTCCACGTCGCCAGTCGGACGAGGTAAGCCATACAGCGCAGCTAGAACAAAGCCCCCAAGGCAATGAAGTTCAACGGAAGTCCTGAGAAGCCCGTCAACTTCGCTCAAGAATGTATTCCAGCGGGCTGGCAGGACTTGCGCGTGATCAAGCGACATATCTGAGCGTCTCGGGCCGCCAATTGGTGAGAAGGTTCCAGTCGCGAGCTTCTTTCGGGCGATGCTCTTTCAACCATTTGTGCTCTGCGTCACTGAGTTTCGCTTCGCCTAACGCCTCTTCTTTCGCAAGCAAGCTGCGCTTCAGTGTGGATTCCAGTTGTTCGAGTGCTACGTCTCGTTGAGGATTGGGAAGCGACGCCTTGCTACGAGCGTTTCTGGCTAGCGACACGACGAATCCGAGGCGATTCTGCAGATCGTGGAGCTTGGCCTCCTTTACGAGCCATCCCGTGTCCATCTCCCAGTGCCTGAGCACCAGCCACGGGAGAGCCTCGAAGAGTCGCGCCTCCAAACGGTCCTGGGCCAGGGCAGTAAGCAAGAGTTCGCCTGGATTCCTCTTGGAACGTCCCTTCCGCAGATAAGCGAAGCCGGGATATCCGACTCCAGCCAGGTCTGCCGCAAGCTGGTCGGGATCAGCCCTCTTTGGATCCCATCGGCTCTCACTCGGCGGGAATGAAACCGGCGAGAGCTTGTAAACGTGAACCATCCTTCGCGCGAGTTCGGGCGACAATGCCCTTTGGCCGTTCTCTACCATGGAAAGATAGCTCTGGCACACGCGGAGTTTGGCCGCAGCCCGCTGTTGGGTCAAGCCGGCTTGCTTTCTTGCTCGTTTGAAATTTCCAACGTCCATGTGTGTGCGCCTCAGGATGTCTCTCTAGATTATCACAGCTGTGTGATATTAGCGTGACCGTAATCTACCACTCCGTTGGCTCCGGCTCAGGAGGCAGCGCAATCAATCCTCCTCCGGCAACATGAACGTCATACCTGGTTCCCCATCATCGCCAGGCCCAGAGACCGCTTTCAGGGTTACCAGGCGCATCCCCTGTGCTCCACTCCTGGCGGTCGCGTCGATCCTCTCGTTTGACGACAGTGCCGGATCAGCAACGATGCAGTAGAAGTCGAACAGCAGGTTGCACGGGTCAATTTGTCTGGCCGGGACTGTCCCCTTGACGGCCGCATGGAACATCCAAACCACATCCCAGAACCGGCCTTCCAAACTCTGGCCTGGCGGCAGGTTCGCCTCCTCATCTATTGGCCACACGTAGCGATGAAATGCGGTAGCAGTCATCGCAAGCGGCCACTTCATAAACTGGCGGCGCATCTCGCCCATCGGTGCTTGCTCGCAATCGACCAGAATTCCGTCTTCGATCGCTTGCCGTCGGGTGTAGACGTTGAGTACGTCGATAGATTCGTCGCCGGAGCACTCTGCCCGGTGACGGCCGTTCATGCCTCCGCACGACGCACAGATGCGGTCGCCTGTATGTAGCAACGCCATAAGTCAGGTCCTTCCAAGAACTGTTCAGAATGTGGGTGTGTAGTGCATCCGCGAGTGGCCCGTCTCCGGTTCTCCGTAGCAGTCGGCGAAGGTACTTGTTCACGCGGGGATCAGTCAGTCTTCTTGATGAGCTGGATTTCGGGCCATTCGACGGCCCCATTTCGGGCGGGAAACGCGAGCCGATTACTGCGCAGCCCCTTCCGAAGCAGCGCCAATAACTCTTTCCGCTTGGCCTTGACGACCACTCCGGCATATCCAAACGCGGGAACTGGCTGAATACGCTTTTGCTGGTGCAATTGCGAGATCATCCACGGTCCCCATTCTGGCGTGGCGGGCAGGCCGTAGTGCCGCACCAGCGAAGACCAGATGAAAGACTGGTCGTCGCTGATCAGAAGCAGTTTCCCATCGGAGGTGGTGTCCGCTAATTCCTGCGAGCAGCTCACAAGATGCCTCAAGGGCCGCTTGCGGCCTTGAACCACGATGGAGCCTCTAAAGCACAGCGGCTTCTCGCCCAGCGAGACGATACTCTCCTCACCGTAAGGATCCACCACGGTAAATGAGTCACCCTTGGCAAACGCTGCCGCCAGGGCGCCGATCTCCACGTCGCCGCCAATCACCGAGACCAAGTGGGCTTTGCCTCGGTCCTCACCTACAAAGGCATCCAGGAAAACTCGAAGGTTGGTTGCCGTCTTCTCCGTGCGTCGCCGATAAACGAGTTTGCCGAAGCGTTCATGAGCGTTCTTCATCGCCGGGTTTGGCCTCCTTGGTCTCCTTCAGTTCGATGATCTGCCCACTCTCGTAGGCAATGGTCAACTCATGGCTGAATCGTTCGCGTTTGCGAATGATGGTTTCTCCCTCGGCTTCACCTTCCTCGTTGAACTCATCGACATACTTGACCGACCGCCAATGTGCGATGTGGCGCGTCTCGCCTTCCCCGAAGAAGCCGTTGAGCATGCCACTACAGGCCAATAGGCCAACGTGGCCTTTATGTAGCGGCGTCACTGGCCGGCCACTCATTTTCTGCTGCTTGCGAACGAGAATGCCGCGGGCGTTCTGCATAGCCACAGAGCGCTGCAGCGCATCTTCGATCGCATCCAGCGGCAGACCGGTATAAGTGATCGTCGCGGGCGACGACGGTGGGATCGCGTAACGCTCACTCACTTCTTGGTTAAGTACCGGCAGCAATTGCGGCTTATACGCAACTCGCAGCAACTCGTCCGCTCCCTTGGGTTCGCCGCGCAGATGCGTTTTCTCTCGCCTGCCAAACACCACAACCTGATTGAAACGGACGGACTCAGGATGTTCGAGACGAAAGACGCAAATCCGATCAAACTGGCTTGTCAACAGACGTGCGCACGTTCCGACTGCGGGAGCCGGAACCACGAATACCAGCACGCCTTCGCTGTTCACCCAGCGATAGCAGTGTTCCAGGAATACCAACTCCATCCTCTTGTTACTGTGCGGACCAAACTCGCTGTCATAGGGCGGGTTAAGATACAAGAGCGAACAGGTTTCCGCCGGCACCCGACACTCAAAGGCACTGCCGTGAACAGTGGCAACGCCATTACGGTTGGCGGCTTCGGCACGGTCGGCATCGAGTTCGATAGCGGCTAGATGGGCGCCAGTATCCTTGGTGGTCTCGAGCAATGCCGTACCCTCACCGGCGCAAGGATCAATCGCCGCGTACGGTGCGGAGGACATGAGCAAGGCGCTGATGTTCCGGGCTTCCTCGATTGGTAATGGGTAGTAACCCAGCTTGATTCTGGAAAACGGGCGAGACATATTCGATCTCCGAGGACATATCACTTGTTGTGATTTAAAGCATATCTTTGCCGTTCGGCAAGGTTATGGTTTAGATCGCTCCGATTGCCTTGCCCCGTCGGTATCAAGGAGAGCGAAGTGCTTGAATCAGCACTGCTCTTCCCGTTACTTGTTCTGCAGTCCCGGCAACTTTATGGTTTACGGTTTCCGCCCGGTCCACCAGCGATCGACGTGAAATGAAGGGTTTGCACACCATTCGGCGGCAAGGATATGGTTTACAACCGGCAAAGATATGCTTTAAATGACACTTGTGCTCGCAAACGGCAGCGGCAACGCCGAGACGGCGTAGACGACCACGGGACGACCACGGGACGAGCATCAACTTCCGGTGGGGTGCGCTTGCGGAATGTCGCGCTTCCCTGCTGCAGTTCCGCGCGAGCAGGAGGAGTTGGCAGTAACGGTCCGATGGTCTCCGCCATCGGGCTGGGATGTATGGGAATGAGCGAGTTCTATTCCGGCCGAGACGACGCGGAGTCGATCGCCACGATTCATCGCGCTCTGGAACTTGGTATCAACTTCCTCGACACGTCCGATGTCTACGGGCCGCATACCAACGAAGAACTCGTCGGGCGGACGATTAAGGGAAAACGCGATCAGGTGTTCCTCGCCACGAAGTTTGGCATCGTTCGCGATCCCGCCAATCCAAACGTCCGCGGAGTCAATGGCAGTCCTGAGTACATTCGGAAGGCAATCGAGGGCAGCCTGAAGCGCCTGGGTGTGGACACAGTCGACCTCTACTACCAGCACCGAGTCGATCCCGAGACACCGATTGAGGACACGGTAGGCGCGCTTGCGGACTTGGTGCGTGAGGGCAAGATCCGCCACATCGGATTGTCCGAAGCTTCACCCCGGACCATCGAGCGTGCCCACAGCGTCCATCCCATTACCGCTGTGCAGTCGGAGTATTCGCTCTGGACCCGCGACCCCGAACCTGAGGTGCTGCCGACGTGCCGCAGATTGGGTATCGGCTTCGTGCCCTACAGCCCCTTGGGACGCGGCTTCCTCACCGGAGTGATCACCAGCCCCGAGGATTTCGAGGCTGACGACTACCGTCGCCAAAGTCCGCGCTTTCAGGGAGAGAACTTCGCCCGCAACCTGGAATTGGTCAACAAAGTGAAGGAACTGGCGGCTTCGATTGGCGCGACTCCAAGTCAGATGGCACTCGCCTGGGTTCTAGCCAAAGGTGACGACCTGGTGCCGATCCCCGGAACGAAGCGCCGCAAGTACCTGGAAGAGAATGCGGCAGCGGTGGACATCACGCTGTCCGCTGCTCAGGTTCATGAATTGGACGGCATCTTCCCACCCGGTGCGGTTGCTGGCGAACGCTATGCTCCTCACATGATGGCATTGCTCAACAGGTAGCTGAGATCAGGGACTGCGTGGCGGGCGGCGAAGTTGTCCTTTTCCAATTTGGAAAAGGATTTCTGCTGGAAGTCCTGAAACCTTCGATTAGCTGCCGGACTATGCTGCGTCGCTCCAACAGGCAATCCAGCAAACGTTGCAGATCGGAGCGTTCGCCATACCACTCACATGGGATCTCGTCCGCAATGCTGTGCAGTTGACGCTCGGAGAATCGCTCGATCCGCGACAACCACGGAGCAAAGTCATCCCACGATTCGATCCGCTCATAGACATCATTGAGCCCGTACACTCCCCGCAGCGGCGCGTCGGGGAAGGTCCACTCGCCTGCATTGAAGCAGTATCCAAAGTCGATAAACGATGCGTTGTATTTCCGCTGGCGCATCTCCTTGTGGAATACAACCTGCCGGCCATCGGCGTTGCCGGTCCATTTGTCGAAGGCAAGCAAACCAGCAAACTCCCTCAAGTTCCTAACCCGCCCAAGCATTGTCCCTGGCAGCCAGTCCAAGACCTCACCGATCACCAGGGCGGAGCCGAATTGAAGTCCCGGACGCGCAGCAACCGCCCGGCCAGCCAGGGTGAAGGTGATTTGTTGCTCCAGGATCGTCTCTTCGTCCACGAGAATAATGACCGGCTCCGGCACGCTGAGCCCAATCATCCGCGCCAGACGGCAGGCCAAGTAGTCATTGGCCAGCACCCTGGTGCACTGTGGGTTGCCCATCAGCTTGGTCACGTATTTCCTGCCGTCATCGGCCAGCATGATGCGCGCTTGCGAGCCGCCGCGGACTTGAGAGATGTGTGTGACTGCCTTCAGAGACACGTTGCCGCCTCCGCATGTTTGTGGTGAAGTTCTTTGGTATGGACCCCATTTCTGGCTGTGTTCAACGAGCGAAGGGCACACGTATCCCTGTGCCCTCGCATTCGTGGTGGCCGTGGTGGTGATTAGGCTGCGTGGTGTTGGTCGGAACCGGCGAGCTCTTCGAGGCCGAAGACAACGTTTTGCAGGGTTTTGATGTCCGCGATCTCGTTCAGCGGTGGGACTTGCAGCTTATCGAGCAGCCCCTTCACCGTGTTCGGGTCGAGCCGTTGGGTAACAGCTTCCAAACGGTCCAGGCCGCGCGTTGCGGACTCCAGCATCTGAAGGACTTTCCCTTTGATGGCTGCGTCGCGGATTAGCTTAGGCTGGTTGGCGCGCCCGTACTCCCGCAGAATGCCTCTGAATAGCGCCGTACCTACGGCCTTCTCCAATCCCAGAATGCGCGCGTCCAGATCGTCGCCGGAGCCAGCCGCCGCCGACCCGTTAGACTTTGCGGTTTGGGCGTGACCGTTCCCGCCGCCATCTGCTGGCCGAGTTTGGCTTTTCGTAGTCTGGCCATCGTTGCCGTTGCTGCCTCCGTTCGAACCAATGCCGCGGTTCGATGCGTTGGCTTTTCCATTCCCGTTCTTGCCCGAAGGCCGCATTCCTTTGCGCCAATTCTCCGGAAGGGCCCATGCGAACAATGTGGGCGTTTTCACCGGCTGGCGGTTCTGGTCCAGATCAACCCAAACGGCTTGGATATCGTAGAAGTAACGGCCAAGACCAAGGCAAGAGCACGCCCGCTTGAACGCCTGGGCGTCGGCTGAGGTCATCCCGTTATCGTCATCGGCCCATTCTTCGCCAGTGCCTGAATGCGACCCAATGCCAAGGATGGTGACCGTGCAGGTAACCAGCACCTTGCCCGAGACGATGCTCTCGCCCTTCTTTACGCGGGTGATATTGGTCATCGTCTCTACCTTGTACTCACGGGTCCAGCCCTGTGGCGTGAACAGCGCGTTCAGCCGGTCAGTGTAGGCGCGGGAATCGGCGTACGGCACGATCTGACCGCGCTTTTTGTCGTTGGTTGTGTTGGTAACCCGCCACCGGACTTGGTCGGGTGAAAACGGGACTTCGAGCTCCGAAAGGAGCTCGGTCACATCCAGTCCCGAGGGAGATGTTGTTGTGTCTTCAGTTGGCATGGCTATGCGCCCTCCGTCGGCGCTTGAGGTGTGATTTGGTGCAGTTTTGCGAGGGAGACAAGCGAAGGGATTACAGGGAGTGAAAGGGTTGGATGCCGCCGCCTTTGGCTTAGAACGGCACTTCTTCGTCGGTCAGGTTTGTCGCGTCTTGGTCGCTCCGGGCCGGTCCCTGAGATCCGTTTCCGTTGCCCTTTGAATCGAGGAACTCAATCCTGTCGACGTAGACGACATCCCTGTAGTGCTTGGCACTCGTTTGTTTATCGTCCCAAGACTCCGTACGCTTCCTGCCTTCGAGATAAACACGGGAACCTTTATGCAGGTGTTCGCCGGCGATCTCTGCCAGGCGATTGAAGGCTTTTACCGCAAACCATTCCGTATGTTCCTGCAGTTCACCGGCCTTGTCCTTCCATCGTTCCGTGGTGGCGATGGAGAACTGTGCCATGGCCGTACCCTGTTGGCTGTATTTCACCTCAGGATCACGGCCGAGATTTCCGATCAGCAGAACTTTCTGCATGGCGTTTGGCCTCCTTATTGAGAATGTGAGATTGGTTGCGAGAGTGGTACGGCGAGGTCTTTGACAACCAAACAGCGGCACTGACCCGAGGCATGCGGCCTTGGGCTTCATGGTTGGCCCGCAATGCTGGTCAGGATGGTTCAGGTGGAAGAGTCAGGGGAGAATCAGGAAATGGCCGCGGGGTGGATGGCTTCAATGTCAGCGAAGCGAGCGAAGTCCTTCTGATTAAACGTTAGAATGCGCTTCACTCCGTGCACCCGCATCGCGGCAACCAGACGCGCATCGTGAACTCGAACTCCTGACACGTTGTGCGTCACGATTAAGCGGCGCCATTCTTGATGGATTGCCAGGTTGTCCGCGAGAAGGCGAAGCCGCGACTCAAATAACCGTGCGCGCCGGTCGGCCTCCTGCGGTGACAATCCATATCCATTTTGGTCGGCTGGTCGAGTGCAGGCGTTCCAAAACTCAGCGACGTTCTGTGAGGTGTAGCAGAGGACCGCTCCTTGGCTGGCTAGCCCCTCAAGAGCGGACTGCACAATTGGATAATCAGGTTCGCTGGGCTGCACCCAGCGGATCAGAATATTGCTGTCAATAACGTAAGGAGTGCCGGCCATTTTCAGCGGCGGTCCCCGTAGAAGCTCTCACGGGTGAATGCCGAGGTTGGCACCTTCGGCAACTTCTCCGAGCCTTCCGCAATCGCGTTGAGCATGGTGTGAAGTTCTGCAACAGAAATCTGCCCCTGGGGCTCCGCGCGGGTGGCAATAGCCTCCCGCAGCAGGCGTTCCGCATATTCCTCCAACGCAATGCCGTGCGCTGCGGCTTCAGCAGCAAGCCGCTCCATGATTTCCGGGTTAAGTTCGATCTGTATCGTCATCGCCTTGGCACCCCTATGCCGTTATTATCCTTCCTTTTCGCCCAGGGAGTCGAATCTTACGTGACACGCCGCAGTTTTCCTTTCTTCCGTCCTAATGGCTTCGTCCCGGACCAGGGCTGTACCGGCGACCGGCCCGGTGGCGGGTGCGCAGTCGCGTAGATTTCTGCATACTCCACCATCTCGCGCGTCATCGATGGGTAGCCGTCCAGGATCTCGTTGATCGGCGTCCCCTGCTCGATCATGTCTGCAATCAGGTAAATGGGGACTCTCGTCCCACGAAACACCGGTGCGCCCGCCATGATCTCAGGATCGGACTGGACCAAGGTACGGGTCCTCTCTGGGTTTTGATCCTTGCTACTTATTTTCCTGCTCGCCTCGTCGGTCAAATGGTTCTCCGCCTCAACTTCCGTTACGCAAGATGCGTAACGCAACTTGCGTAATGTTAGCGCCATTTATTACCCAACGCTCGACGAGAGGCTGCTGACATGCGGAACTTGCTACGAACACCCGCTCGTACTTCCGCACGTTCCGCAGCGGTAGCAGGTTCCGCTCCGCACCATTAGCGAACCGCAAATGCTGCAGGCAGGCGCATCTCCCATCTGGATCATTTCGCCGAGCGCGCCAACCGGATCGGTATCATTGGCATCCCTCGCTGGCTGAATGGGCATCGGAAGGGCTTTGAACAATTCGCCTTGGTCACCCGTCAGGAACCGGAGTTCAAGCCAGCGCGCGATGTAGTCCATAAGCGACTTGGCGTAACCGATCTTTGGATTTCCCGACCAGCCGCTGGGCTCGAAGCGCATGTGGCTGAGTTTTTCGCAAAGCACCCTCAATGGCACGCCGTGCTGCAGGGCAAGCGAGACCACCGTCGCGAAGGCATCCATCAGCCCGGAGATGGTCGATCCCTGCTTTGCCATGGTGATGAAGATCTCTCCTGGCAGGCCGTCTTCGTAAACTCCGACCGTGAGATATCCCTCCTGCCCGGCGATGGAAAAGTGATGGATGAGCGCCCTCCGCTCGTCAGGCAAATGCCGACGAACTGCAGGCGGCGATTCCAACCCCGGGCTCTCGCTGTGATTCAGGGAGCGTTCTGGTGATTCCGCGTCGTTGTCTGATCGGGCAGGCGCGCCTTCGTCAATCGGACTTATCTGTTTTGCTGCTGACATAAGCAACCTCGTTACTCGGAGAGTCGGCCCGAACCTCTGGTCCAGAGGCCCCGTTGAACCCGCGATGAAAGGCATAAATCACCAGTGGAGTTCCAGTTACTGCGGCAAGGAATGCGCCGCCTGGATTCAGATGCAGGCCGCCTCCGATGATTACGAACAGAAAAACAAACAGGCAGATAACCAGCGCGTAATTCTTTAGCCTTCCTTGCATGTCGTTTCCACTCCTTTCTCGCCAACTTCGTCTACAGACGACAATCCAATGCGAATTTCTCCCTTGGGCGCTTTGGAAAAGTGACAATGCGAACATCCAACGCAGTTCACTGCCTTTGTGATGGCGCGAACCGCCGCGTGAAATCGTCTTGGGATGGTCACTTCTTCGCCGGCGAGCGAGTAAAACACCGGCACTACAGCACCGGCTTGGCTTTTGTCTTTTCCCGACAGGTCCAATTCCAGCCGTCCATGAATTCCGCGAAACAAGACCTTCGTCTCCAGGGGAGGGCGCTTGCCATCGCTGGCGATGCCCGATCGATGGTGCGTGATGAGCAGCTCGTAGGTGCTTCCCTTGCGCAGTATCTCCACACGCACCAGCACCGGTGCCACGATGACGGCGTGTAATCCATTTACGCCGATGGCCTCTACCGGATGGAGGTACTCGACCGGCTCTCCGTCTGCTTGGGTAAAGGTCACGTAGCGACCCACGTCTCCAGCAGCGCCGCCCGACTCCAACCCACGCACAACATAGCGTTTCGCTAGGTGCTGGTGTTCCAGGCTTACTGGGGAATGGGCGAAAATTCCTCGCTCTTTCAACACCCGCAGCTCTTGCCGCGATAGCCTCAGTCCCAGCACATCTGGCAATCGCTTCTGCTTCATGACACCAACACTCTCCTTGTCTCAGGCGGAATGCCGCACGTGAATCGGGCAGCCGAGGGCAGCCCGAATAATCTCCTTGGTGCAGCCAGCCCAGCATTTGTAAAAGCGGGGATCTTCAATCAGGATTGCCAGGTTGTCGCCGCTCCGGTCGTGGCCACAATCCGCGCAGGAGGGGCATCGCGCGATGTAGTTGCGGCCAACCTTCCGCACCGTACCCACGTGGTTCAAAATGCGGAATTCCGATCGTCCGTTCCCAGTTTTTCGTAGCGTTGAAGTGACTCTCTCCGGACGCGGCGGGGAATCCGGCTCAGGCCTTTCCTTCCCGGCGATGAACCTCCGCAGTACTTCCTCGGTGACTTTTCGCAGGCGGTTGAGGTATGCCATCTGGTCCTCCAGCGTGTAGTCGGCACCATAAAACCAGAACCGCCGGTCAGCGCCCCGGTGAATCCCCAGCGGACCACGGATGGCATTGCCGAACTCTCCGGCGCCGATGGCATCGTGCTTGGGAAACACCTCTATGCCGTCTGCCAGACCCGAGCCTTTCACCGGCACTCCCAACCTCAGGGCAAGATCATGGATGTAGATCCGGCACTCTTTGGCCAGCAGCGGCGTTGCCAGGAAGATCCAAAGATGTCCGCCGCGCTTGCTCATTTCCAGCGCCGGTTCCACTCTGTCCTGTGTCAGGTGGTACTGCAGCTTCAGCAAGTCTTCCATGGAGTTCTTGTAGTCGGCGTCGATCGCGACCCACTTACACCGCTGGGTTGACGGGTTGATGGCATACATCCCGACAGTGATCTTTCCTTCCAGGTGCTGGCGGATGGTGTCGTCGGTCAGCATCAGGGGGATGTCTGTCCCTTTCTTGCTTGGCCGGAAGTAGTAGTGCCGCCCTGTTTCTGGGTGCGGCCGCATGGACTGCATCGTGTAGGCGCGGCGGTTCACGAACAGCCTCTGGTAATCCTCGACGACCTGCCGGGTTGCCATGATTGTCCTTGCCATTTGACTCGTCACCTCCTCCTGGCAATTTCGCGAATCCACACGCTCGTGTTCGCCATTTCCCCACACAGTTTTCGGATGTGGGTATCGTTAGATAACCCGGAATAACTTTTCTGTCAAACGGCCGTCTCAGGCCGCATTCCGGGCATAACCACCCACCGCAAACCGGCCCGCCAAAGTCCCGGCCGCTCAATGAGATCGAGGAAGTTACAGTCCCTCAGGAGCATTTCGAGCTGGCTTACGCTGTACCCGCCGAATTGTTCGTCCTCGAAGTCCACGGCGTACCAGGTTCCTTTCTTGCGGTCCAGAACATAGGCCGCCCCAGAATCCGGGTCTCCGGGCACGAGCAAGAACAGCAGAACCGACGCCGGGAACTCGATCCAACGAACGATCTCGACGTTTTCGGCGAGCTTTAGCAGTTCGGCTATCGCTGTCTGCAGATCGACGCCAGGGCCGAGTTGCACAACGGGTTCAACCATCATTTGTCCAAACATTGCAGTGATCCTTTCCGGGCAGTCCGCCCAATTAGGGTTGTTTTGAAGGCCAAGACGCGACCGATGCCGCACAGGTCAGTTGGAGGAGGAGGGGAAAGTGCGTTAAGTGTCTTGTTTTGTTGGCAATATTATGGTTGAGAGTGAGGTAGAGCAGAACGAAGACCGCTAAGCAGGACGATGTCTATATAAAGGATGCAAGTCGCATGCTCAGATTGATCACTACTCGGCGATCGCGCCGAAAGGTAATGTCTGAGCCACCAACAATGCCGCTGGTACCACGGTCCGGCATCTCCCACTTGCCGGTTTCCATGGACATTGAAGAAAAGGCAATTCTACGGGACGCCGACTTCTCACTCATGTGGCTTCCGTGAGCGGCGTATCTGGATCGCTAGTGCCACAAGTCCGTATCGGCGACTATTCGCTCAAGTGCATTTCCGCCGCGAAATGCGCCCAAGGGCATTCGTAGACCTTAGGGAGTTTGCCGTTACCAATCCAATGGAAAGTTTCCAAATGGCGCCAGATAAGTGAATTGCCCATTAGGTGAAGCCCACAATCGCCATCCCCTCGGATGCGTCTTTCAAGGTGCGATTCCTTCCTGTATCTACGACTTGGGTCTAGGCAACCGAACCTCCTGCCCGCGCCTTGAATTGGCGAACCCGACAGACTCCGCTATTAGAAAATTCTCGCGCCAGAGTTTTCAAAAATGATGTATGATCGTGGCTCCACGGCTAAACCTTCAGCCACCTTTCTAAATTTAAATAACTGAAAACTAAAGGTGTCCCTAATGTCAGTATTGCGCCATCGTGTATCCGTCCTTGCGATTGTTGCAACATTGCCGCTTTCAGGCTGCGGCCCGATGATCCTGCGATCGGTTAACAGCAAGTTCCCACCTGTCAGCCCTGAACAAAGGCAGCTAGGCGCAATTGAAACAGCTCACAAAGCAATTGCGTCGCTCTCAGTCCCAAACTCGTACGCCTTCATTCCTACCGCAGACCTCAGCAACTATGTTTTGACTGCGGCTAAATACCCCTTCCCACTAAGCTCCGACCAAGACATTCTGGCCGCTGCTCCATCACTCGGCTCTCCAAGCCTGACGCTAGGCAAACAGGAGATCGTATTTTCGTCCGACTTCGCCTTGGATTTGAAAGGCACGCATTTAAAGATGGATATGAGCGGCATCAAGGTTAGGGGCACAGTCGATGTTCGTTTGTATCCTGAGCTCGTCCCCTCTGCGGCCGGTGGGAATATCCTGGGAGTGCGCCTGAGACCTGCAATCACCAGCATGCGGATCACGGCAGTTGATCTGTCGTCGTCGAAACACCCTATTCTTTACTGGTTCCAGCGTCGGCAGGCCATTTCAACTCCTATCAACCTAGCCCTGACCACTTTTCGCGACAACATCAATGGAAAGCTTCATCTTGACGTGCCATTCCCCCTTGCACCGATTACTGTTACCAGCGGTCAGGCCGGCTTCAGTATTCAGCCTACAAAGCTACTAGCGATTCAGCCCGGAATAACCAGTGCGGTTGTCCGCATATCGCCAAAGGGTCTGTTGCTCGCGTCAATGCTGCGGATGGATATCTTAGACCCGAATAATCTCCCAAAGCCCCAACCTCCCATCGTCCTCCCTCCGGAGCCACTTCCTAGCCAAGTAAGCGCGGCGAGGATCGAAAGCGAGTATTCGCAATTGGATCGCGAGGTCGAGGGTCTAGTTGTGGAGGCGTTCAAGGCCTATAAACAGGACGGAATCCTCGCGAGCATCAACAAAAACCTCCTATCAGATGCGTTCAATAAAATATTCAACAACCAGAAGATAACCGTGAGTTATAGTGGACCTCTCGACGAACAGAGAGTTGAGGGAAATGACGCCCGGTGCTTCGGTTCCCCACACAATCATGCCTAAGTAATTTGGCTGAGTTCGCGAAGGTTGAGCTCACGAAACCTGAGATCGCTTGCGACGGTCCCACACGTGTATTTCATGAGGCCGAAGGACCGTACAACCTTTGCAATAAATTCCCCCACCCGCCGCACGCGTGTGATCCACCGAAATTGGTAATGGACGCAGCTGGCAAAATAATGGACGACTGCAACGCTCACGTCAGACAACTTCGAGATTTTGCGAATGCACCAGAGCGGATTGATCAATCCTTCGCAAAGTCTATTGGAAGAGAGCATTTCTACCAAGATGTCTGCGTGCCAAGTCAAAAAGTCGGCGATCTCAGTGGAGCGCTCAGTGGTGTCGGACCGGATGCGATCAAGGGCAACGCCTCATTGACCGGCATCCACATCTCTAAGAACATGGACAGCGTTGAACTCGATGGTGTCCAAGCGAGCGCAAGCGCCACTGTACAAGGTTGGGCTAGCCTAAACCTCTCTCCCCCATATAACAGGATCTGTCCGATCCCCTCAGCTTTCGGTGGCCCACAGTCGCGCTTCACGCTGACACCGTTGACACTTGAGGTGAGTAGCGGTTCATCGACGATCTCTGCGACGTTTGGAATCGCTCCATTCCATGACGTTATTTTGAACCGAGAGAGGAAAGGCTTCTTCATCGACCCAGACAGCTTCGACGTCAAAGCAAAAGCCGGCTTGGAGCCGATCGTAAAATTACTGACCGATGCAGCGATTAAATTCACATGTACCTTCGATCCAGCCGGGGCAAGCGCCTTCCCCTTGACAGAACTCCTTACATTGGCTGGAACCGAGCTTAAATTGAAACACGGCATCGATATAAAGAAGACGCGAATAGCTTGGGCGGATGGAAGCATAGGCCTGCCGGTGTCTTGGGTCAGAGAGGGAGAGAAAACAATTGTGGACAAAACCCTTCCGCTCAACGTCGACTATCAGCTATCTGACACTACAGTTTTCGTTACAGCACGCTTCGCGCCTAAGCCCTAACGTAAGGGTGCTAACTACCCATCCCAAAGGAGCACCCTTTTGAAACCAATCTTTGTTTTTGTTGCTGGCTTGATGTTGTACTCACAATGTACTCATGCTCAGTCTCCCTCGGACGCAGACGTTCAGACCGCTTACGCCAACGAGTCTTGGGCATGGAAAGACAACGGTCCATGCACGAAGTTTGTACTCTGCGCCACATACTTCGACAGCTTTGGCGTGAACATTGCGTTTGGTGACGGTTCGGTGATGCCCTTTGCTCATGTTCAGCGAATGACCACATCGGGGCACAATTGTATCCAGAACGCAAAAGACAACAGACTCAAGGACAAGGGTCTAGCTGTCGAGTGGGTCATGGCATCTCAGATTCACAACAAACCGCTGATGGAATGGATGCGGACCCACCCGGATGCAGTGATAGCAGCACTGGCAAGAATCAATTGACCGGGGGTGGATTTCATATCTTGCTCCCCAACGAAGTAACGAAAATACCGTTTTCCACCATGGGTCTGATTCGCCTGCGACCTAGCCGAACGCCGGGGGACTCGAAATCAGGCTGCGTGAAACAGCATATCGCTTCGGATTGGTTGGATAGCTTCTCAATCGACGCAATATCTGCCCGACGCACTTATTGACGCCTGTTGGTACCGGGAAGTCTTAGTGCTGTATCTGAAGCGCCCACCGCGGAACAGTTGGCAGTCGCTTGATCTTTGGCCGGGCGCTTCGGATACAGCGACTTGAAGGAAGCCGCCCCGAGGGAAGGCTATGTACTCTGAATGGGGCTGAGCGGGTGCAGAGGTTCAAGTAGGCCGCTGTGATAGGTATGATCTGCCGCGTTGAGGTCCTGTTGAAGCGGCGCACCGTTGCACAGAGGCGTTCGGCATCGGCTGAAACAATAAGTGATAGAGCACTCCGTGCGCGAGGAGACCAGAGATCTGCGTGCGTGCCGGAGCAGGAGCAGAGGCCGACGATGTGGAGAGAGGTTCATGCTGCGCACTGGTCGGGTTGAGGTGGAGAGCGAAGCAGGAGTTGAGCCGCGGTGAGCCGTTCAACGACGTGCATGGTTCCACCGCAGACTGGACAGTTCCATAGCGACTGAGGCTGATCGGCGGGCGACGATGCCGGTGAAGCAGTTATGTTCCCTGAGGCGCGGAGCAGTTGGAAGCAGAGCGGCAGGAGGATGGCGCGTTGCCGGTTGGCGAGAAATCCGAAGTTGCGGATGCGCACGAAGCCGCGTGGCAGCAGATGGAGCAGGAATCGGCGCAAGAACTCCTCGACCTCCAGAGTCATGAGCCTCTTCTTGTTGCATGGGCGGAGTCTCGCCATTGGAATGTGACATTGCCCTCGGAGAGAGCGACCAGCCTGCGGTTGGAGATGGCGACGCGATGGGTGTAGGCGCCCAGATAGCGCAGTACATGTTCCGGCCCTCCGAAGGGGCGCTTGGAGTAGACGACCCAGTCATGGCGGAACAGTACCCGCAGCCATGCTGCAAAGGCACGCGGCTCGGCCATGGGCAGGAGGTTGCCGTGGAACTGGAGCATGCCTCGATGGAAGGCGCTGCGAAGTCCGGCGACGAACTTGCCGCGGAAGACACGGCTGAGTACGCCGATAGGCAGAAAGAAGGAGCGCCGGGCGGAGATCCAGCAGGAGTGATCCGGCGCCAGACCACCGGCGGCCAGTACGCAGTGGACATGAGGATGAAACTGCAAGCGCTGATTCCAGCTGTGGAGCACGCTGAAGAAGCCTATCTCGGCGCCAAGATGCCGGGAATCGCGAGCGATCTCAAGCAAGGTCTCGGCGCTGGCATGAAAGAGCAGGTCGTAAATCAGCCGCTTGTTCTGCAATGCGAGAGGCGCTAGTTCCCGCGGCAAGGTGAAGACGGCGTGTACATAGCGAGTGGGCAGGAGTTCCTGTTCCCGCGCCTTGAGCCAGCGCCGGCGCGCGTTGCCCTGGCAACGCGGGCAATGGCGGTTTCTGCATGAGTTGTACGAGATGACAGTATGTCCGCAGTCCGAGCGCTGATCGCGATGTCCGCCCAGCGCGGCAGTACGGCAGCGCTTGATGGCCAGCAACACTTTTTGGTGTTGCCAGTTGATCCACTTGCGACTGTGTTCAAGAAATGCCTGTCCAGCACAGCGAACGATGTCGGCCATCTCCAGCGGCGGCCGGCTCATGAACTGTGCTTGTGTCCTCCTTGTGCCGAGAATGTGAGTGCATCGAGCGGGCTGGCGGTTGCGCTGAGATGCCGTTGGGAGAGATGCAGATAGATGGTAGTCACTTCGAGGTCGCGATGACCGAGTAGTATCTGTATGGTGCGCAGGTCGGCTCCGGCTTCCAGCAGGTGGGTGGCGAAGCAGTGGCGTAGCGTGTGCGGATGGATGTGCTTGTGCGCCAAGCCGGCGCGCTCAGCGGCATTCTGACAGGCAGTCCAGAGGACCTTGGTGGTGACGGGATAACTTGCGGTATGCCATCGGTTGCCGGGAAACAGCCACTCTGTCGGCTTGCGTCTGAGCCCGCGCCAGTAAGTGCGCAGCGCTTCGAGAAGCTTCAGGCTCAGCATGACGTCTCGGTCCAAGCCGCCCTTGCCTCCCCGGATATGGACAACCATGCGCTGACTGTCAATATCGCCGATCTTCAGATGCGCTGCTTCGGCGCGACGTGCTCCGGTGGCATAAAGCGTCATTAGCAGGATGCGGTGGAAGGGGCTTTCTGCGGCGTCAATCAGACGCGCAACCTCTTCCTGGCTGAGTATCTGCGGAAGGTGACGAACCTTCTTCGGATAGGGCGTCTCGGCGATGCTCCAGCCGCGCTTCAACACGTGAATATAGAAGAAGCGCAACGAAGCCAACCGCAGGATCACAGTGTTGGGGCTGAACTTCAACTGGGTGAAGAGCATTGCTTGATACTTGCGGATGTCCTCAGGGCCAAGCTGATCGGGCCGGCGGCGGAAGTACCGGCTGAAGTGCTCCACCCCGTGGAGGTACGAGCGGATGGTTGTATCGGCGAAGTTGCGGCGTCGCAACTCCTCCAGCATGAGCTGACGTAGTTGGGTCACAGAGAGTTCCTCCTCTGCGACACAAACTAGCTCAGATCACCGCCAGACTGCCGGCCCAACAAAACGCGAATGCGTCTGCCGCAAAGCGGCTTCGTTCAAGTCGGCCAGTGTTTACGAATGCCTTCCTTTCATCTGGCCGTATAACGCCCTACTCGTAGAAGTGCAACCCCTGACTCCCCGGAAGTCTTGTTGTGGGAGATCTCCCGCTGACAATTCACCGAGATTCTTCCCGACCGACGGACAAACCGGAATGTATGGTTCGCCGCTCCATCGCCAGCGGTGCATGAGTCCTAAGAGTGCGTCCATCACCCGAGCGTCGCCACAACGCCACGGCTTCCGGCGCAACCAGAACACGGCCGTAGTTTAGAAGTTCGCACTTCTCGTGCACAATCTCGTTGCAACCGGAATGGGCAGCCGCGTACATCTAATGCGCATCCTTACACAGCAGTGTGCACACGACGGTGCAGACTGATCACGCAGTTCGAATCTCAAACGAGCTGTGCGCCTTGCCACTCGTCTTGCACCAGCCCATGCGCACGGTTCGGCAACAACCAGCGCGTAAGTGACAACAATTGGCAGCGGCTGTGCACACCGATGCTGGGAGATGCACGCACAACACAGTGCCGCGCCGCTCGAACGACAGCCGTGTACATTCATTGCCCAAACCAAACCACTTCTGTGCGCACAACCCGCGCGTATCGCCGCACCAGTTTGTGCAACTGGCGCGCGCACAGCCTCCCGCAATTGCCGGAACATCAAACCGGAACGAGTAGCTCAACACGAACAAGACTGCGTCACCCATGGCTGCACACAATGCATCGCAATAGCGAGGCGCGAATGTCACAACTGCTCGGTCGTTTTTCGGAGATTGAGGATCTCAACAGGGTATAGTCAACCGATAACCGCCGCGCTATCAGCACGTTCCAAGGGCTCGCTTCACGCCAATTCCACTCCAATCCCACTTCAAACCCACGGCAATAGGTAAATAGGGCTCCATTTTACGAAGCAGAGGTGCGCCATCCACTCGGACGGAAGAGGCCACGCGCTAGCACGGCGAGAAACGTGGTGGACACAGGCGAGTGATTGCTTTGGACTGACAGGCAAAGGCCCTCAATGAGGAAATCCTGCCGCAGGCCGAAGTAAACCGGCCGGCGGCAGCCTTCGAACTTCTTTACGAGAAATAGCAACAGGTCATAATTCGAAACAAGATACAAGAAGTGGTGAACGTCGGTCTCAGCCTGGATCCTCTTCTGGATCTCCTGGTATCGCCCATTTGCTTTCTGGGTGCGTTCATACTCGAGGGCGAAGCGGTGTTCGTGTTCGCCAATGCGAACCGCGACTACCGCGTCATAATCCTTCACGTATCCAATTTCAGTGAATTCATTGCGCGACCGGATGTCAGACTCAGGAGTCCAACGAACGAGTGTGCGGTTTTGCTTCAGCACGAGGTGAATGTCATTCAATTCCAGAGCGTGCTGCACGTGTCCGTTGGACTCTCTGCCGATGTCCGTGGACCCGGAGTAATACTCTCCTCTGCCAACCAATTCAGAGGCACCAGCTCGCGATATCGAATACACCACACCGCGGTTCATCGTCGGAATCTCGTGCCGCACCAGCAGGTCGTGAGCCAGCAGCCGTCGTAGGCGGTTGTCAAACGCATTGCGGGACGACACGCAGTAGTCCAGCTTCATGAATTGGTATAGCTGAGCGGGTGTGACGAAGCTGCTGTGCAGCACGCGGCGGAGCAGCGGGTAATCCCGGATCTCACTCAGCGCGATCATGCCTTTCCGATACCGCATGGGATTCACTCCTGCTGCGCGGATACCAGCACAAGCCGTGCAACCCATGGACGCGACGCTTCCGGTTCCAGGACAAAGCGGCCCAACTCGGTTTGCAGCCAGATGTGCTCCGCCATCAACAGCATGGCTTCCTGCTGGTCGTGAGATTCGCTGAACGAGATCAGCCAGGTGCCGGCTGACCGCCAATCAGTCCTGCCAACTGTCAGCTTGCCAACCAGTTGGGCCCGCACTACCACAAGAAAACCGTCGGGTTTCTCTGGTGCGTTCAGGAGACGCTTGAAAAGGAGTTTGTTCTGCCCCTGCCAGACGCACGGTTCGGCGCATTCAAACACTCGACCGATCATTTGCGAGGGACGGTTCGGGTTGAATCCGCCACATCCGTTGAACCGAGCGTAGCCGACGATCTGGGGCCGCTGGCGTATCGTTCCCGCGATGTCGATGCCGGTCGTGTTGTAGTACACGCCTTTTGCATAGCGCCGCAGGTCATCCGGGTTCTTGCCAAAGCGCCGGCGCCACACGCTACCAAAATCTGTCACCGCAACCAACACTCTGCTATGCGCCTTTCAGCCGACGGTTCTCCCGACGCTCCGCGTACAGTTGCTCCTGCAGGTTGTTGATGAGTTGCACCACCGTTGGATCCGCCGCGCTCATGTCGACGGAACTTGCAGCAACCTGATTTTGATCTGTCTTTTTCCCAACCGCGTCAACTCGCAAAGACATCTCTGCTATCAGCTTTTCCTTTTCCTGCAAGTCACGCGCAACCAAATCACGGTCGCGTTTATAAGAGTCTCTCTGCTCGACGAGAGATGCCAGTTGGCTCTTGAGGTCGTTCGCATCCGAATCTGCTCCGGGGATGGATAAGCCGTGTTCAGCCGCCTCGATTGCCCGGTTGCAGCGTTCGATGTGGTCGTTGTACTTCTGGATCGCCTCGCGCGCCACGCCCCGGGAATATGCGTCGTGGTTGTACAAATCCGTCATCATCTCAGCTGTGATCCACATGGCGCGACGGTGGTCGATCCTTTGCTTGGTGTACAGCATGGCCATGACCAGCAGCGCAATTGTCGTGCCCAGGCTGTACTTGAAGTACGGGTTCCGGACGCTTGCGTCGAGGAACACCTGACGCCGT
>DATCCF010000314.1:0-11622 GCA_036511435.1 Terriglobales bacterium | reverse complement strand
ACCGCAGGCGCAACGAAATTGAGCGCCTGTTCCGCCGGCTCAAAGGCTTTCGTCGCATCTTCTCGCGCTTCGACAAACTCGATCTGGTCTTTCTCGGCTTCCTCCACTTTGCTCTTATCGTCGAAGCGCTCAGGTATCTAAAGTAGTGTTAACACGCCCTAGTGCAGCGGGTCACCAATCTCTGCGCAGAACTTCCCGATTTCCTGCAGCTCTCTCTTTGTCTCCTCCAAGTCTCTTAGGAGTAACGTCAACTCATCTACGTCAAGCCACGATAGAGCCACCGAGACAACTGGAGCTGGTGACGGGACTGAACGAGGCATATCCCTCATGTAAGAAGGCGGCTCCCTTCTCACCGTGATGGTATCTTCGCCGATGACGTAGCTGTTCCGCTCGCAATCCTTGAAGGTGTCGCCGAGTTCTCGCCAGCGATGCGAGTATTCTCCGAGTTTGGCTGCGACGGTCGCCAGATGTTTCTTCAACTCAAGCCCGCGCTGCCGCTTCTCGTACCGCAAGATCTTCTCTGCTTGCTCAGTCATTGTGCACTTTTCTCCTTGATGCCCTACTTAGCGTATCAGAGCAGCTCTTGTCAACGGGCAAGAGCTTGAGTGCTCTCATGTGGCTCATCATGGCGGCGGGAGCGGATGTGCATCATGTGTCGGGAGTGATCCAGGAGGCGGTCAGCCGGATTCGAGGGTGCCGAGGCGGGGCTTCTGGTTTACATGGATGCGCCCAACGTCATCAAGAAGGCCATTACGCGCGCCCTAACACCCGACGGCTACGAAGATCGTAGGCTACTCTTGCAGGCCGCAGGGGTCATTCCCCTGCACTCATGGCGCGGTTTGAAAACGTCACTGGCAGGGCATTGCACAAGAGGGGCGCTGGGGAAAAACCATGTACGAAGTGAAATGTCCTACGTGCGGAAAGGACGTCCGTCAGTTTGCTCTCAATCGCGGGAGTGACGCGCAGCATCTTGTGAACCCGCAGAAATTGTAGAAGTCGAACCAGAGATGCACTCGGCACACCGCGTGAGTGAGGCTCAAGCACGCTTTAGCCTCGCGCAAAGCGCAAGTAGCTTGCCTATGCGAAACTTTCTGACGGGAGCGGGAACGGCGGGCAGGCAATGCAGATTGTGGTTCGCCTTCTGCCGGACTCACAAGACGCTGCGCGTCACTCCCGCGATGGAAGCGGGGATTGCGTCGCATCCGTGGACGGTTGCGGAGTTGCTATCGTTTGGAAGTTAAAGAAACGTATGATGTTTCTCTATCGGTAGGAGACACCAATGATGACTCCAGCTCGGAGATGGGATTACAGCGTGATTCTGGATTGCGAAAAGCCCGTAGAGAGATGCCGAATTTTTCTCCCGCGTCAAATCCCATCAGGAACACCTGTATATCAGCACTATCAGCCCAAGGATGGCTGGCCAGCAACGTTTCTATGCCTTCGGCACGGGATTCTGTCCGTTCGTCAGGGTACAGATGTCCGTCATGACATCTGTAGGCCGGACCCACGTGAACCCGTTCCCCCTCTTTGGCGCATTGTATGCGAATGTGCGCACGAAAACTGCGGAGAACGGCACACCATTTATCTATCCGAGCAACCAGACCGGGAATCGATATGGCGCGGGATATCCTGGTGGAATCCCAAAATCCCTTGCGGATCGCACTTTCTGGTTTGGCGGGAACACCTAATTGAGTACGAGATGATTGCACAAGACTCGCCGATGCGCTAATATGCGCTCTAGAGATCGTGCCGCATCCATATCTCAAAGAACCATAGAAGGCCCCGCCCGCCAGCGGGGTTTTCTATTTAGCTCGCAACCCATCATGGGGCCACAGAGCGAGAAAAGCAAGAGCATCGTTGCGCGGAACAGAGTGGGAGAAAAACACAAGCCACTGGCGGCCAGGGAGAACTACTTTGAACCCGCAACGAATCCAGCCGCTACCCATCCTATTGCGCGAACTGCGCCCCACGGAATGAAAAATCCAAGCAATGGGAGAACGGCAATCGTGACATACGACCACAGGCCGGGTGCTGGCGTCGGATATAGGGTTTGGCCGTCTTGGGTTTCGAGCGATTCAACCTTATGATCGCTCGTCCAGCGAATAGTCTTGATGCCATCCTTATCAATCTCGCCCACATCAGATAATGTCGCCGTGCTATCCACACGCGGCGCGGGCGCGGCGGAGATTGGGTTTCCGTTGTCGTCTAGGTAAACCTTCGACTTGGAGGCAGTCTGCCAATCTTTAGGCTCTACTGTCTGCCAATCGTTCGGCTGATCTACTGTTGGGGTTTTCCCGCCTGCCATTCCCTTTTTCGCTGCGGGCTGTACCTGGGTATAGGGGGCGTTCGGATCAAACTGCAGCGGCGGCTGGGCGCTGACTTTGGCATCGCTAGTTGTGCCCATGAGGGATTGATATAGCTTGATCTTCTCCTCTGGCGACATGCGCTCGAAGTATTCCTTCTGCTTGTCCGGCGGAAGAGAGCGAAACATCTCCACTACATCATCACTGGGAGCTTGTGGCCGACGGGCGAGATCCGCTGCGAGTGTTGGTGTGCCGTTGAATCCAAGCGCCTTGGCGAGCTTCAATTTATGCTCCGGGATCATTAGGGCTATTGCCTTATCGCGCTGCTCTGGAGCAAGCGTATACCAGTGCTTAGCCTCTTCCACAAGATCAGAATTTGCGAAGTGTTCAAATCGCTGGTGGTCCGCGCTCTGGCGCATCGTGGACTGCAATTGAAGGTACGAGACGAATCCGCCGAAGATCGCACCGACCGCTCCCAAGAGCAGGGCCAGCCGCCGCGTTCCTTCTCTGAGATTCATTACTGGCATTCCTCGCCTAGTTAATTGCCCTGCAAACGAACTTATCGCTGAAAATGCTTTTTTCTCTACGACATTTCCAGTCGGAGACGGTGTCCCTATTAGGGTCGCCCCAGAACGTCACAGGGATGTTATGGTCGCGGTGCGAGCCGGATGGATTGCAGGCCACAACAGCAATTCTGCCGTTATCGTTTGGGTGTGTCTGACAAGTTCGTTCTTCGTCCGGAAGCCAGAACGAGTCCATGTCTGTGTCCACTCGAATCGTGGTAGGCCAATAGCTGAGGGATTCGTTCCCCTGCTGTTTTAGAATTTTATCGAGTTGTTCTTCCGCTCCCGCATTTCCCTGCTCGGCAGCTTTCCGGTACCATAATGCAGCTTGAGAAAGATCCTTGGGTACGCCCCATCCGTAGTAATACGCAACGGCAAGGTTGTATTGCCCGACCGCGTTCCCCTGCTCTGCGGCTTTGCGGTACCAAGCAGCAGCCTCTGTGTAGTCCTGCGTCACGCCCAATCCTCGGCGATACATAAAACCAAGATTGCTTTGCCCGACTGCGTTCCCCTGCTCAGCGGCTTTGCGGCACCAAGCAGCAGCCTCTGTGTAGTCCTGCGTCACGCCCCGTCCGTTGTAGTACATATCCGCAAGATCGTCTTGCGCTCTTGCATCTCCCTGCTCAGCGGCTTTGCGGTACCAAAAGGCAGCCTTGGAAAAATCTTGAGGCACCACTTTCCCATTTGCATAGTCCAAGCCAACCTGATGCTCCGCAGCGGGGTCGCCCGCTTGAGCCTTTGCAAGGAGCGCCGGGTCGATGCCATTGCTTCCGACCGATGAGCTAGGTGTAGGGGTTGGAGTGGGTGTGGAATTGCGGCGCCCACTGCCCGAACACCCGCCACAAGCAGACGCGAACAGGGCAATCGAGACAAGCAACGTGAAGGAAGTCTTTCCCGGCAACGGCATTTGACCATCTTTCGACCGCTACACAGTGGATGCCCTAAATATAGCGCAAAGGCTAATGCCATGACGAACGCAAGGCAAGGATTACCGAGAAACTACCACTGCCAGTTCACGGCAGCACGGCAGTTTTTCCCAGCAGTTTTGCCGTTTTTTCCGGCGCGAATCGGCCAAAAAAGATGTCACAGCGTGCGAGGCGGTTCGTTTCAAGACAACTAAGTGCGATGCGGAGACAAGCGATCAGCCGTGACGTGGCTTACGCGGCCTGTAAGGCCCGTGAGGCATGAACGGCAGACCTGGCGCCAGATCACGCGGCTGGCTGGCAAAGTTCGCAGCGAGCAGGGTTGCCAATGTGAGAACTTGGCGCGAGGGCCTCCGCTCTCCGCGCATCCAGAAATGCACCGCGAGCGGCGTCGCACCCAGGCTGTCTGCAATCACTGCAACAGTCTCCCGGTCTCGCCTAGAGTGTAGCCAAGCCCGGAACTCTTCTACCGTCATTGTCGGAGTCCGAAAGTGGGTTGCAGGAGCCACAAAAGAAATACTAACGCTGTTTTGTACCATTTTGTGTACCAGCAAACGCCGTCGCCCCTTCGCGGTTCGCGTTCTCTCTCAGGATGCCCCGCCACAGCGCAGAAATGCCCACCGTAATGCGCGAAGATACAGGGGTGAGGCTCAGAGGGCCATCGGAACACTCAGCGCGCCGCAATTCGCTCCGAAGAGCCGAAACACGCGCCTCCCTCTGCTGTCAGCCCCTCACGTGGGCAGCCAATCTATGCATAGACTGACGAGTCTCAGTACCGAGCGCCAGTTTGTGTCGCAGTTTGTGTCGTAACCCTGCCATCCCTGCCGGTGTCGGGCTGTGTCGGACGGTGTCACTCAGGAATAATTGAAGGGCAGCGAAAAGCGATCAAAGCCGCATGAACACTGCCCCTCTGTATCACTCACGCTTCTTCGGTGTCGCATCGTATGGGACGGGGGTAAGATTTGACACGGTAGAGGTCAGGAGTTCGAGTCTCCTCGTGCCTACCATTTCTTTTCTTGCAGTTAAGGGCAGGCAGCCCGAAAATCCCAACCCACAACTCAACCCACACTTCATTGGATTGTCCCGCTCTCCAGGCCCATTGCCGTCAGGAACTGTCCCTGCGCGGCCCGTGCCTGGTCGCTGTCTTCCTGCGTGTAGAGATCCAAGCGTGGTCTGAATCCTCGAATGACGCAGGATGCCCTGCACCGTCTTGGGCTCCACTTTCGCCTTGTTCACCAGCCAGTTGCTTAAGGAGTGACGCAGGTTGTGAAGCCCGAAGCGCTGTCCGTCCTTTATGCAGACACCGGCTGCGATGGCTGCTTTGCGCAGATGATCGCAGACAAAGATGCCCGCCGACAGCGGGACTCTGCCGTTTGCCTTGAGTGACGGAAACACGAAGTCCGTATCCCCGGCGTAAGGCGTCTGCGCGCGCCAGTCACGCAGGTGGTAAGCCAGAACGGGATGCAACGGCACGTAGCCGTCCGATGCCTCCGTCTTGGTTTCGCCGTCCTTGCCCTTGGCCCAGCGCTTTGACACCCGAATCCTTCCCTCATCCCACCGGATATCCGCCCAGCGCAGCGACAGCATCTCCGATGCGCGCAAGGCCGTCGCGGCACAGGTGAGCACCAGTATGCGGTGCAGGAGGCTGGGGAGGGCCCGCAGGATGGCAAGCGTCTGCTGCGGGGTAAGGGTAATGGCCCGGTAATTCGTTTTGCTGCGCGTCTCGACGTGCTGCACGGGATTTGTGGTGACAAGCTCGTGCAGTATGCCGACCTTGTAGACGCGGCTCATGACGCCCCGCATCTTCGAGATCGTGGTCCAGGCAAGCCGGGAGTCCGTGTTAAGCGACTTCAGCCAGCGCTGGATGTCGAGGGGTTTGATGTCGTCCGCGATTTCATCGCCCCAGCGGCGGGTGAGATAGTCGCGGACGATATGCTCCACGATGGTGTTGGTGTTTGCCGATTTCGGACGTACGGCGTCCTCCCCGAAATCAGCCCTCAGATAATGCTCAGCCAAGGCGGCAAACCGGATGCGGCCGGGGCAGGGGGCATCGTTGATCCGGACGAGCAGTGCAAGCTTGTCCACTTCACGCCAGGCGTCCTTCTCCTTCGGAAAATCCCGAACGAGACCCACCGGCACGATGTTCTCGACTCGTCTTCCGTCCGAATGCGTTACCCGATACCGCAGCACCCAGGTTTCTCCTTCCCTGCGCGGCATTTTCTTCAATGATCCTCGCTGATAAGCCATGCTTCCTCTTTTCAGCGGGGACTGCCTGAACCGGATGATCGCACAGTTTTTGGTTTTTGTGGATCACCACCACGCGCGATGGCGGATGCAAGCTCGGAGAGGCGAAAGACCCAGATCTTGCGCTTCGTTCCGGTGCCAAGCGGGTAAGCTCCTGCAATGCCGTTGCGGGCAAGCACTAGCAGGTAACGGCGATTAACATCCACAAAATGAGCGGCCTTGGCGGCGCAAACGAACGGCTCCGGCGCGGATGGTTGCCGGTCGGGATTCTCATGCTGCCTATCAAAGCGGGGATTGTAGGCGAAGAGCGGGGTGTACGCCGTACGAGGCGACAGATTCGTTCCCTTGCAGTGCTGGGGATCGGGCAGCGAGATTATGACGCGGTCCTGCGACCCTTCCTGCGCATAATATCTGCGGAGCCTGTTGCGCAGGTTGAGCGCCGTGACGCGAACGTCAGCAGACTCGTTAGACAAGTAATTTGGGAAGAGGGCGGCGGCAATCGTGGATTCCTTAATCTCTTCCCCCGCAAGTGCGAGGGTTATCACGAGCGCAAGGAATTGCGATTGGCTGGGAGCTCCCTTAAAACGCTTGCCACAGAGCATGTATTCAAGGTGCTGCCGGATTTCTTCGGGCTTCGGAATGCTCACGTCCACTGGCATCATCTTGGATTACCTCACTATTCAGCGTCATTCGCCTGTCGGCTTTCGTTGTACGGTTTCCATGATTGTTACCTCTTGCAATCGAGGTCCTTCGGTTTCAGCTAAGCGCCGAATCGCCGGGTTTTTCGCCGCCTGGCGAGAACAGGCGCGCGATATGCGAAATCGCGGCTTGTCGGATATCCAGAGATATATTCTTCGGAAAGCTCGCGAGGTGAATGGGAGCCAACTCATCCTCGGTCGCTTCGTTGCGTGACAACTTAGCAATGATGGGTGCCGCAAAGCGCATATCCATGAGGTTGCGGATGTACTCCCACTGCCGGTACCAGACGACGAAATTCTTCGCCGCCATCGTGAGGGCCGCGAAATACAGGTAGGTGGCAAGCCCGGACTGGATGATGAACGTGAACTCCAGTATCCATGCCGTGAGGATGACGAAAGCCGGCTCCAGCACCATACGAGTGAACCAGAAGGAGCGGCTGCCCGGAATCAGACGAAAGAACGGCAGGGCCGGTCCCTCGAACTGACTGTTCTGCTCCAGCTCCATGTGGACCATGCGTCTCCATAACCGGAGGGAATGGACAACGCTTAAGCAGAAATAGAGCACCGCGAAGGCTCCGACGCCAAAGAGGCCGACCGGCGGCTTGGCCGTATGGAAAGGAATCATGTTTACGGCAGCAGTTGCCACAGACGAAAGAAACGGAACGAAAATCATCATGATCGCCGAAAAGAAAGCGATAGGCACTGGGAAATATCTTGTGCCATACTGCGGGCGCAGAATGACTTCTACAGGCATGCAAATGATGCTGCAGATGTTTTCGACGAGCCCCATGGCCATCTGTTGCACCTGAGTAAGGTTCATTGGGGGCTGTTCTTGTTGGGGCAGCATCTGGTCTCCTTATTCACGTGAGAAAAACACCGAGAGGTAGTTGTGGCCCTTCGGATTGTTGTTGGTTTTGGTTGCGTTAAAGGTCTTACCTGACTGGTAGCAGATGGCCTGGGCAAGGGGATTGCCGGAGTCGGGTTTCATTAAGCGGGTGAATTCAATGGGCTCGACGATGTGGACGAGCTGCTGCGAGCCGCCGACGCCCGAGTGTGAGTGATTGTTGTCGCTGCTGCCGGCATTGAAGCTGTCCAGATAGCGATAGTGCTTGCCTATCTGGTCGGCGGCGTACTGCAGAGTTTCGGTTTCATTTTGCTGATGGAAGATCTTGAGGCCGAGATTGCCGAGGAAACTCTTGGTCTTGCTGCCAGGTTGGTCTTCGCCCAATTCCTCTGACAGGTTGAGGATGTTCTGCGTGAGACAAACAACGGCCACCCGGCTGCCACGGCAGGTCTGCTGGAAGAAGTTATCCCTGCGGGTGACGAAATATTGAAATTCGTCCTGCTGACGTTTATTGATAACAAAGAGTGACAATCCTTGTTATCAGCGCTAGAATGAAAAAGAGGAGCATAAACCCATGAACGTCTCTCTTACTACCGAGCTTGAGAAATTCGTGAGCGCCAAAGTGGACTCGGGACGCTACAACTCCGCAAGCGAAGTGGTCAGGGAAGCGCTCCGGCTGCTTGAAGAGCATGACCAGGCGCGCTCTGTCCAGCTTACGGGGTTCAACCATGAGCTTGGCCGCCGTCTGGACACGCTTGACGGTGGCCAGCATGTCTCTCCGGCGGATGCCCGCGCCCGGCTCAAGCGTAAGTCCGAGCAGCGCCGGAAAGCCAAAGCGTGACGAAGTATATCCTGAGCGAGGATGCCGACCGGGACATGGATGGCATCTGGGACTATATCGCCGAGGATAATATTGACGCCGCCGACCAGTGGATAAGCAGGCTGTTCGATGCGTTTGACACCATTGGTGACACGCCCGGCATAGGCCATAAGCGCGAGGACCTGACCGCTTACCCGGTTCTGTTCTGGCCGGTGGGCGCTTACCTCGTCATCTATCGCGCCGTATCCCGGCCCGTAGAGATTGTGGCCGTGACCCAGGGCGGGCGCGATATTCCCGCCTTCCTGCAAAACCGCTTTTCAGGATAGACTCCTCGCCGAAACGACACGCAAGACCGCCATCGTTAACAATAGCCATGCCGCTCCAAATCCTGGATTGAACCTTTTCGCGGCGTTGGGCAGAAACCCCCTACTGCGCATCGAAAGTGTCCGCGTTTTCAAGAGTCTTCAGCAGCGCCGCGCGTTTGTCCGTTCCCCAGAATTCGCGGTAGCGGACCGTCACCGGCTCGTTGCCTCCGGTCTTGGCAAAGAGGCCGACCGATGTGCCCAGCCGTATACCTTCACGGTTGTATTCGGTCGAGAAGACACTGGGGTCAGGGTTTCCCTCGGGCGTGAGCTTGCCCGTCTCCCTGCTGTCGCCGTTGAGGCAATCAAGCCAGGCGTAATTGAATTCCTCGCACAGGCGCTTGCGCACGACGACGAAGGAAGGATCGCTCAAGTACGAGTAGCTTGAAATGTAGCAGACGATGCCGCGTTTGCTCATTTCGGCAATGCGCCGCTCCGCCAGGCGCAGGAAGCGCACATACAGCTCGTCGAGATTGTATTTGCGAATCTTCCATTCCGAGGCGAGGCCTTCCTTGTAGGGCTCGACCAGGCCCTGCTCTTCTTCCGGGCTCACACCGGCAAACGCGTAGTAGGGCGGATTGCCGAGCACCACCAGAATCGTTTTGTCGCGCTTGACGAGTTCTGCGGCGTCCCGCTCCTCTTCCATCTCCGGGAACATGAGCTTCTGCTTGGACCCCGTGGGCGGATTCCAGCCGGTGAGCGCGTTGGTGAGGTACACCCCTACGCGCTCGTGGAGTTTTTCCGACAGCGGAGCGCCGAGATTCTGCAGCAGCAGGCCGAGCTGCAGGTGCGAGACCACGAACGGCGCGGGCAGCAGCTCAAATCCGAATACGCGCTCCATGGCCGCCGTCTTGATATCCTCGGCGGTCAGTGCGTCCCCACCATTGGCCTTGAGCGTCGCCTCAATCTGGCGAAGCACCTCGACGAGAAATGCGCCGGTGCCGCAGCAGGGATCGAGCACGAACACGTTCGGGTCCGCGAATCCATTCGGCACGTGCAGCTGCTCGCGCAGCACCTTGTCGATGCGGGCAACCATGTAGCGCACCACGTCGGGCGGCGTGAACCACACGCCCAGGCGCTTGCGCAGCACGGGATCGTAAGCGGCCAGGAACGGCTCGTAAAAATACTGTACCGCGTGATGCTCCTCGAAATTGGAAAAGAACGCAGGCCGTTCGACGCGGTTAAGCGCCGTCTGCGTCCAGTTGAGCACTTCCTCCAGCCCGAGCGACTGAAGCTTCGACGGAGTAGCGAGCTGCTCAAAGAGGGTTTTTATCATCGGCACATGCAGCGACCATGCCGCCTCGTGCCAGTTGAACTTGTCCTTCGGGCCGGTGGTCGGACGCTTGCACCACAGCACCCAGGCAGAGAAGACGCCATAGAACAAGGTCTGCACCAGGGAAGATCGGAAAAAATGCTCGCCGTCTTCGCCCGTGAATTTGAGACCGAGCGCCTCCTCCAGCGCGGTGCGCAGCGTGGCCAGGCCCGGCAGATCCGCCCGCCCCTCGATGCGCGCCTTGGCATCGCGCGCGTAGGAAGCAAGAAACCACGCCACTTCCTTGGGGGCGGTGAGCGGCGCGGCCTGCAGCAGCACGCGCGTCAGATATTCGTTAAACGAATCCCCGATGGCCTCCGTCAGCTTCCGCGGATTACCAATTAACTTCCAGAACGCCTTTTCGGATGGCGCAATCGTGAAGGCTTCGAGCTGCGTAGGCTGGCCCTGCACCCTGGCCACGATGACGAACTGGCGCAGGTTGGTGACGACCACCAGGCCGTATTTGGTCAGGTATTTTGCGACCTGCTCGCTGCCCACAACCGTTTGGACATCTTCGTTAGGTGCTTTGATTTCGACGACACCCCGCGAGGGAATCAGGCCGTCCGCCAGGGGATCGTCCACTTTGGATTTCTGGTCGGCCGTTATCAGCGCACCATCGGGAAGGCCTGCGCCGATACTCCGGGGATGAATAATACAGCGTACCCTCGGTTTGAGTTTCTTGCCTATGACGTTGAGGAGATTCGACAGGTAGGGATAGTAGGACGTTTCCTTCACGCCCACGCCGCTCACGTGGGTGTCGCGAAGATCGGTGAAAAAACTCTCGATGTGTTCGTTGTCGGGCAATGTCCCATTATCACCGAGGTAAGAGCTTTCCTGCACTGGCGTAACTCCTACGCCGCGCATTCGGGTTCTTTCCTACGGAACTCTTCAAACGAGAACAATTTCACACGGCCGCTTTTCTGGATTTCCGCTCGCAGGCAGAGACTACTATCGTGGCCTTTTTACCCTTGGCAAGGGTAGTCATGATCTCTCCCTTTTGATGAATTGCACTGTATTGTCTGGCCGACACAGAGTCAATGATTTTGGTCGATGGCATCCCCGCCCCCGCTGCTTGCCTCGTTCTGCCGCATTTGTTCGACACGCGCAGCGAGGTGCGCACTCTTCATGCGTGAGCATCGGCTGGCTGGTGAATTCGACGTACATGGATTTGCTTCTCGCGCTTGCGAGCCTGGGCGATGTCGTATGAGGATTGCATGCGCATGAGCGTATCCATCTTCACGCCAAAAGCCTTCTCGATGCGCAGCGCCATATCTCCGGAAAGGTAGGCTTTGCCGTTGAGCAGGCTGGAGAGGGCGGGCCGGGAAACATGAAGCGCCGTTGCCGCCGCCGTGACCGACAGGCCAGCGGGAATGATAATCTCCGTCCGGATGAAATCTCCGGGATGGGGCGGGTTCTTAGAGCAGTTCCTTAGAAGCTATATCCGAAAGTGAGGGGAGGCAGTAGGCTGCAGATGGCGATCTCCGCAAGCCCAGCCATGCCACGACCATATTCGGATGATTTGCGCTGCAAGCTTCTGCAGGTCTATGAGCGAA
>DATCCF010000313.1:0-2743 GCA_036511435.1 Terriglobales bacterium | reverse complement strand
TCTGGACCAAACTCCACCTCTTCAGTGTCAAATTGAGCATCACGTGGCTCGTTTCACGTCTGCTTTGAGCCAGTTCTGCGGTTCCCAGAGAGTCTCGCACAGCTTTGAACTCTCAAAAGCAATTTAGATGCGTCTGCCCTGATAAAGACCCGCCCTACCCGAGCCGCAGCCACTCTGGAATCGCCCTAGCCGCCTTCGCCGAGCACTTCCGGTAGTGGCAGGCGGGCAGCGGCGATTTCGTCCCAGCGCACCCAGGCGATGTAGAGAACGACGACGATGTTGATGCCGAGGAGCGCCCAATGAAACGCATTGGGATGACGCACTAGTTTGTACACTTCGAAGGGGATGTACACGCATCCCGAGATGATGGCCAGCCACTCCCCCCACGCCCGTTGTTTCCACAAGCCGTACCCCTCGAGGAAGCGCAGAACAGCGTATGCGATGGCGAGAGCCGCAATCAACATCACGTTCACGTCCGACATCTTGTCCGCCGCGTTGAGGAACGCCTGCGATAGGCTGCGATCAGGGTCAATATGAAAGAAGAAGAGAATATTCTCCGCGGCGCTCTCGAAGTCGACGTCGCGATGGATCATGGAAATGAATACGTACGCCGCCAGCAGCGCTAAAGCACCCTTGAGGGCTTCCAGAACGGCCACCATCCGCAGACCGCCCTTGTGACGGGGGGGGCGGGAGATACGTCGCACGGTAGTGGCGGTGCTGCTGTTCATGGTTTGCGTGGAATCAAGTCCGCACAGCGTACATTACCAAAGATCGCTGTTCCATCGTGCAGTTGGTGATTTTGCCCCATTCCGGATTGGAAGCTCAATTCAGCCAGTTGGTTTTCGAGGATTGAAGCGTTGTGCTGGTATTCGTCCCTCGCAGTCGCCAATTTACGCAGACCGGAGCTGGTGTGCCTGGGCCGCGTCCAGCATCTCGGCCAGGCTAGTGAATTTTGTCCGGCAGCGCTCGCCGCCTGCGCGGGCCAATTCTGCCGCATCGATTCGCCGCCATGCAGCATAGTCCACCCAGCAGATTTGCCTTTGTTCGAGCAGTGGGAGAACCCCCGCTCTCCTTGGCCGCGCGCCAGTCGGCACCTCTTGCGAGATCTTCTGGGCAACTTGCTGAGCTTCGGCTCGGTTGGTCGGAATTGTTCCCGAAGGGCCTCGCTTTGCCCATCCAACCACGTACAGCCTGTCTTTGATTTTTCCTTCGTGGTTGGGAAATGCGCCGTTGGCAGGAGTCATAGTGCAGCAAGCGCGCGGCTCGTACCCGATGCAGGTGACGGCGAGTTGCGCGGGAATCCCGCTGCGCGCTCCATCGGCGGAACGGAACTGCACGGCGCTGAGTCGGTCGTCACCGAGGAAGGCGATGGGCGTCAAATTGAAATGAAAGCAAATCGTGACCGGGGCGCTACGCGACTTGTTCTGCGCGAAACTGCGCAAGGTTTCGACCACCGCGCCATTTCCGGACAAGCCGGTCGGGTCGACTACGATAGGAACTGCGCGCTGCAAAGTGCCAAGTTCGGCGAGTTCATGGTCAGTGAACTTCGCGTCGGCAGCGCTGCGCCGGCCGACGATGTGGATGGTCTGGATCGGCTGTGTTGCCAGCCATGACATCGCGTCGGGTGAGAGATCAGATCCGGCTAACTCGGCCGAGGTTTTGGCGAGGATGCGAGCTACATCAATCGCTACATTGCCGTTGCCAATGACTACTGCCGACCGCACTCCCTGTATTTGCGGCGCCGGATTATCCGGATGGCTGTTGTACCAGCCGGCGAATGCGCCGGAGCCGAGGACGCCGGGAAGTTCCTCGCCCGGAATGTTGAGAAGTCGATCGCGCGAAGTGCCAGTTGCCAGCACAACCGCATCGTAGAGCGACATCAACTCCTCGAGTCGAACGTCGCGGCCAACTTCGACATTGCCGAAAAAATTGACGCGGTCGCGGGAAAGCACGCGGTCGAGCACACGCGTCACTGCCTTTGTGCCCTGATGGTCCGGAGCGACCCCATACCGAACAAGTCCGAACGGCACCGGCAGCCGGTCGAAGATGTCGATGGAGGCATCGGCAATCAGCCGAATCAGGCTGTCCGCCAGATAACAACCCGCCGGACCGCTACCGATGATGGCTATCTGTCGCATGAATGCCGCTATTCGGGATTCGCATCTCGCTCGGGCTGCCAGCTCTTAGCCCTTAGCTTTTAGCCCTCAGCCCTCAAGCCGTCAGGTTTCAGCTTCTTGCTGTTCACTGCGGCCCGCGACATCGTTCTGTGCTGTCATCGTGAGCGAGCCGGCTGCTTCGGCCGGCGAGTCGAAGGGCCCCATTCTCGTCGAGATCTCGTAAAGTGACCAGTACGACAGCGGTGCCGTCCCTAAAGGGACTCGGATACACTTCCCACTTTACCCAGCACTCCGCCTGCGGCTCCGTGCTGGGCTAAACTATTTCGCGCCTATGGCGCTGGATTTTCCTCACATGGACGCTTACTGGCAAATACCACACTTGGTTCCCAAGCAGGCGCCGAACCGATGGGCTAAGCTCTCGTCCATTCTGGGCTCACTTATCGAACCCGACGAACTAATCACTAACCGCTGGCCACTAACCCCTGCTTTAGAGCGGTTCCGGGGTAGCTGTATCCGATAATAAATACCCACAGTGGCGAAACCAAGCGGTGGCGTTGTGAGGCGTAACGGCGGCGATCGCTGTCGCCACGGCCTTCTCCAGCAGATCGACCGCCCGGGTTTTCGCG
>DATCCF010000312.1:0-20733 GCA_036511435.1 Terriglobales bacterium | reverse complement strand
TCGCTCATAGACCTGCAGAAGCTTGCAGCGCAAATCATCCGAATATGGTCGTGGCATGGCTGGGCTTGCGGAGATCGCCATCTGCAGCCTACTGCCTCCCCTCACTTTCGGATATAGCTTCTAAGGAACTGCTCTAGCCCTCCGCGATAGGTTTGCAGTCAATAATGAATTCGGCCTCATCCAGAAGTCGTCGGTTGCAGCCGTCACAGATGTGCACTCGCTCGAAAACATCCTCTTCGGCTTCAGTGAGACTTTCGGCATTCACAGCAGCATCCATACCCACGTTGACATAGCCGCAATGCGGGCACTTGAACTGAAACGTGCACGAATACGCCTTCACAACGCTCTCCCGTCTCTCGGGTGAGAAGAAACCGATCGTGACACAAGAAACATGCAACTCTATGTGACAGACAGCACACTCGCTGGTTCGTCTCGACATGGATTGAGTTTTCCGCCAGGTGCCCGGGCGGGTGCTCCCACCGCGAACTACAGAACCCAACCCTACCGTGTGGACGAAAGCTCCGCCTGTTCGACGCGGGCGCGTCGGCGGTTGAACGCTCGCAGCGATAGGAAGTAGATGACCACCTGGAGCACGACCGCGCCGCAGGAATCGAGCACAACGTCCTGCCATCGTCCGGTGCGGGAAGGGAGAAACGACTGGTGAATCTCGTCCGCCGCAGCGGTGACGACGGTCACCAGCATGCCGAGCAGCGCCCAATCCCAGCGCCAGAAATCGCGCCGGTATATTCCCCAAGGCCGGCGTAAGAGGGGCCGGAGCCGATCATAGTTGGTGGTTTTAAGCGCGAGAAAAACCAGGCCGCTGAGGATCGCACAACCGGCGAAATGTCCTGTCTTGCGCAGAATCTCATCGAGCTGCGACACGAAGGACTCGTCCACATGCGGGGCCACCGCTGCAATCACCGTGTACAGCACACCCGAGGTGTTACTGGCGGAGGCCATGTCCGTCGATTCCAGCCGGATGACTCCCAGCCACACCAGGACCGGCCACCAGCGGTGCGCCATTGTGCGAAATGAGGGTTTCAGCAAACGGGCGCCCTTCGAAGGCTGCCGAGCTTGACCCACAATAGTTGCCGGGCTGGGCTGACGGTTACTCAATGCGGTAATTGGGGGCTTCGCGAGTGATCATTACGTCGTGTACATGGCTCTCGCGCAGGCCGGCTCCGCTGATGCGCACGAAGCGCGCCTTCTGCTGTAGTTCGGCGATGGAGGAACAGCCTGCGTAACCCATTCCGCTTTTTACCCCACCCACGAGTTGGTACACGATCATGCCGACAGTGCCACGATAAGGCACGCGTCCTTCGATGCCTTCAGGTACGAGCTTGGCGAGACGGTTGCCGTCGGTGCCGTCCTCCAACAAGACCGGAACCGAGGAATCCGAATCGGTGTTTTGGAAGTAGCGTTCGCTGGAGCCTTGGGCCATCGCGGCCAGAGATCCCATCCCGCGATAGGCCTTGAAAGAGCGGCCTTGGTAAAGAATGGTCTCGCCCGGACTCTCTTCGGTGCCGGCAAGCAGCGAGCCGATCATGACGCAATTTGCCCCCGCTGCAATCGCCTTGGTTACGTCTCCGGAGTACTTGATTCCGCCGTCAGCGATAATGGGAACATCGGTATCACGTACAGCGCGGGCAGCTTCGGCGATCGCGGTGATCTGAGGAACTCCGGCGCCGGTTACGATGCGAGTGGTGCAGATTGACCCCGGGCCAATGCCAACCTTGATGGCATCGGCTCCGGCGCGCGCCAATTCACAGGCGCCATCGAATGTGCCGACGTTGCCTGCAATGACATCGACCTCGGGCAGTGCCGACTTGATTGCCTGGATGGCCTCGATCACGCGCGTCGAATGTCCGTGGGCACTGTCGATGGCAAGCAGATCAACTTTGGCCCGCACCAACTCCTGGGCGCGTTCCAGGAAGTCCCCGGTGGCGCCGATCGCCGCTCCCACCCGCAGCCGGCCATGATCGTCCTTGGCGGCGGTGGGATACTTCAAGCGCTTCTGAATGTCCTTGACCGTGATCAGGCCCTTGAGATTGTATTGATCGTCCACCACCAGCAGCTTCTCGATGCGATGTTCATGCAGGATCGCTTCCGCATCGCTCAGGGTTGTGCCGACCGGAACCGTAATCAGGTTTTTCTTGGTCATCACTTCACTGATAGGAACATCGGTCCGGGTTTCGAAGCGAAGATCGCGGTTGGTGAGGATGCCGACCAGCTTCTTGTTCTTGGTCACGGGCACGCCCGAGATGCGGTAGCGGCGCATGACCTCCAGCGCATCGGAGATTTTTTCGTCGGGCGACATGGTGATGGGATCGACAATCATGCCGCTTTCCGAGCGCTTGACCTTGTCCACCTCGCTGGCTTGCTGCTCGATACTGAGGTTGCGATGGATGATGCCCAGTCCCCCCTGCTGCGCCATGGCAATGGCCATGCGCGATTCCGTGACCGTGTCCATGGCCGCACTGATCAGCGGGATGCGGAGTTCGATGTTGCGGGTCAGGCGGGTCGTCGTCTCCACCAAGGCCGGAACTACGTCGGATTTGGCAGGCAACAGCAACACGTCATCGAAGGTAAGCGCCTCAGGCACAGGAAAATGAATCATGGCATTTGGTCCGCGGAAGGGTAATTCCTCATTGTAGAGTCGCACTCGCGGTTAAGCAAACGCGAACACAGCAGGATTGTTGGGCAGCCATGAGGAGAGATACCCACCCTTTGGTGCGCTCCGCTTTGGGCCGCTATTGCCCGGTTGGTTCATTGAATTTTCGGACTCTTTGACGTATAGTTAATAAGGTACTGTTGTGTTTTGAGGGTTCTGTCACCCCCTCCCGGAGTGACGGCGAGCCCGGTGCATAATCGGCGAAGCACATCGGTGGGCGAGAGCCCACTTTTTATTTCCACCCCGTAATCCGCTGGTGCGCGGCGAGTCCAGGCGGCAGCGAGAGCCTGACGGGCGGTTTGTGCTCATTTGCAGGGAGCCATTTTTGGTCAGAAATAGACGATGGCAGCCAGTTTGGAAACAGTTCGAGAGATCGCAGAGCGGGTGGCGCAATCGAGCGGCCTGGAAGTAGTCGATATTGAGCTGCTGGGCGGCGGTAAAGTCCGCATGCTCCGCATCTTCATCGACAAGCCGGATGGAGTTACGCACGAGGATTGTTCCAGCTTCAGCCGCGAAGTGGGCAGCATCTTCGATGTTGAAGAGGCTGTACCGGGCGCTTCGTACTTGTTGGAGGTTTCATCGCCGGGACTCGATCGCAAGCTTTCAAAGCCGGCGGACTACCAGCGTTTCACGGGCAGTCTGGTGAAGCTGATGACCCGGGACCCGGTGAATGGAAACCGGCATTTTGAAGGGCGACTGAAGGCGCTTCACGATGGCCGGCTCAGTTTGGAATTGACCGGCAGGAAAAAGTCGAAGAAGCACCAGGCAGTGGAGCCGGGAACGGAAGTTGAGATCGAGCTGGCCAACGTCGAGAAGGCAAACCTGGTTCCCGAGTTCTGATTCGAACGCAGTAAAGACCAAATGGAAGTAAGGTGGCGAACATTTTATGGCGAGTGAACTGTACAACGTAATCGACGCTCTGAGCCGGGAGAAAGGCATCGATCCGCAGATCGTCGTGAACGCGGTGCAGGATGCCATTGTTGTGGCCACCCGAAAGTATTACAAGACCCAGGAGAACCTGCGCGCCGAACTCGACAAAGAGAGCGGCCAGATTCGTGCGTTCGCGGTGCGAACTATCGTCGATGGCCCCGACCAGCTCGAAGATCCCCTTGCGCAGATTACGCTGGAGGATGCCAAACGCATCGATCCGGCTGCGGAGGTGGGTGGCGAGTTGCGCACCTATAAACCCACCGACGTGTTGGGCCGCATTGCGGCGCAACTGGCCAAGCAGGTCATCTTTCAGAAGGTCCGGGAGGCCGAACGAGATACGGTCTATAACGAATACATTGGCCGCGTCGGTGAAGTGATCAATGCCACCATCAAACGCCAGGAGGGCCAGGACGTGATTGTGGACCTCGGCAAGGCCGAAGGGCGCATGCCCAGGAAGGAGCAATCGCGACTCGAATCGTTCGCTCCCGGCGAGCGTGCCCGAGTGGTGATCGTCCGCGTGGAGAAAGCTTCCAAGGGCCCGCAGGTTGTGGTCTCGCGCGCCGTGCCGGAGCTGGTATCGCATTTGTTCCAGACCGAAGTCCCGGAGATTTACGACAACACGGTCGTCATCCGTGCCATTGCCCGCGAAGCCGGCGAGCGTACCAAGATCGCTGTCATGTCGAAAGACAAGGATGTAGATCCCGTAGGCGCTTGTGTCGGGATGAAAGGTATGCGCGTGCAGTCCATCATCCGCGAATTGCGCGGCGAAAAGATCGACATTATCGAATACCACGAGGATTCAGTGGTCTTTGCCGAAAAGGCACTACAGCCGGCGAAAGTCAGTCGCGTGACGATCCTCGAAGGTCAGGAGAAGCACCTGGAAGTAATCGTCGACGACAGCCAACTGTCGCTGGCGATCGGCAAGAAGGGACAGAACGTCCGCCTGGCCGCCAAGTTGCTGGGCTGGAAGATCGATATCAAGAGCGAAGAAGAGAAGCGTCAGGAAGTGGAAGATCGGATGAACATAGTGTTGAACCAGCCAGCCACGCCACTGGAGAGCGTTCCTGATCTGGAGCCGGGAATCATCGAGAAACTGGTCGCAGCCGGTATAACGACGGTCGAAGCCGTCGCCGACATGACCCCGGAGCAGCTCGAAGAGGTCCCGGGTATCGGTCCCAAGACGGTGGAAAAAATCAGTATCGCAGTCAATAATTACTTTTCCAGCTTGGATGCGGCCGCTAGTGCCGACAGCGAAGAAGTCCCCCTGTCCGAAGGCGAGGTGTCCGCCGAAGAAGTGGCCACGGAAGACGGGGTGTCCACCGAAGAAGAAGCGGCCACGGAAGACGAGGTGCCTACGGAAGACGAGGCCGTTACAGAAGACGAGGCTTCCACGGAAGGGGGTGGCGAGGACAGTGCCACCGGACCTGATTCGGGTGGGCAGTCTGGCGATGTTACTGGCTTGGATGAAGAGCCGGAAGCAGGGCCGGACAGCGTGGAAGAGCTGGTCGAGACCGGCCAATACTACGAGGCCGAAGTCGTGGAAGGGATCGAGGATGCACCTCCGGCCGATGAAGCCGAAGTGACGACGCACGAGCGTCCAGCCGGGGAGAACGAAAACATACCTGACGAAGAAAAACCTGGCGAGCAGAGGTAAGGCGCACAGCACTCAGTTGCTGCTGCGGTACGGCAAAATTTTACCGTGAGGATGCTATGAAGGCTTAACCGGGCGGGACAATACGGAGGCAATAGGGCGGAATGCAGAAGATTCGAATTAACGACCTGGCAAGGGAACTCGAGGTAAAGAGCAAGGCGATCCTCGACGCTCTCATCAAGGTCGGTGTAACGGAAAAGAAAACGCACTCCAGTTCCATCGAAGTGGACGAAGCGGAGCGGGTCAAGAAGTACTTTGCGGAGCACGCAGAGCCGGGAATCAGCCGCGCTTCGCGCGCCTCGGCAGACGAATTCAAGCCCAAGCTTGACCTGTCGCACATCTCCAAACCTGGCGATGTCCTGAAGGCGGTTACGCAACGGGCCGCCCAGCCTTCCATGGCTGCACGTCCGGCCACGCCTCCGACCCTTGCCACGCCCGCCGGGCCTCGACAAACCGTTGCTCCGCCTTCAGCGGTTCGCCCAGCGCCGTCGGTCACGAAACCGGTTAGCGCCGCACCAGCAGTTCCTGCGGAACCGCCCAAGCCAGCGCCTCGCTTCATCACGCCGCAGTCGGTCGCGCGCCCACCCGCCGCCATCGTCATCCCACCGAAGCCGCCGCTAGCGGCGCCTCTGGCTACGCCGCCAGCGCATCTGTCACCTGCGACGGCGACCGCGCAACCTTCCAAGCCAGTGATCGAGGACCAGATAACGGCACTCGAAGAAAGTGAAGCTTTGCTGTCTACGTCCGCAACGATCGAATCCGAGATTCCCACTGCTGCAGAGGGCGAGATTCCGGCAGCGCTATTGGAAGCACAACTAGCCACGAAAAATCGTGCAGCCACCAGCCGTCCGGTTGCGCCTGGGCAGTCTGCTCAAGGTATTGGTCGTGCCGGCCTGCCAACGCGTCCCGGATCGCCGGGAATCGGAACTGCCGCAGCGCACACGCCACGCCGTTTGATCGTTCCCCACACCGGACCCCGTCCAGTGTATCTGGCTCCGCCCGTGGCCCCGCCGCGTCCCGGCGCCACCCTGCCTCCGCGAGGCGGCATGCCGGAGCGGGGCAAGCCGATCTTCCAGCGCCCGCGTCCGGGAGTGCCGCCGCAAGGACAGACACGGCCACCGGTGCGTCCGGGAGAGCGCCGTGGTCCGCATCCAACGCGTTCCGGTGCGCCAGGAGCCCGTCCGGGGTTCGGAGCTGGTGCAGGCGTCGCCCCACCGCCTCCTACGGGACAACGTCCCGCCGGTCGCCCGGCACGACCAGGGCAACGCTATGTTCCGCGAGGCGTGAAGGAAGGCCCGATGAAGGGCTTTGTTCCGCCGCCGCGGCTTTCGCTTTCCAGCGAGCCGCTGCCCATCACGCGGAGCATCACGATTCCTGAAGGCATCAGCGTGAAAGACCTGGCGGAGAAATTGGGAATCCGCGCCAAAGACCTTATTGCCCGTTTGCTGGCACGAGGCGTTTTCGCCACGGTCAACCAGACGCTCGATTCCGACCTGGCGACCGACATGGCTCGTCACTTCGGCGCCGAGACGGCCGTTATCACCTTCGAGGAGCAGTTGGCGAAGGACACGGTGTCGGCGGAAGGCGCTGGCGAAGAAGGCGCAGCCCTGGGGGTTGCACGTCCGCCGGTGGTCACCATCATGGGCCACGTGGACCACGGCAAAACCAGCTTGCTCGACGCTATCCGCTCGACCAATGTTGCCGGTGGCGAAGCGGGCGGAATTACGCAGCACATCGGGGCGTATAAAGTGGCCATCACCGATCCCAACTCGCCGGCTTTTGGCCGCGAGATTGTCTTCCTCGACACGCCCGGTCACGAAGCTTTCACCCGCATGCGTGCGCGTGGATCGAAGGTGACTGACATCGTGGTGCTGGTGGTGGCTGCCGATGACGGCGTGATGCCGCAGACTTTGGAAGCCATCGATCACGCCAAAGCTGCGAACGTCCCGATAATTGTTGCGGTGAACAAGATTGACAAACCGGACGCTCTGCCGGAGCGGGTGAAGAAGCAACTCGCCGATCGCGGCTTGATGCCGGAAGACTGGGGCGGAAGCACCGTCTTCGTGGACGTCTCGGCGAAGCAAAAGACCAACCTCAATCTCCTGATGGAAATGGTCTGCCTGGTTGCCGACTTGCAGGACCTGAAGGCGGTTCCTGACCGTCTGGCGCAGGGCACGGTGCTCGAAGCCAAGCTCGACCGCGGCCGTGGTCCGGTGGCGACCGTGCTGGTGCAGAACGGTACTCTAAAGACGGGCGATAACTTCGTGGTGGGAAACGTCTTCGGAAGAGTTCGCGCCATGTTCAACGATCGCGGCGTCGCCCTGGATGCCGCTACTCCGGCAACCCCGGTGGAGATTCTCGGTCTGGAAAGTTTGCCGCAAGCCGGCGATCAACTGGTGGCCGTGGCGGACCGCGAGAAGGCGCGCGGCATTTCCGAATATCGCGAAGGGAAGGCACGCGAAGCTCAGCTTGCCAAGAGTTCGCGAGTCTCGCTCGAAGGCTTGGCGGAGCAACTGAAGTCCGCCGGACAGAAAGAGCTGGACATCATTCTCAAGGGTGACGTTCAAGGCTCGGTGGAAGTGTTGGGCGACGTGCTGACCAAGTTGTCGAACGAGAGGGTCAAGATCAAGATCCTGCTCAGCGGTGTGGGCGCCATTACCGAGACCGATGTGCTGCTCGCCTCGGCGTCGAATGCCGTCATCATTGGCTTCAACGTGCGGCCCGAGCGCAAGGCGCAGGAACTGGCCGAGCAGGAGAAGGTGGACATTCGCCTGCACTCCATCATCTACGAACTGGCGGACGAGATTAAGCGTGCCATGACCGGCCTGCTCGAGCCGATCATCAAGGAGACTTACCTCGGACGCGCGGATGTCCGCGACACCTTCCGCGTACCCAAGATCGGTACGATTGCCGGTTGTTACGTCACCGATGGCGTCATCAAGCGCGATGCGGAAGTTCGCCTGCTGCGCGACAACGTGGTCGTGTTCAAGGGCAAGATTGGATCCGTGCGGCGCTTTAAGGAAGATGTCAGCGAAGTCCGCCACGGCATGGAATGCGGCATCTCGATCGCGAACTACGGGGACATCAAAGTGGGGGATGTCATCGAGGACTTCGTCATCGAGCGAGTGGCCGCCGAAGCCTTCGTGTAAAAGCAGGGGCTAGGGGTCAGGAGCTAGTGAGGGTGTGAAGTCGTTTTGAGTTGGTGCGGTGGACGATCGCGCAAAAAACTAGCCGCGCAGCGGCGACATTTGTTTTAGCCGCGGGCGTGAGCCCGCGGTCAAGTGGGAAGACCACCGAGCCGCGTAGCGGCGGCACCAGCTACGACAGCTAGCCACCCAAGAACTACCATGAGACAACGACGTCCCGGAACTGAATCCTCCCATGAGGGGACCCACGGCGTCCGGGACGATGTGCAATGGGACGGGCAATGATTGCGTATCTCACGCTCGAGATTCGCATCGAAGGCGCGCACTCGCTCAAAGACAAACGGCAGGTGGTGCGCAGCGTCAAGGACGGACTGCGGGCCCACTTCAACGTCTCGGTCGCGGAGCTTGACCCGAGCGAGGCGTGGCAGCGCGCCACCTTGGGCGTGGTTGGCATTTCACATTCGCGCGACTACCTGGAAGGCCTGATGCGCAACGTGGAACGGCACGCGGTGCGCACCGCCAATGACAGTGGCGGCGAAGTCACCGATTCGTTTCTCGATTTTCTAAGTGAAGCGGAATTTGGCGGACGTGCAACCGAGGAACCGTGATCGTTATCACCGCCAGCTTGACGGGTGGGCGTATGCTCTAACGTTCCCCTATTTTCGGCTGGCAGAGTAGAAGGCAATGGAGAACCGGGGACAGAAATACCATCGCGGCCGCATGGCAGAAGCCCTGCGGGAAGAGATCGTCGCACTGGTGGAAGGGGAACTGGGCGATCCTCGCATTGGATTGGTTAGCGTCAGCGAGGTCATTCTGGGGCCAGATGGCAAAACGGCCTGCGTGTTGGTTTCGGTTGCCGGCGACGAGAAAGAAGCAGAGCAGAGCCTGAAAGGGTTGAGCGCGGCGGGCGGCTACATTCGTCATGAACTGGTGAGCCGCCTTGGTATCCGCCAGTCCCCGGAGTTGATCTTCGTACTCGACAACTCGGACCAGCACGGTGGCAGGATCGAAGAGCTGTTACATCGCATTCAGAAGAGAAGGCGCTAAGGAACCCCAGAGACACAGAGAAGAAAAGCATAAAGAATGAGCAAGTCACTGTGAGAGACCTAAAGTCATGCCGCCGCCGAAGAAACCGATATCCTCTGTGCCTCTGTGCTTCTGTGGTAAATAAGCCATGCTGGACGAAGTTCTGAATCAGATCGGCAGAAGGCAGAAGTTCATTCTTACCTCGCATGCCCGGCCAGATGGCGATGCGGTCGGGTCGGCGCTGGCCTGCTGCCAGATTCTGCGCAGCATGGGCAAACAGGCGAACGTCGTCCTGCGCGATGGCGTGCCGGGCGTCTACCGCCCGTTGCCCTTTAGCGATTCGGTGCTGCAAACCACCGAGACTGCTCCTCAAGCAGAGGCAGTCATCATCCTGGAATGCGATAGCGTGCATCGTACGCGCCTGACAGGCCTGGAGCAACACTACCTCATCAACATCGATCACCACGCCAGCGCCCGTCCCTTCGCTGACGTGAACTGGATCGACCCCAGTGCCTGCGCAACGGCGGAAATGATCTTCCGCCTGGCGCGCGAAGCCGGCGTCCAGATCTCACCCGAAGTAGCGACCTGTCTTTATACCGCCGTACTCACCGACACGGGTTCGTTCTGCTTCAGCGGAACCAATGAGCGGACTTTTGTCCTGGCTAAGGAATTAGTGCACTGCGGCGCCGATCCGGTGCGTATTGCTCATAACGTGTACTTCTCGACCCAACTCTCCAAGATGCGTTTGCTGGGGGCGGCCCTCTCCAGCCTTCAGCGGGAGGGTAGTCTGGCTTGGATGCACGTGGACCGCGCTACCACGGAACGCTGTCAGGCCAACGAAGAAGATTGCGAAGGATTAGTCAACTACGCGTTGGCCATCGAAGGCATCGAAGTGGCATTGTTCTTCCGGGAACAGCCAGACGGCAGCTTCCGCGTGAGCCTGCGCAGCAAGGGTGCGGTCGACGTCGCAGCGGTTGCCGAACAGTTTGGCGGCGGCGGTCACGAGTGCGCAAGCGGATGCGCGGTGCCGGGGCCATTATCGGTTGCCACGGAGCGTCTGCTGGCCCAATTTCGGATTCGCGGTTACCACGCGGCGGTGCAATAGCTATCCCCAAGGGAACGGATCAAGCATTGAAACAGAACAGCATCATGGAGGAACGCACCCGCCGTTCCACCGACGTTCTCGCCCTCATCGCGTTCTGCGGATTCCTGTTTTTCGCCGGCCTGCAAGTTATCGGTCTGGTAGGCGCTGACGAGCCCCGCTATGCGCAGATCGCGCGGGAAATGCTGCAACGCAGCGATTGGGTTACCCCGGTCCTGTACGGCCAGCCCTGGCTGGAAAAACCGCCCCTTTACTATTGGGGCGCCATGCTGGCCTACAAGGCGACCGGGGGTGTGAGCGATTGGGCGGCGCGACTGCCATCGGCAATCCTTTGCTCGCTGATGATCTTCTTCGTCTACGTCTGGGCACGCCATTTTCGCAGGGGGATGCAGCTCGATGCCGCGTTGATTACAGCTTCGTCAGCCATCTTGATTGGATTCGGGCGGAGCGCTTCCACCGATATGCCCCTGACTGCGGTGTTCACCGCCGCAATGCTGTGCTGGTACGGGTGGTATTCCAACCAGAATCGGGGCTGGCTGCTGGGGTTCTATCTTTTTGCCGGGCTCGGGACCCTGGCCAAGGGGCCGGTCGCTGTCGTGCTTGCCGGGTTGATCATCGTAATCTTTGCTGCGATGCAGCATGACGGGCGATTGCTTCTCCGTACGCTTTGGCCAGCCGGGATCCTGCTTTATCTCGCGGTGACCTTGCCCTGGTTTATAGCGGTGCAGCGTGCCAATCCCGAGTTCTTGCGCACTTTTTTTCTGCAGCACAATTTGGCGCGTTATACCACCGATCTTTACCGGCACCATCAGCCTTTCTGGTATTACCTGCCGGTCGCACTGCTCGCGCTGGTGCCTTGGACTGTCTTTGTCGTCGCCGCGCTAGTGGATGCCATTCGCGACTGGCGTTTCTCGGTACAGCAGCCACCCGGAGTGGAATATCTGCGCACCTATCTCGCGATATGGTTGCTGGTGCCGATAGCATTTTTCTCGCTATCGCAGTCAAAGTTGCCGGGGTACATCCTCCCCGCAATTCCAGCCGGCACGATTCTGCTGGCCAACTTTATCTGGCGCCGTGAACAGGAGGCAGAGAAGCCGAGTACGTGGTTGGGGCTCCTGCATGCCCTGCTATCCGCAGCCATGCTGGTGGCCGCGCTTGTGGTGCCGTTCAAACTGCTGAAGCTCGCCCTTCCGCGCAACGTGATCATCGTAGCGGTGGCGCTCGCCGTTACGGCGATTCTTTCGCTCTGGCTGAGCCTGCGCATCCAGGGCTACCGCGTGTTACGGTTCATCACGTTGGTTCCGGTTGTCATCGCGTTTGCGCTGCTATTGCGCGGCACGGCGCCGATCGTCAATGTATTGCAATCGGCGCGCCCCGTGGACGCGGCGATTCACCAGAGCGTTCCCGGACAAATCCCAAGCATTGCGGTTTACGATGTGCCTCCCGGGGTGAGATACGGCTTGGCTTTCTACGGCAACCAGCCGGTCGCAAGCTACGAAGAAAATGAAATTCCATCGTTCGATCATCTGGTTGTGACCGCCAGTGGTACCCAGAAGGAATTGGAGTATCGCCTCGCCGGCCGAAGTGTCACGCGTGTGGGTGGCTTCGCGCCGCAGCACCTGGATTTTTATGTTGTGTCAGGAAAAGCTTCAGGACAGGCGAGGCCATAGCTCTTCACGCTTTGACTCCCTGGAAGCGTTTTAGAACCCCGGCTAAGAGCGTTCCAAAATAGAGGTAGTCGGTTTGTACGGGTAGTGCGGCGCTTTAGCGCCGCGTTCGACTTCCTCCCTAAGCCGCTGAGGTCGACGACCTCAGCGGCTTAAGCAATCTTTCTTCCGGCCCCCTATACGCGGGCCTGAAGGCCCGCCCTACCCATATGGGCGGATACACTAATCCTAGAACCACTCTAAATACGCTCGAAGGGGCACGGCTGACGCCGCGCCCCTTCAAAGCAAGTATCAACCAGCCAACCGGGGTAATGAAGCCCGCTGGCCCTCCCGCGAAGGCTCAGTGTGGCTGTTTACTCTGTGGCTGTTTACTCTCGCTTGGCGGACGCGCTGCGTTTTGGTGCGGTGCGGCCGCATGTTGCGCCGGTGGCTGGCTCACGTGCGGAGCCGGTTGGTTCTGGCGCGCCGGAGGAGGCGACGTTCCCCTGCTCGTTGGTGGCGGAGCGGAACGCGCAACATTGGGATTCGCGGGTCGGGGAGCGGTAGCGTTATTCGGTCGCGGTGCGCTCTCGCGCGCCGGCGGGCGCGGAGCGTTGTTGTTGTGAGGTGGCACATTAGCCGCACTATTGCCGCGAGGTGGCTGGCTCTGGTCCATGTGAGCCGGAGGACGCGGCGCCTGCCTGGTCGTTCCTGACGAAGCAGGGTTACTTGGGTTGTGCGTTACCGTAGGGTTATTCGGACGTGGAGCGGCAGCATTATTCGGACGGGATTCATTCACCCGTGATGGGGGATGCGGAACCGAGTTGTTCGGGCGCGGCACGTTGTTCGCGGTATTCGGGCGCGCTGCTCCCGCATTATTGGGATTAGAAGCGTTCGCACGCTCTGGCGGACGCGGAACAGTGTTGTTGCCGGGCCGCGGAGCATTTGCGTTGTTTGCATTGTTCGGCCGCGGAGCTTTCACTGCCGGATTGTTCGTCACCGGCGCATTACTGGCTCTCGCCACACCTGCACCATGGAAGGCCGCTGGTTTGGGAGTTGCGGCCACTTCTGGCCGGCCGTGGTTTACCGACGCCCATTGCGCGCGGTCGGAGCGCGCCATCTGCTCATGCCGAGTCTGCACCGAAGTCGCATTGATGTGCCGCTCGCGCAAGGCAGCTTCCTGGGCAGCATTGGGACGCGCGTTGATGCCGCCATTGCCACCGTTATAGCTGACGCGATTCACGGTGACGTTATTCACTACCGTGGTGTTGTAGACATTGTGAATGTTAGTTACGTTCACGCGATTGACGGCACGGTTGTAATAAAAATCTCGACCACGCCAGCGTCCGCCTTCATAGCCGTAACCGGTATAACCGTAGCCGTAGTTGATGCCACCGTAAAAGCCTACCTGCGGACCCCAGTATCCGGCATGCCAGATGTAGGCGTTTTCGCCCCATCCCCAGTAGCCCGGCGTCCACAGAAAGCCGACTTGAGGGGCGAGCACCCAGGTTCCAGGCACCCAAAAATAGCCATCGGGGCCGTACGCCCAATAGCCGGGAGTCCAGATGTAGCCGAGACCCGGGCACCAAGGCTGCTCGTACACAGGCAGCGGAGGCGGAGCAATCGCCACCGAGATGAATACTCCGGCAAATGACGACACGGGTACGGCGATAATCAGGAAAGCTAACAAGAACAACCGACAGTGACTGAGGATACGCATATTTCCCTTTCCTATTCGACATCCAGCGCCCAGCCAGTTGCGGTGAATGCAGTGGCGAGGACCTCTTTGACTTCGCCAAAGACTTCGCCAAACTTGGTTTCAAATTTCTATTTTTGCTTCTCTTAACATACGAACCGAACTGGCTAGGAATAGTTGCTAGGGAAACCGCCACGGCAAGGCGCAATATTTTTTCAATCCACGGCCTACGCAGGCAACCCCGCTCACCCGCTTAAGGTTTGCCTCAGACGCCAACCCGCACTAGACTGACTCAGCGCCTTTGGACGACGCGTCTATGGCTGCTACTGTATTTTGCCGGTCGCATCAACTGACTAACGTGGAGATCCTCGACCTTAGGCACTTCTCATCTGCCGACTTGCGTCCCCTGCTCGACGAAGAGGTCGAAGTCTGGGGCAACCTGCTTTCGTGGGACTATCGCGGTTCGTCGGATATGATCTTGCGTTACGTCGATGCCAAGATCCTGCCGGGTTATGCCGCCGTCGAGCGGGGAAGCATCGTAGGGTACTCGTTCTTCGTGTACGAGGGCAGCAAAGGCATAGTGGGTGATCTCTTCATCTCGCCCCGCCGCGCGGACGCTCGCGCGATCGAGCTGCAAATGGTGGAGCATGTAATCGAGACCCTGCAGCACTCGCCTGGCATTCTCCGCGTGGAAGCCCAGTTGCTGACGCATCAGACGGGAGAACTCGCTGCCAACTTTGTTGCTTCAGGATTTCAGCGCTACCGCAGGTTCTTCCTCGCCTTGCAATTGCGGGGACCCAATGCGCCCCACATTCCGCCCATGTCTCTGCCGGAAGATATCCAGGTCCGCCGCTGGGCTGAGCAGGACTACCAGCCTGCCGCCGGCATCATCACCGCCGCCTATCGCGCCCACATCGATTCCGAGATCAATGACCAGTACCGCACCAACGCCGGTTCCAACCGCTTCCTGAATAACATTGTGCGCTTTCCCGGCTGTGGCGTCTTCGACACGGACTCGTCGTTCGTCGCCATTCATCGGCCAAGCAATGGCCTGATCGGACTGATTCTTTGCTCAAGGGTGAAAGACGACGTGGGACACGTCACGCAGGTGTGCCTGGTCCCGGAGTATCGCGGGCACGGTATCGGAGAAAGCCTTATCGTCAGTACCTACAACTCACTGCGCAACCGGAATTTCAACCTGCTGTCATTGACCGTGACCGAGGCCAACCATCGCGCGGTAGATCTGTATAGGCGGTTGGGCTTCGTCGAACTACGAGTGTTTGATGCGTTTGTGTGGGAAGGGCAGGAAGGCAGGGGCTAGGGGTCAGTGGCTAGGGGTCAGTGGTTAGGGGCTAGGGACTAGTGATGGTAACGGCTTCGATTTCCTGGCTTCGATGGCAGCGATCAGGCCATTGAGTATCCGTCCCAGCTCGTCGGTCATGGCGATGATAGCGTCTTTCCGCTCTTGGGGAACATACCCCAGTCTGTGCGCGATGAAGATCTGGGTCTGTACTTCGCACAGCGAGCCGCGCGCGTGACCCAGAAACTGGATAAATTCTCCCTTTGTAGCGCGGCCGCGACCTTCAGCGATGTTGCTGGGGATGGACACGGAGGCCCGTCGCAGTTGGCTAGTGAGTCCGTATATTTCGTGTCCCGGAAACTGTGCGGTAATCGTGTATATCTCAGTGACCAGCGAGATGGCCTTTTGCCAGGCGATCAAGTCTTGATAACTCTTCACCTGCACTGTCGTGTCCTTTCCCCGCAGAACCCTAGCGAGCAATTTGCGGTGAACCACCAAAAGCGCACGACTCGGTTAGGCCTTCTAGCCATTGGCACCTGACCCCTGACCCTAGCCCCTGACCCCTAGCCCCTAGTGCTTAATCGCCCACATGGCCCAGGCTGCGACGATCACGCCACCCACGAACAGAACGAAGCAGTACGCGCCATAGCGAAACATGTCGCGTGGGGTGTTGCGCTGGGTGATGCCGAAAACCGTCGAGGCGCAGAGCGCGAACAGCAGAGCGGCATTGAAGTGAGAGAGTTCGAAGGTCATGGTTTCTTGCCAATCGCAATGTGGTGAGCGTCAACCGCGGCAATCACATTCAGCAATCCTGCCACGACAACGTATTTCGTGCCGTAGTCAGCCACGGCGCGATGAATGTTGCCGATTCCCCAGTCCATGGTTCGGGCGATGAAGTAGAGCGCCCCTGCGCCCAAGTCGCCGACAAATCCCAGAATGTCGAGCAGGTCCCCCGTGTTAAGCGAGTACACCTTGCCCTGCATGCCGAGCCCGGCGAAGAACATCACGAACACCGCTAGCATCAGCAGCAAGCCGCGAATCCAGCGGCGCTGAATGAAGTGTCCCAGACCGGGGAAGAGCCATCCCGCGATGGGAGCGATGATTGCCATCGAATTGTCGCTGGCGCCGGCAGCTTTGCTAGGACGCCGCGCCACTGTAGCTGTATTTTGCGGATTCGCCATCAGACCTGCACCAACTCGTTTTGCACGCGGCCGGTAACTTCGCCCTTCCCGTTGCGGATCATCATATTGATTTCGCTGCGCACCCCGAACTCCGGCAGGTAGATTCCCGGCTCAACCGAGAAGCAGGTGTTGGGCAGGATCTCGCGATCGTCTTTGGTCTCGAGGTTGTCCAGGTTCGCGCCATTGGCGTGAATGTCGCGTCCGATCGAATGTCCCGTGCGATGGATAAAATACTTTCCGTAGCCCTTACCGGCGATATAGCCGCGGACCGCTTCGTCCACTTCCCAGCCCTGAATTTTCTGGCCAGTCTCAAAGGCTTGTTTGACTTTGTCGATGCCGACGTTGCGGGCGTCGCGCACGATCTCGAACACTTCGCGCTGCTTGTCGCTCGGGCTGCCGATCGCACCCGTCCAGGTAATGTCGTAGTAGACGCTATCGGGATCGTTGGTCTTCGCCCAGAGGTCCAGCAGCACAAAGTCGCCCTCGCGAATCGGGGCGGACGTTGCTGCATTAGGCTCGTAGTGCGGGTCACCACTATGCGCGTTGACGCCGACGATGGGCGGATCTTCGGTGGTCAAGTTCTCCCGCCTGAAAGCTTCGAGCACCCATTGCTGCATTTCGAACTCGTGAGTGCCGCCGTTGCGTACGCGCCGAGCCATCTCCGGGAAGAAGGCGGCCGTGATTTTGTCCACCGCATCGCGAGCCTTGAAGTGGGTCGCGATCTGCGCCTCGGTCAAGGTGGCTTCAAAGCGCGCCACCAGGTTCGCCGAGGTGACAATCTCTTTGCCGAAGCTGCGCACCAGTTCCAGCATGCCGCCGTCGACCAGCGAGATATAGGGAATCTGGTTGTTCGGCGAGTACTGCATCACCACCGTGCTGTAGGGCTTCAGCATCGACTCGAGGTTCTGCCACAGCTCCTGCCATGCCGAATATTCCAGCTTTTTCCCCGGCAGCGAGTCCAGATGGTGGCTTTCGATGCGGTGCACCAGCTTGATCGGCTCGCCATTGGCAGGAACCGCGTAGAACCAACGGCGCGTGACCATCATTTTTTGCGGCAGGCCCAATACGCTATAGGCAATCGCATCGCGGTGATGGTGATCGTAGAAGAGCCAGCAATCGTTGTGGCTGTCGCGCAGCGCAGCCTGAATATCGGAGAGATTCATGCGTGTTCTATTGTAAACGAGAGCACCGATGAAGGGATGTTTTCACCACAGAGGCCCAGAGGGCACAGAGAATCAAAAGCCAAAAGCGGCCACGGATTTCACTCTGAAGGTCTGGGCTACACGTACAAGCCCGGACACAACAATCCTGGAACGGCGCTCACAGCCCGTTACGTCGGCACCCGCAGCAGAAAATAGCCTCCGGCAAGGGCGAAAATAAAGTCAGGCGCCCAGGCCGCCAGCATGGCGGGCAGTTGATTTGCGTTGCCCATGGCCTCGAACAGCCCTGCGGTCACCCAATACACGACGGCGATGCCGACTGCAATCACTACTCCACCCAGCGCTCCGCCCTTGCGGCCGGAAGCTGCGAAGGGAACTGCCAGCACCGCCATCACTAGAGTGATCAAGGGAAAAGCGAGCTTCTTCTGCAACTGCACCTTCAGGCGAACAGTATCAAAGCCACTCTGCTCCAGGGCGCCGATGTAGCGTTGCAGCTCTTCATAATTCATCTCCGAGGACTGCTTGACCTCTTTCTTGAAGTAGCTGGGGTCCTCGTGCAGTTCATTGAAGGTCGCCACATCAAAGGTTCGATAGTCCTGGATGGAAGTCCCCGACAGAGTCCGTATCCAACCCTGCGCGAAGACCCACTTGTTCAGACCGTCGTCCCAATGCGCGTGGGCGGCGTAGATGCGGCGCGCGAGTTGGAAGGTATTCGGATCAAACTCGAAGATGGACACTCCCCCGAGCTGGTTGGTGTCGGGATCGAAGACCTGGTAGTAGAAGATGTCGTTGTTCTGTCCGAAAATCCACTTGCGGTCAGCCTGCAAGTAAGTTTGCGCCGGTCTACCCTTGATCTGGTTGCGCAGGATTTCCTGTTCCTTGTTGGTGTGCGGGATGTAAAGCTGATCGAAAACGAACATCGCCGCAGCGAAGATACCGCACACGACAATCACTGGCATCGCCGCGCGATAGATGCTGATTCCGGTAGCCTTCATTGCCGTCAGCTCACTGGATTTATCCAGCAGCCCGAAGGTGATGAGCACGGCCAGCAATACCGCGACAGGCGCCATCAGGTACAGCAGAGACGGGCTCAGGTTCAGCAGGTACTCCGCCAGCATGATCGCCGGCACTTTGTTGCGGACGATGTCTGTCAACAGCTCGAAGAAGGTGAATACCAGCGCCAAAATCAAAAACGTTGCCAGGACCATCCCCAGATACAAGGTGAAGTCGCGCAGGATCATGTCGTCCAGAATGAGCGGGAACCTTGCGCTAAAGCGCTTTCGGTGAGGCGCCGAATCCTCGATTGCATGTGTGCCAGCGAGGGCGTACCCGCGGCGCATCCCAAATTCTTGCAGCTTCTCCCACATCGCTTTCCAGGCCGCGCTCAAGCTGCCGAACTCAATCGGCATCCGATCGACGCGCCACAACAGAACCAGTCCGCACAGGAAGAAGAAGGCATTAGCCATCCAGACGCCTTCCCATGGAGGCATCTTCCCCTGGCGCGCCATGGACACGCCAGTCAGCGAGAAGAAGTAATACACGCACACCAGCAAAATAGTGAGCACGAAGCCGGTACTCTTGCCGCCCTTGCGGGCCGACAGGCCGAGCGGGATGCCCACCATCGCCAGCACCAGGCATGCGGCCGGGAGCGCAAACCTGCGTTGGAATTCAATCTCGTAGTAGCGCGCTTTGCTCAGGTCGTAATTCCAGGTTCCGGGATCGATGTTCTTGAGCGGCGCGGCGGCGCGCCGTTCGCGCGCGGCGTTGCGCAGCAGTTCGTGCAATCTCAATTCGGCGACCGGAAGCAAATCGCGCGTATGTTCCGCGCTCCTAGGCAGTTGGATCGGGATCTCGGTGCTGTCAAATGTCGTGATGGAGTACTGGTCCTTTGCCTTCGGTATGCTCTCCTGCTGGGTGCCGTCCTCGAGATGCAGGCGTAACTTGTCAGGCGAGTCGCTCAACAGAGCGCCACGCTTGGCCAGAGTGACCCGCGGCGAGGACGGATCGCTGATATCGGCCAGGAAGATGCCCCGCCACAACGAGCGGCCGCCGGAAGGAGTCGCGTCTTGCACATAGAGGACGATGTTCTTGAACTCTTCGTAGAAGACATGCGGCTGAATTTCAAACGACGCTTGCGACGACTTCAGCTTGTCCTGCAGATGATTCAGGGCCACTGCCGACTTGGGCGCCACGTAGATGCTATTGAACATGCCCAGCACCCAGGCGCCAATGGCGAAAATCGAAATCGCGCGGACGAACATTCCCACGCCCATGCCACTGGCACGAATGGCGGTGACTTCGCTGTCGGCAGCCAGCCGGCTGAGTCCCACCAGGATGCCCACCAGCACACCCATGGGCAAGGTCAGGGTGAAGGTGGTCGGCAGGGTGTAGAGAAAAATCTCCCCAACACTGGGCAGAGGAGCGCTGTTGCGGACGATCAGCTCCAGCAGCCGTCCCAGGTCCCGCATGAAGATAATGAAGGTGAATAACGCTATGCCCAGTAAGGCGTGCGAGCTCACTTCCTTCAGAATGTAGCGGGTCAGGATGCGCACGAAGCTTTAGTTTAGCGGAAGAGCAGCCCCAGCGAACAGTCACGCCGTGGTTCGGTAGTGGTGCAGTTTGAAATCAGCTAGCGGGCTCCGATTCGATTTCGCACTTGTGGGAGAACTCCCATTGTTTAAGTGACCTGCCGTCCGCTGCGGAGCATGTCGTCTCCGCGCCGCACTTTGTCCCTACCGTGACCGGCTAAACCATTATTTGCGTGTGTTGGCCGCGATTTGTTCCAAGATGTGGATCATCTTGTTCGTCTTGCGGATATAAATCGTAGGAACATAGATCGCTAGCAACGCGATCAATATCAGACAAACAATAGGCACTGCAAAGGCCCACATGGATGCCTCCAATCAGGGCAGATGTCGGTGAGTTCGTATCCACCGAGCGCAGATCGCTGTCAGTGACGGCGGTCACGGGTAGTGGTGCAGTTTGAAACTGAGACACTGCCCGTGGTTCGGAGTTTTCACTGCGGGCAATCTGGATAAGGTTTTTGTCCTTACTGTTCAGATGTTGTCTGCTCCGGGAGTCTTTTCTAGAGCGGTTCCGGGGTAGCTGTATCCGATAATAAATACCCACAGTGGCGAAACCAAGCGGTGGCGTTGTGAGGCGTAACGGCGGCGATCGCTGTCGCCACGGCCTTCTCCAGCAGATCGACCGCCCGGGTTTTCGCG
>DATCCF010000311.1:0-6068 GCA_036511435.1 Terriglobales bacterium | reverse complement strand
AGTCTCTCTCACTTCCCTCTCTCCCTTCGAATGCACCTTCTCGCGGCCGCCTAACGGTGCTTGCTGCTGACGAGCGGGCTGCGGAACGCTCGCTGCGCTCGCAACGGTTGGATCCGCTCGCAGCAGAAGCTGGCGTTAGACCGACCAACAATCTTTTTTCTAATGGAGGACGCATGAACAGCTTTGTTAGAGTCGTCAGCGTTGCCGTAGTCACACTGAGCGCTGCCTGCGCAGCTTCGGATGTCACGCAACCTCTTGGCCCAAGTGTTCCAATGATCCGTCTTCGCAGCGAGCCGTACTCCTTCGCGTTTTACAGCGGTCTCGATAAGCCAGCACGTCTTGTTGTGCGCGACGCTGCTACCTGGCAGGCACTCTGGAGTCAGATCTATCTACGCCAGTCGCCGGTGCCTCCACTTCCGGCGATCGATTTTTCGCGCGACATGATTGTCGTGGTCGCGCTTGGGTCCCACTCGACAGGCGGATATGGCATTTTGCTAGAGGGAGCATCTGAGGCTGGCACCGGCGGAATTGCAGTAACGGTTCGTTCCGTTTCACCAGGATCCAATTGCGTCGTAACCGAGGCATTCACTCAACCGGTCGACATAGCTCGATTGCCGCTACGCGATGGCGCTGTTCGTTTCCTCGAGCGAAGTCAGGTATCGGACTGCGGGTGAGCTGCGCGCGGTCTAACGTACGTTGCACCTGACAAGCACTTTCGGATGCTTCTATGCCGCGATGGTTGTACTGTGTTTGCGGCTGAACTAGGGCGTTAGCCAGACAGACCACACTTACTGATGGTGTCAACAATGCGCATTCCCCACATTTTGTTCGCGTCGTTAGTCACCTTGCTTGCCGCGTCTGCGCTCCACGCTCAGTCGTCTATTGTGGTTACTCGCCCGCGATCGTCGCGGGGCGACCTTGCGGGCGTTCGTGCGATGGATCCAGACCGTCACCTGGTCTTTCGCGTTTACTTTGATAGCACGAGTCGACCAGTTGCTTTTAACGCAATCCCAACGATTGCCGATATGTATGCGATGCTCGCTCAGAGCACCGGTGCAGATCCGAGTCAGATTGAGTGGGCCGCGATCGTTTTCGTCACGGACACGGCGTACGTCCCGCCACGTAATTCTGGCGAGGTGCGTTGGAGTGTGACGGTTGAACCATCGGGTGTACTCGGCGCTCGAGGGGACCGGGATCTATATCTGACTGTCCCCCACGAGCAGGTCCACCATATTCAGGGATCGCTGAGCGAGGGTGCTCCGCGCTGGTTCGAGGAAGGCCAAGCCGAGTGGGCCGGGCTGCGCGTTACTCAGCACTGGCGTCCGTCGCTCGCTGCAAAGAAACGTGAGGAAGATGCTGTCGCGTATGCGGGCTTGCCGCGACGACTAGCATCGTGGGGCAGTGTCAGGGTCAAACTGGAGGCAATCTTGCGCCAGATGACACCCGAACAACGCGCTCGGCAAGCGCAGGATTCGACATATAAGCCGACAGGTCCTTGGAAGCTTGGCCCTGAGGACTTCGTCAGCGATGAGTCGGAAACTGCCGCGCGTTATGGGGCTGCACTTGCCCTCTTCTCCGAGCTTGAGCGCGCAGGTGGTTCGAGTCAGCTTGTTAACTGGTACCATCGACTCTGGGAGGAACCGAAACCTTTGACAACTGAATCGTTGACCGCATCGATTCGAGAGCATTTCGGCTTGGATATCGCACCACGCCTCCGCTGAACGTGCTGCCAAACGTACGTTGCAGCAGACAAGCACTTTTCTGTAGCGCGCTGCGCGCGCAATTGTTAGATGTGCTTGCAGCTGAACTAAGGCGTTAGGCAGCTGCTCACCTCAAAGGAGTTCGTCCTCACAGGAGTCTCACAATGAAAGTGACAAAGAACCTCGGAATGCTGTTGTTGGGCATCTGGCTCATCGCCACCGGACTAATACCCCTGCTCAATCTTAGTTTTTCGGGCCTGGGCACTCTCATGGCTGTCGTTGCCATTGCAGCCGGTGCCTTGATCATCGTGGGCCGGTAAACGCGGCTGCCGCCTAACAAGCGCCTGAAGTTGGCGGCGCGCGCGAACTAGGGATCGGATGCGGCTACGCCGCGATGGTTGTAGTGTGCTTGCAGCTGAACTAAGGCGTTAGGCAACACCATGCAGTTGCGGAGGAGACAATCATGAGAACGTTTGTCAGCGGTCTAGCGCTGTTGCTCGTCCTGGGCGCCCCAGCTTCCCTGTTCGCCCAGGTCACGCAGCGCGATACGCCACCGCGAGCGCAGGTGATTGCCGCGGCAAAGGACATCATGCAAGAGGCCCGATACTCCACTCTCATCACGATTGGGCGAGACGGGCAGCCCCAAGCCAGGATTGTCGATCCGTTCCCGCCCGACTCGGATCTCACGATCTGGATTGCAACAAATCCCCTCACGCGTAAGGTTCAGGAGATCCGCCGTGACCCGCGGGTCACCTTGCTGTACTTCAGCCGTGCCACATTCGAATACGTTACCGTCCTCGGCACGGCGGTGCTCGATACGGATTCCCTTCACAAAGCTGGGCATTGGAAAGCCGAGTGGGCGGCGCTTTACAAGGATCAGAATCGAGGCGAGGACTACCTGCTATTCCGCGTGAGGCCCTCACGCCTGGAGGTGGTCAGTGCCCGGCGTGGCATGCGCAATGACCCGAAGACATGGCGTCCAGTGATTCTGGACGTGCCCGAATAGCTCGCGCGGTATTGCCTAACCCGCGCTTGCTGCTGCCGGGGCCGCAGCGGCCCCGCAGCAGAAGCGCAAGGCGTTAGGCAGCTTCCAGAGAGCGTCCATTATTCCACCAGCGAATGAAAAGATTCAGTGATCGGATTCCGCACATCCTGCTCGCCGCCTACGTGGTTCTTTTCATCTAGGGCGCGATCGCTCCGTACGACCGTGCGGTATGGTGGGCCGAGAACATCCCTATTCTTCTCGTCGTGCTCACCCTCGTCGTTCTGTACATGCGCGGCGTGAGGTTCTCCGCCCTTGCCTACATTCTGATGTCGATCCTTCCGTATTGGCACACGATCGGAGGGCACTACACATTCGAGCGGGTACCGTTCGACTGGTTCAGCCGCGCATTCGGGTTCGAGCGGAATATGTACGACCGGATCGGCCATTTCAGCGTGGGCTTCTATGCGTTCGGAATCGCCGAATACCTGGTCATCAGGAAGCAGATGAGCGTGGCGATGGCATGTCTGTTCGCCATCTTCGCGATCAGCTTCGTTGCGATGTCATACGAGCTGATTGAGTGGGTGTATGCCGCCTATGGCGGCAACGCCGAGGCGGGGGCGAACTTTCTGGGCAGCCAGGGTGACATCTGGGACGCTCAGAAGGACATGCTGATGGACACATTGGGCGCGGTCGCGTCCATCCTGCTGTATCTCGTGCTCCGCAGCCAAGCCAGAATGGTGCAGGACCATACCGAGCAGGCGGCCGGACCCCTCTCTGGCTCCTGACAGAGTCACCAAGTGGTCGGCTCTTGTCGCAATCGTCTGCTGATGCTTCGAGATTGTTGCTAGGCTTCGACGACTTGGCGTTACGCGACGCTGTCTAACATACGTTGCAGCAGACAAGCACTTTTCGGATGCGGCTTCGCCGCAACGGTGATAGTGTGCTTGCAGTTGAACTTGGGCGTTAGGTCGCTTACTCAATGAATTTCAACGGCAATAGCCGCTTCGGTCGAATACTAGCTTCGGCGTTTGTAGCAATTGTGGGTCTTCACGCTTGCGCAAGACGTCCTGAACCAACGCTCAATGCGATGTACATCACGTGGTGTGATACAACTCCGATGAGGCCTGTTGGACGGCCTGTCACAGTTCCGACCGCGCTCCCTGTCTCCGGTTTTGGCACCAGCGCGGCCTGTTCCGGCTGTTCCGGGAGCGGGTTCGAGGCGACGACTGTCCAGGCGATCGCGGACGAGTGTCGCATCGGCCTTCGCACGCCGTTTCGGTACTTCGAGTCCAGGAAGACATCCCCGTGAGGACAGTTAGACGGCTGTCTCGTCCACCTGCGCGACACACTCGAAGCGATGCCGCGCGACCTCCCGATCCACCAAGCCGCACAGAGAGCGGTTCTCAACTTCAACCAACTCGACGAGGCCGCGGTTTCTCAGCATCGACAGCGGATGGCCCTCATCCTGAGCCCACCCGCACTCCAGGCGCATTCCGCGCCGCGGTACGCGAACTGGCGACAGGTCATCGCAGAGTGCGTCGTAAGGCGACTGGGCATCAGTCCCGACGCGATGCTGCCGCGGATGGTGGGACAGGCCAGCCTGGCTCTGGCGCTGTCAGTCCGAGCACTGGCTCAAGCACGAGGATGCATCCTTGCATGACCTGTTTGGCCGGGCGATGTCCGAACTGCGCTCGTGCCAGTCGGAGCGACCTCGCCAGTGAGTGGGTTCCGCCTGGTCGCTCGCGCGCCTGCGCTGGGTCTGCGGGGGGTCGCCTCTGGTTCCGAACGTCCAAGAATTGAACACATCAGTTCCTGCAGTGGGTGCCAGTGTGGTGTACCTCACGTCTCAGGCGCGGAGTGGGCCGTGAGGTCTTCGTTCTCGACACAGAACTCAAGTCCGTTGCACCATAGGTGATGGTGACCTCGGGGTACGCGCTTAACTCTTAATGTTATGCGAGCACGCGCACCTGTTTGGGTGAAGAAGTTCGCGAACTAGAGCATCTAATTGGAGGATCGCATCCGATGGCAATTGAATTCACTCCTACGCCGGAGCAAGTAGACCTGCGTGATATGGCGCGATCGTTTGCTGAGAGGGTACTTCGACCTCTCGCGAGCGACCTCGAGAAGCTAACCGATCCCTGGGAATGTTTCCAGCGCACGAGGCCAGCCTTCGCAGAAATGGCGAAGGCTGGCTTTACCGCTGGTTTCATCCCAACAGAATATGGGGGCGCGGGTTTTGGATGTATCGAGTTTGCCTTGGCGGCCGAGGAGCTTACTCGCGTCGAGGTCGGCGTACCTACTACCTTGCTCGGTCACGGCCTGGCGCTGCAACCCGTAATTCAGTTTGGTACGCCGGAACAGAAGGAGCGGTTCTTACGACCGTTCACGGAGGATGCCACTGGCGACCGCCTTGCGTGCTTCGCTTTCACAGAGGCCAGCGGAGGCGCGAACTTCGACAGTGATGATCCAGAAGCGGGGGTGGTGACCTACGCTCAACGGGACGGTGACTACTACGTAATTAATGGTACCAAACACTTTGCGACCAATGGGAGTGGGTGGGATCGAAAAGGGGCCCATTTATATACCGTCACAGTGCGTACCGATCGGAATGCAGGCGCTAAAGAAGGCTTGAGCGTGATTGTGGTTCCGGGAGATACGCCAGGCATACGAGTCGGTAGGATCGAAGACAAGGTCGGACATCGACTTACTGTCCAGCCGGAGGTTGTATTTGAGAATGTTCGCGTTCCGGTGGCGAATCTGCTCGGGTCCGAGGGCGATGGCATACCCATCATTGTCGGAGCATTCAACTGGACGGCCGCTCTAATCGGGGCTGCGTGTGTCGGTACTGCACGAACTGCGTTCGACTATGCGCTTGAGTTTGCAAAGTCCGGGAAACGCCTTGGTAGCGTCCCTATCATCTACCATCAAGCGGTTGGCTATGCCCTGGCCGACATCAAAATGCGCATCGAAGCATGTCGATATCTGACCTGGCGTGCTTGCGCATATCTTGATTCTCATGCTGACGGCCGTGCCGAAGTCGCGAATATCGCCAAGGTCTACTGTTCCGAGCAAGCGGTCAAGTGCGTCTACGATGCTATGCAGATAGTCGGGGTTGAAAGCTACACGAAGGACCATCCACTTGAGCGGCTTCTGCGCGATGCGCTGGTGTTTCCGCTCTATGACGGTGGCAACATGGGTGTGCGGCGTCGGCAGCTCCATGGCATCCTGTGCTCCCCCGGATATGATTCGGGCCTAATCGCGGAAGATCGGGAGCTCCCATTTAGCAAGGATATGAGTGGGACACTTGGGCTGCGCCATTCGGCGCAAAACGAGATTCCGGGTCCTGCGCGCTGACTCATCCTCGATCCACCCACGAAATACTT
>DATCCF010000310.1:0-5665 GCA_036511435.1 Terriglobales bacterium | reverse complement strand
TTTAGAAACCCAAACCTCGCCAAAGGAACCACCCAGCTATGATGCTGGCGACCGAAGTCTTCCAATTCGAGCCGGATATCACGGGGGTCTCCTGCGCGGGCCGCTTCACGCTGGGGACGCGTCTCAGCGAAACCGAAGCGCTGTTCAATTCGCTGATTCGGCAAGGCGCGCGCAAACTTGTGCTTGACCTTACACACGTTGAGTTCGTGGACAGCGCAGGTCTTGGCATCATCATGCGTCTCTTTGGCGAGATTGAGCAGCGAAGGGGGCACTTCCGCGTTGCCGGCGCCAACGATCAGGTGAATCGCCTGTTTGAGATCACGCACACCAAGGCGATCCTGGCGATCGATCCCGATCTGGTCACGAGCGTGAGAAAGCTCCTGGACGCCGACGCGACGGCCGCCAGCGTGACGGCGTGAAGTCCACAGCAAAGGTCAGGGCTTTACCCTTGCGAAAATAGGTCGCTCAGGGGCTGAATCCCAAGCCATGGTTGACCCGTTGCGGCACGGCTGAACAGGGTGCTGAAAAATGCCTTGCAACGACAGCAACAGCAGGTCCCCTTCGACAAGCTCAGGGCAGGCTCTCCGCTCGGACTGAAGTCCTCGGTCGGGATGACAAAAATAAAGGGACCTAACGGCACGTCTGAAGCCGTGCCCTGATACAAAACAATCTATGAAATGGCTTCTATAGTCGCTAATTGCTAGTTGCTACTCAATCGTCAACCCGCCCGTCAGATCGCTAATCTTTGCAATTCGGTGCTCCAGGCACCACCTCTCCAGGGAATCGACCAGCGTCTCGCAGGCGCATGGGTCCCAGAAATTCACCGTGCCGACCTCAATGGCGGTTGCACCGGCAAGCATGAACTCAATCACATCTTCGGCAGTGCTGATACCGCCGATTCCAATGACGGGTATCTTCACCGCTTTCGCAGCTTCCCACACCATGCGCAGGGCAATCGGCTTGATGGCTGGACCGGACAGTCCGGCGGTCACGTTGGAGATGCGCGGCTTGCGGGTTTCGGCATCAATGGCCATGGCCACAAAAGTATTGACCAGCGAGATTGCGTCGGCCCCCGCTTCTTCGGCAGCCCGCGCCACTTCTGGAATGCTGGTCACGTTGGGCGAAAGCTTCACGATGAGCGGGCGGGTGGCAATCTTTTTTACCGCGCTCACCACTTCAAACAACATTTTGGGATCGCTGCCAAAGCTGATTCCGCCGCATTTCGTGTTGGGACAGGAAACGTTGAGCTCATAAGCGGCGATGCCTTCGCCGTCGTTGAGCATGCGCACCACATCTTCGTACTCCTCCTGCGAATGTCCAAAGACGTTGCAGAAGAAAACGATGTTCTTGATGTTGTTCAGAAGGGGCAGCTTCTCTTCCAGAAAGGCCCGCACACCGATGTTCTGCAGGCCGATGGCATTGAGCATGCCGGCGGCAGTTTCAAACAGCCGTGGCGGAGGATTGCCGGCCATCGGTTCGCGGGAGAGTCCCTTCACTACGAACCCGCCTAGCCGATCAAGAGTGACCACGTCTTCGAATTCCACGCCATAGCCAAAGCTCCCACTGGCGGCCATGATGGGATTTTTCAGTTCAATGCCGGCGACATTGACGCTCATATCCAGAGCGGACTTCGGAACAGGACTCACCACTCGCCCTCCATCACTGCGCTTCTCTTTCGCGGCGTACGGCAATGGGCTGCCTGACACTGGCCGTGCGCTCCAACTTGTCCCAGGCAAAGCTGCCCCCTTCCATAGCACGCTTGAGGGTCTTAAGAAGTACCAACGAGAACAATTGGCGGTAGGCGAAGCGTTGCAGCCAGACGTGGCCCAGCAAGAGGAAGTCGCGTTTTCCGCCTGGCTGTTGCCGCTCCAGCGTGAAGGCTATGGCCGAAGCGATGAAGTCAATCACCATGAACAACGCGAAGTACACTACCAGGCGCTGAAAGCTGGCCGGATTCGCCGATTCGGGATGGAAATATTTATTGACGAAGTAGGTCGCCGCTCCCACCACAAACATGATGTCAATGAACGGCGAAACCAACGGCAGCAGGATCTGGAAGATGACCATGTTCGGTATCGCTACCCATCCGAGAGCTCCCTTTTGCTTCACCGCCGCGCGGTGCTTCCACACTGACTGCATGATGCCGAAGGACCAGCGGAAGCGTTGCCGCATCAGCCCGCTTGCCTTAGTTGGCGCCTCGGTATAGGCCAGCGCGCGGTCCTCGTAGTTGACCCAATAGCCTGCCTGGAGAAGCGCCATGGTGAGGTCGGCATCTTCGGCAACGGTGTCATGCTGGTAACCGCCGGCGGCGCGAACCGGAGCGGTGCGCCACGCGCCAATGGCGCCCGGAACCACGCTCACGGCGTTAAGCGTGTTCAGCGCGCGCCGCTCGAAGTTCTGGCTGGTGATGTACTCCAACGCCTGCCAGCGGGTCCACAGGTTTACCCGATTGCCGACTTTGGCATTGCCCGCCATGGCTGCCACCCGCGGATTGCTAAAGTGCGGCACCAGTTTCGAGATCGCGTCGGGCGCAACCAGGGTGTCTGCGTCGATGCCCACGAATAACTCTTCCGTTACTTGCTCGAGTCCGAAGTTGAGCGCGTCGGCTTTGCCTGAGTTCGGCTTGGTCAACACCGTGACCCGGCCGGCAGCGATTTCCTTCTGGAAGGCGGCGCGCGTGACCTCCAGCGTCGCGTCCCTCGAGCCATCGTCGATCACAATGACCCGAAGGTTCCGGTAGTCAGAATCCAGCACCGAGCGGACCGTGCGATCGATAACTTTCGCTTCGTTGTAGGCGGGGATGAGCACAGCAACCGCAGGCCGGTAGTTGGGGTCGAAGTTGCTCTTGCGCCGATGGAACCGGTCATAGATCGCCAGGGTTCCGACCAGCACCAGGCGCCCGCTCATGAGCACGTCACCGACAAAGAAAACGAAAATGATGAACGACGAGATAAAGCCGAACATGCCGAAGCTAAGACCGTCCACCCAGGCCGCCCAGCGCTCGTTGGTCGAAATGGGCGGCATGACTTCAGCGCGTGTCTTGCCCAGCAGATCGGAGACCGGCACGATCTCGTAGCCCCGGGCCTTCAGGCCATCTATCATGATGCCCAGCGCCTTGACGGTCTGGCTACGGTTACCTCCGCCATCGTGCAACAGGATGATGTTCCCACAGCTAAGATTGCCGGGCTGGCAGGGGGGCAGGTTGGCGAACACATCGGCCACGATTTCGTCCGCGGAACGCCGGGGATTCTCGCGCCAGTCGTTCGGATCGATCTTGTCCCCCACCGTGATAAAACCCATGTCCTGCGACAACTCCAAGGGACGAACCTGGTCAGCGGTGTCGGGCTCCTGGTCAATCGAATACGGCGGACGGAAGAGCACGGGCTTGACTCCCAGCTTGCCTTCGAACAACCGCTCCGTGAGATTCAGTTCGAATTCGAAATAGGGCTTGGAGATGTTGCTGATATCGGGATGGGTGAAGGTGTGGTTCCCAATCTCGTGACCTTCCTTGTAAATGCGCTTGGCGATGCTGGGATACTTTTCAACTTCCAGCCCGATGAGGAAGAAGGTAGCCTTGACGTTCTTTGCTTTCAGCACGTCCAGAATCTTGGGAGTCCACGTAGGGTCCGGGCCGTCGTCGAAGGTGATTGCAACCTTCTTTTGCGAGGTCCCGCCGTACATGTCGACTTCGTACGGCAACGGCATCGTCTTAAAGACCTCGTCGCTGACCAGGTTGGTATTGGGATCCACCGTGATCGTGCGTTCGCCGGAGGCCGGACGCGAGGCGATGCGCAGGACTTCGCCTTGCCCTTCGATGTCCACATCCTGCCCGGGAGGAACAGTGTCCAGCTTGCCCGGTGCATTGGCCGCGAACGGTTTGTCCCACACTGCCCACAACGAGCGGTCTTCCGAGCCAAGCCTCCATAATGCAAAGGTATCGATTCCCAAGGCGTGGGCCGCCCGCATCTGGTTGAGCGCAGTCACACCATCGAGAAACCAGACGTCGTGGCGAACATTGCCGTCGTCGAGATAGGCAAAGTGTGGATTCATGGCATCGCCATCGAAGTCCACGTCGGTCTCAGCGTCCTCGGCTTCGAGCCATGCATCCTGTGCCGAGACGGTGTGCACGTTCGCGGGCGGCGTGCCTTTCTTCTGGCCCTTTTTCATCGCCCAGTCATAGCCGTAATTGCCGACAGCGCAGATGATTTTTTCCCGAGGAATGACCTTGAGGGCGTCCTGCAGGTTCTTCAGGAACCAGTCCTGCCCGGCGACCGGGCCGGAGTCGCCGCCGGGATAGTGCTGGTCATAGTTCATCAGGATCAAGCCATCGGATATTTGCGCGATGGCGGAATAATTGAACGTGCGGTCGTTAACGGGTACGGCGATATACAGCTTCAGGCCCTTGGCGCGGAGATCATCGTAGAGCTCTTGTACGAGCGCGCGGTAGTCGTCTCGTGAGCTTTCGGGAAAGGCCTCAATGTCCAGCGTGATGCCCTTGTACTGGTCGGTGGCCAAGAAATTCATAAGCTCACTGCGGAAGCGCTGGCGCGCCGCTGGATCAGCCATAAATTTCGCGGTAATGTCGGGCTGCCACTGGTTGCGGATGGGATCGAAGTTGTTCACTAACGGCAGAACTTCTGTTTGCGCCTTCTCGCCCTTGAGGAAAGGCATGACCCTTTCGTCCACCGGACGTGGTTTGCCCTTGTCGTCCATCACGTTGTATAGAGCGTTCAGTTCGGTGACCGCTTGCAGCCGGCCGTCCGCGGTCAGCACATGCATCCACTCGGGAAATAGCAGATCGATCTGGGGGTAGTACTCTTTCAAGGAAGCGAAGCTGGCCGCGTCCCACTGCACATAGAAAGCTCCACGAATGCCTTCGTCAGAGTTCAGGACGACCTGCGATGCCGGCTGCTTGGTTTTACGGTGGGTGTTCTGCCGGCGTGGCGGCTTGCGCTTCTGGCTCTCCTTGAGAGCGTGATAGGGCTTCTTCACCAGAGGGAGAGGCACGCCGGGAACGGACGATCCGCGGATGATGGTGGCGACAAAAAACACGCCCAGCAACGTGATGACGATCACGCTGGTATCGAGCACCAACCGTAAACGGCGCCAGCGCTTGCGATCGGGATCGAAGAAAATCTGTTTCGACTTAGGCATTCGAGGCCAATTTATCGTAGCACTTTGGCAGGTAGCACTTAGCAATTGACATTTGGCATTTAGTGGAAGCTTCCGCCAAATGCTAACTGCCAACCGCTCGGTGCTATCTGCAAGCTGCTATATTCGCCACGTGCGCGAACAGGAGCTCAACTCGCTGGGGAGGACTGGGGCGCATCCTTTCTGGGGCATGCTCCGGGAGTCTCGGAAGTACTTCCTGCTGGTTACACTGGCCGCTTTTGCGCTGCGGCTTTTCTTCTATTTTAGATTCCCGCATGTCACCGGCGATTCTCTGATTTATGGCGACATCGCCAAGAACTGGCTTCAGCACGGCATCTACGGCCTGAGCCATGCCGAGGGCCCGCGGCCTACGTGGATCCGCTTGCCCGGCTATCCCGCGTTTCTGGCTGCCTGCTTTGCGCTATTCGGAAGCGAGCATTACAACGCCGTCCTGCTGGTGCAGATCGTTATCGACGTGGCCGGCTGTTTCGTCATCGCCGACCTGGCGCGCAGA
>DATCCF010000309.1:0-27820 GCA_036511435.1 Terriglobales bacterium | reverse complement strand
AGAGCAGTTTAAGAATTACTGTAGTCGAGCGAGCACGGGTAGAGCGGCGCTTCAGCGCCGCGTTCCCGCTGATCCTTCACCTCCGAGCCGGCTTCAGCCGGCGGCACCTAGACTACACAAATAACTAAACCGCTCTAAAGGGGTGTGTACTGTGTCGTCCCTTAAGGGGCAATAATATACTTGACAGACTAAATGTGTCACGGCTGAATGGCCGTGACAAGGCGTGATTTTTCTGATACGGAGGTGGTATGGGAAACACAGTAGATACAAAGTGGGAGATTGCAACGTCCAAGATTATTGCTGTCGGTCCTTGGGTAGTATATCTACCCACTGCTTGTCGGGAGGTTCCCCCGTCTGCTGCCACTCAAGATCGTGGGGAAGGTTGTATCTGTGAGTTGTGCCACACGTCGGGCACAGAAGAAGATCTAGCCACGCAGGGCCGGATGTCGGTTTCTCGTAGTACGCCCGCCCGTCGCTAATTCCGATGTACTGTAGCTTGAGAGTTGTGCCGCAGTTACCTTTACATCTCACTACCCAATAGCAGTGAATTGTCATAGCGCCGCGATTATACGCCCCGCCTCACTGAATGGCATCGAGAACTGATTGCATGTCGCGCTTAGCGCTCCTCATTCTGTCTTGCGCTCGGATGACCGTCTGCGACACTGCTGGAAGCTTTGTAAACGCTAGGTGCTGAGACAAGTCCTTAATATTGAGGTCGAGGACGTGAGAGTAAAACGCCAGCCGTTTCTGGAGGATGCCTTTCATCATTTCTCTGTCTTGCTCGCATGCAATCTTGTTGTATGGCTCGATGAGCCAAGACGCAGCACCAGTCTCCGTCATCGCCAGTTGGATGGTGCTAACCATCGAGCTGGCGTTATCCGCGTCGGGAGTGCCCACGAGAGGTGAGGCCAGATTAATTAACGTATCGCTGTCTTCATTTAGCCCAACGATTACAGCGTGAAGATCGGCTTGCGCCGCATCCACTTTGCCGCTAGGGGATGTTTGAGATTGCTTGGGCTGGGTTGCTGATTGGGCCATGCATCCCGCAGAGATCATGATTGCCAAAACAAGAACAGCAGTGGGTCGTATCAGCATAAAGCGCACCCCGGCGCGATTGTACACCTCTGTTATCATCGGGTGTGCTCACTGGCCTAGCCTATCTGGTAATGAAAACCGAACGGGCGAAGGTACACCTCGACTCGCTCAATCGGGAGTTGGCTCTCTTTGCGAAGGAACCTTATACCGTCGTCACAAGGGAGGATGCTAAGAATTCGCGGTATATCCGCAGGACGCAGCTCAAATCCATCAACCCGATCATGGGGATGCTCTTGGGCGAGTTTCTCTATTGTCTCCGTTCCGGACTTGACCAACTTGCATGGAACTTCGCGCTCCCTGCGGCCCAGCAAAAATATCCCAAGCTGGTTTGCTTCCCGATCTTCGAGAGTGTCTCGCGCAGCGAGGACAGAAGAAACTTTGCTAAGGCGCTGGCCTGGTTCCCCGTGGACATTGCAAAAGAGATTGAGGCACTTCAGCCACACAAGGGACTTGGTTCGGCTCAAGATCATCCCCTCTGCAGTTGAACACGCTCTGCAATATCGACAAGCATTGCGTCATCCCGATCAACAGCAGAACTATCCCTGTTTTTGTTCCGAATAATCCTGCCGTGTTGATTCAGCACTTTGACAGCGAAGATGTAATTGAGGTAAGTGTCCCTCTTCGGGACAAGCACCAACTGGATTTCGAACCAGATCCGGTGTTCCCGATAGAGTTTGGCGAATGGGATTCCGATATCCGTATCGCCCATCACAGACTCGCCGATATACACGGCTTCATCGAATGCACTGTTATTCCGAAATTCAGAAAATTTGGGCTGGAAAGACCTGAAGCCCCGCTCCGAGTCGAAGCCGGAGGGCGGATTATCTATCGGAAATGATTGACTGCGGCGCACTTTACCCAGCACTCCGCCTGCGGCTCCGTGCTGGGCTAAACTATTTCGCGCCTACTTCCACCCCAGTTCGCGCAAAAGCGGCGCGAACTGGGGACCCCGGCTACGGCGCTCGATTTTGCGCCAGCACATCATGCCACTGGCGAATACCAAGGTTCGTTCTTACACGCTCGAGAGGCAGCTATGCTGCGGTCGCTGATTTCTGCTGTGCGGCCTGGTTCTGCTCCTGTGCCACCGTGTCCATCGGCGCAGTTGTCTGATGCATCTGGCGATAGCGCCTGGGCGTTATCCCGGTGAGCCGGCGAAACACGCTGGTGAAATGGCTCTGGGTTTCGAAACCCGCATGCGTCGCGATCTCGGCCAACGGTGTTCGGCCCTCGCGCAATAATTCCTGTGCGCGCTCCACCCTCTGCCGCATAACGTATTGGTGGGGCGTGGTGCCGGTGCTCAACTTGAACAGCTTAGAGAAGTAATACTGGCTCATGCCCACCACTTGCGCCAACTCCGCCACCGCTAGTTCCTGGGCAATATTCTCCCGCACGTGGGCAAACACGCGCTGCAAACGGCGAGGCGGCAAGCCGCCGACCACCTCGACCGGCGCGAGGGTTGCGCCCAAGTATGCATCCACCACTTCCTGTGCGAGGTCCTGCTCCAGTAGATGCAGAGCCAGCACCAGCACGTTCATTCCTTCAGCCTTGGCGCCGACGGAAGCCGAATAGGCGTCATGGCACAAGGCGGCCCGAATACCTGGTATCCGGTTCGCGGCCACTGAGGCTCCCACGACTCGACTGGTGACGATGATGCCGCGTTCCGCGTTGTGCCGCAGCACCAACATGGCTACCTGCTCGGCGTAGTCGGCACGGCCGTGCGGCTGGACCGCCGAGGTTGCGTCCGTCACCTCATGTCCTGCTTCGACTAGCTTTGCTGCGATTCGTTCTTTTGCCGCATGGCCTGCTTGATCGGATCCGATTGCGATGCGCACTTTTGCTCTCCTCCGTTGGTCAAACCTGTTTGGATTCGCCGTACTGGCGGGCACGGAAACACGGGAGTGCTGGCCGGTCGCACCCACGGGTTGTTCCAATAAACATTCCGGCAAGCGTCTTGAATGGTTCCGGCAATGTGGCGGGATCTCGCGCCGTACATAGGCGAGCTTCGCGGTTGTACATGCCGTTTCATAGGCTTCAATGGCCACAGTACAACATCGGCCGATTACACGTTCATAATGATGATTGGATGCGCAAGAAACGGCGCGCGCGTGCCGCGACACAACGTTCTGCGAATAAGTCCGGCTAATGGTTCTACCCAATGAGGCACTTGGAAAGCGCCTTTCTGGTCTGTAATGATAGCAAGCACACGGCGCCATCGGCCTGCCTAACGGCATCATTCATTTGATATTTACAATTGTTTACAATCCGACATCCTAGGGCGAATGTTGACGCTCGCGATACACTGCGAGCGATTGGACTAAGCGTGATGTATGGCGGTCCGGAGAAGCCAAACCCTATGATCGGCAAGAATCCAGCGCCCGGCGGACCGGGCATCGTGCCTCGCTGGACCCGAGGAGCTAAAGACGCTGTGGGAACGGCATACTCCGTTTCCAGTCGCGTCTGGTACACCATGTCCAGCGGGGTGATCACCGAAGTCTATTACCCCACCATCGATACGCCGCAAATTCGTGACCTGCAATTTCTGGTCACCGATGGCGAGACATTCTTCCACGATGAGCGCCGGCACATGGTCACCCACGTGGACTGCTTCGGCGCGTTTGGCCTGGGTTTCAAGGTCACCAATACGGACCCGGATGGACGCTACTCCATTGAGAAGGTGGTCATCGGCGATCCGCACCTGAGCTGTCTGCTGGTGCACACAAACTTCAATGTCGCGCCCGAGTGGCAAGGACGGCTGCAGCTCTTCGTTCTGTGCGCGCCTCACATGCAGATTGGCGGTTATCACAACAACGGGCTGGTAATGAAAGAGCGAGGACGAAGGTTCCTGACGGCCTATCGCGAAGACGCTTTCCTGGCAATTGCGGCCACCGCCCATTTCTGCAAGGCGTCGTGCGGATACGTGGGCGTGAACGATGGCTGGACGGACCTGGCCCACAACTTCGAAATGAATTGGGAATACGACGTCGCGTTGGATGGCAATATCGCGCTCACCGCCGAAATCGATCTTTCCCGTGGCACGGAATTTACCCTCGGCGTCGGTTTTGGCCATTCCGGCCACCATGCTGGCGCCACCCTGTTTCAGTCGCTAAGCATTCCGTTCGACCTAGCTCTAAAGAACTTCCTCGATCAGTGGCAGCGCACCAACAAGCGCCTCGCCTTGAAGGACAAACTTGACCAGCGCGAGTCGTCATTGTTCGCCCGCAGCGTCAACCTGCTGCTCGCCCACGAAGACAAGATCTATCCCGGGGCCATGATCGCCAGCTTGAGCATACCCTGGGGAGAAGACCGAGGCGACGACGATCTGGGCGGCTATCACCTGGTATGGACGCGCGACCTGGTAAACGCCGCCACCGCATTGCTCGCCGTGGGTGACACCGCGACTCCACTGCGCGCCCTGATTTATCTCGCCATCACGCAACGCGAGGACGGAGGCTTCTATCAGAATTTTTGGATCGATGGCCGTCCTTTCTGGACAGGTGTGCAGCTCGACGAAGTTTCCTTCCCCATCATGCTGGCCTGGAGACTATGGAAAGCCAACGCATTCGGCAACTTCGATCCTTATGTAACCGTGGTGCGGGCTTGTGGCTATCTCATTCGCGAAGGACCGGCGACGCCCCAAGAACGCTGGGAGGAAGCCGCGGGTTATTCCCCGTCCACACTGGCCAGCAACATTGCGGCGCTGATCTGTGCCGCCGAGTTCATCGAAGCGCACGGGGACAAGTGCAGCGCTGAATTTGTACGCACCTACGCCGACTTCCTCGAGTCCCATATCGAGAAGTGGACCGTCACCGAGAAAGGAACGTTGGTGGCCGGCATCGCGCGCCACTATATTCGCATCAATCCGGCAAACAGTTCGGAGGGCGACCGTGGCGATGAGGATCCCGACGGGGGCGAACTGGTGTTGGCCAATCAGCGTCCGGGAGATCGCTTCCGGTATCCAGCCAATCAAATCGTCGACCCAGGCTTCCTCGAATTAGTTCGCTTTGGCGTTCGTAAAGCTGGCGATCCTCTCATCGAGGACTCCTTGAAAGTTGTGGATGCCGTTTTGAAGGTCGACACCCCGAAGGGGCCATGCTGGAAGCGCTACAACCATGACGGGTACGGGCAGCGCGACGACGGCGGGTCGTTTGACAACTGGGGCGTGGGACGCCCGTGGCCTCTGCTGACGGGCGAGCGTGCCACCTACGAACTGGCGGCGGGACGCAATGTCGATCTTTACCTGCGCGCCATCGAGAATTTCACCACCGGCATCGGGCTTATTCCGGAACAGATTTGGGATGGGCCGGACATGCCGGACAATTTCTTGACCTTCGCTGGAGCGACAGGATCTGCCATTCCCCTGATGTGGGCGCACTCGGAGTATGTAAAATTGTTGCGTTCGGTTGTGGACAACCGGATATTCGATTTGATCGAGCCGGTGGCTGAGCGATATCGCAACGATAAGCCACGCCCGGTAATCGAAGTATGGAAGATGAATCGGCAAGTCCGGGCCGTCCCCGCCGGCGCTTTGCTGCGCGTGCAGGCCTCGTCTCCGTTTACGCTGCATTGGAGTGACGACGAATGGAAGACGGTGAAGGACACAGCTTCCACGCCGACAGCGGTGGGAGTGGAGTACGCGGACATCGAGGTTGCGCCTTCGCAAACGGCGCCGTTGCGGTTTACTTTTTTCTGGCGGCAACAGAGCGAGTGGCAAGGAACGAATTATAAGGTTAACGTTCAACCAGCAATACAAACTGTTGTGGGTAGCAGAAAGGCGGCAACCGGTGGCTAGTCAAGTCGATATTACCGCAGCAGGAAAAGAGCAGGCGACCGCGAAGGAAATGGCAACTACCATCGCAGTAGGTCCCAAAGACGGGTTCGACAACGAAACGCAGGAGCAGCGTCAGCTCAATTGCCTCTGCATTAACACCATTCGTACGCTCTCGATGGACGCTGTGCAAAAGGCCAACAGCGGACATCCGGGAACTCCGATGGCGCTGGCGCCCCTGGCGTTTACGCTGTGGAACCGCTATCTGCGTCACAATCCCCGAAATCCCCATTGGCCTGGCCGTGACCGCTTCATTCTCTCCAATGGACATGCCTGCATGCTGCTTTACTCCATGTTGTACCTCACGGGCTACGATCTTTCGCTCGACGACATCAAGCAGTTCCGGCAGTGGGGATCCAAGACTCCAGGACATCCTGAGTACGGAGTAGTGCCGGGAGTTGAAGCCACGACGGGCCCGCTGGGTCAGGGTGTCGGCAATTCCGTCGGCATGGCAATTGCCCAGCGCTGGCTGGCCTCGCAGTTCAACAAGGACGGCCACGATGTCTTCGACTACCGCGTTTACGCCTTTTGCGGTGACGGCGATTTGATGGAGGGCGTCAGCAACGAAGCCGCCTCCGTCGCCGGACATCTTGGACTTTCGAACCTCATCTGGTTCTACGACAACAACCACATCACCATCGAGGGCAACACCTCGCTGGCCTTCAGCGATGACGTAGGCACTCGCTTCCTCGGCTGGCACTGGAACGTGCAACAGGTGAGCGATGTCAACGATCTCCCCGAGGTTGATCGCGCCATCCAGACCGCACTGAAGGAGACCGAGCGTCCGTCGCTGATCATCGTCGATAGCCACATCGGCTACGGCTCCCCTCATCGGCAGGACACCAAGGAAGCTCACGGCGAGGCCTTGGGCGAAGAAGAGGTCCGCCTCACCAAAATGTTTTACGGGTGGCCACCCGATGCACATTTCCTGGTTCCCGACGAGGTGAAGGCCTACATGGGCAAGGCCGTCGAGCGCGGCGCCCAGGGGGAGAAAGACTGGGATGGCCGCTACAACGCCTGGGCGAAAGCATTCCCGGATCTCGCGAAGACGTGCCAGCAGATGCTCAACCAGGAATTACCCAACGGCTGGGACAAGGACATCCCATCCTTCCCTGCCGATGCCAAAGGCCTCGCCACTCGCGACTCGGGCGGCAAGGTGCTGAACGCAGTGGCGAAGCACGTGCCGTGGCTGCTGGGAGGCGCGGCTGATCTGGATCCTTCGACCAAGACCAAGCTTAGCGGCACTACCAGCTTCGAGAAGGACAGCTATGCGGGCCGCAACTTTCACTTTGGCATTCGCGAGCACGCCATGGGCTCCATCCTCAACGGCATGGCGCTATCGAAGCTGCGTCCATTTGGAGCTACCTTCTTTGTCTTTTCCGACTACATGCGGCCGGTACTTCGTCTAGCAGCGATGATGGACCAGCCAGTCATTTGGATCTACACGCACGATTCTTTCTGCCTCGGTGAGGATGGGCCAACCCACCAGCCGATCGAACATCTCATGTCGTTGCGCGCCATTCCGCGACTGCTGCTGTTCCGGCCGGCGGACGCCAACGAGGTCGCCGAGATCTGGCGCTACATCATGCCTTTGAAGACGCAACCGGTGGCGCTGGTGCTTACCCGCCAGGCAGTCCCTACATTCGACCGCACCAAGTATGCGTCGGCGGCCGGCCTTGCCAAGGGCGCATACATCATGGCGGACTCCGGGGGCACGCCTGACATCATCTTGATGGGAACCGGATCGGAAGTGCAGCTTTGCGTGGGCGCTTATGAAAAGCTCACTGCCAATGGCGTGAAGGCGCGTGTGGTCTCCATGCCCTGCTGGAGACTGTTCGAAGAGCAGCCTGCCGAGTACAAGCTCCAGGTGTTCCCGCCTGAGGTGCGAGCCCGGGTGGCCGTCGAGGCGGGCACCGATTTTGGCTGGAAGGAATACATTGGGAATGATGGGTATGTTATTGCTCGGACGGACTTTGGGGAATCTGCTCCTTATAAGGACCTGTTGAAGCACTTCGGATTCACTGTGGATGACGTGATGGCGAAGGCCCAGGACGTCATGAAAAAAGTCAAACCTTAACCTTGCAGGCGTACCATGACCATGAAGATAGCCGTAGGCGCTGACCACGCCGGAGTTCCCCTCAACGAGACTCTCATTGCCGAGCTCAAACGGCTGGGGCATGAGGTGGTGGATTGCGGAACCCACGACCGCAGCAAGGCGGACGACTATCCCGATTACGCGGAGGCCGTGGGCCGCGCCGTACTCGACGGCAAGGCGGAGCGCGCGGTACTCATCTGCGGCAGCGGCGTGGGTGCGTCCGTGGCAGCCAACAAGCTTCCCGGCATTCGCGCGGCACTTTGCCACGATTGTTATTCGGCGCATCAGGGCGTCGAACATGACAACATGAATGTCCTCTGTCTGGGCTCGCGCGTCATCGGACCGGAGTTGGCATTGGACTTGGTACGTACGTTTCTGGGAGCGAGATTCAGCGGAGAAGAGCGCCACCGCCGGCGCCTGGCGAAAATTACTGCGCTCGAAGAGCAAAGTTTGCGAGGTCTAAAATGAGCACCAACCCCTTACGGCAGCTTCATGACTTAGGTCAAAGTGTTTGGCTCGATCAGCTCAGCCGGTCTCTCTTGACAACTGGGGGACTCAAGCGCCTCATCGAAGAAGATGGTCTTCGCGGGGTAACCTCGAACCCGACCATCTTCCAAAAGGCCATCAGTGGCAGCCAGGACTATGCCGAGCAACTGGAAAAACTGGCGCGCAGCGGCAGCAACATCTCTCATATCTACGAAGAAATCGTCCTCCAGGACATTAGCAATGCGGCTGACGTGCTGCGCGGTGTTTATGAGGCCAACGACGGCGCCGATGGGTTCATCAGCCTGGAGGTTTCTCCGCTCCTCGCCAACGACACCAAGGCGACGATCGAAGAGGCCAAGAAGCTGTTCGCCCGGCTGAGTCGGCCAAACGTAATGATCAAGGTGCCGGGCACCCCTGCCGGTCTTCCGGCCGTTGAGGAGTTGCTCTTCTCTGGCCTGAACATCAACATCACGCTCATCTTTGCGGTCGAAGTGTACGAACATGTCGCCGAGGCCTACATCAAGGCACTTGAGCGCCGCGTCGCCGCCGGACTGCCGGTGGACCGCATAGCCTCGGTGGCCAGCTTCTTCGTCAGCCGCATTGACAGCATGGTGGACAAGCAGCTTGGACAACTCGCCGAAAAAGCCACCGACGATGAGCAAAAGCAGCGCATCAATGCCCTCATGGGCAAGGCTGCGATCGCTAATGCGAAGGTAGCCTACGAATCGTTCAAGCGCATCTTTGGCAGCGACCGTTTTGCCAAACTGAAGGAAAAAGGCGCCAGAGTACAGCGCCCGCTTTGGGCGTCCACCAGCACCAAGAATCCAGCGTATCCCGACACCATGTACCTGGACACCTTAATCGGCGCCGACACGGTCAACACCGTTCCTCCCGCAACATTGGAGGCCTTCCGCGACCACGGCGCCGCAAAGCCGACGCTGGATACTGGAATCGAGGAAGCCCATCAAGTCTTTGACGAGCTGAAGGCAGTCGGCATCGACATGACGGCGGTTACTACCAAACTGACCGAAGAGGGCGTGGCCTCTTTTTCGGAATCGTTCGACGAGCTGTTCGAAGTGATAGAAGCCCGTCGGGTCGAGGTGATGCGCTCGATCATGGCGCGTCACGGCGCAGCACCGGGCAAGTATCAGGGAGATTTTGAAAGCACGCTTAAGGACCTCGACAAGCAGAAGGTCGTCCCCCGCGTGTGGAAGAAGGACCCCACGGTGTGGAAGGACGATCCCGAGCACGAGAAGATCATCGGCAACGCCCTTGGCTGGCTCAAGGTTGCTGAGACGATGCAGCCGCATGTTGCCGAACTGGTCGCGTTCGCAGATGAAATTCGCAAGGCCGAATTCGAGTATGCCGTGGTACTGGGCATGGGAGGATCGAGCCTATGTCCAGAGGTCCTCGCCCGCACCTTCAGCAAGAAAGACGGCTACCCGCAGCTCTACGTCCTCGACTCCACCGTGCCCACGGCCATACGCCACCTGGAGCAGAAGATCAATATCGGCAAAACACTCTTTATCGTGTCGTCGAAGTCGGGCGACACCACAGAACCCCAGATGTTTCAGCGCTATTTCCACGATCGGGTGAAGCGGGTCAAGGGCGATATGGCGGGTGAAAACTTTATCGCCATCACCGATCCTGGAACGCAACTCATCAAGGACGCCGCGCACTATCGGTTCCGCCGCGTCTTCCTCAACATGCCCGACATCGGCGGGCGCTACTCCGCGTTGTCATATTTCGGAATGGTTCCGTTCGCCGCGATGGGTGGAGACGTCAAGACATTGCTCGAACGCGCCCTGCAGGCTGAGCATGCTTGCGTGGGACCGGTCGGCGTCAGCGAAAACCCGGGCGCTCGGCTGGGTGCCATACTTGGCTCACTTGCCAAAGCAGGACGCAATAAGCTGACCTTCGTCACGCCTGCGCCTCTTGACGCGCTCGGCCTCTGGATCGAACAACTGATTGCCGAGAGCACCGGCAAAGAAGGAAAAGGCATTGTGCCCGTCGCCGGCGAGCCCCTAGGTTCGCCCGACGTCTACAGCGACGATCGCATCTTCGCATTCATTCACACGCAGTCGTCCAAGACTGGCGATATTGATGCCAAGCTAGCAGCGCTCGAAGCTGCCGGCCATCCCGTGCTGCGCCATACGCTGCACGATCCTCTCGATCTGGGCGAGGAATTCTTCCTGTGGGAATTCGCCACCGCGATTGCGGGAGCGCTGCTGACCATCGATCCATTCGACCAGCCCAACGTGCAGGAATCGAAGGACAATACCAAGCGTCTGCTCGGCGATTACGTGCAGAACGGTTCGCTGGCACAGCAGAAGCTGATCATTGCCGAGGAATCGATGCGCGTCTTTGGTGACGAAGCCACTCGAGATCTGCTACGACGCAGTGGCTCGTCCATGCAAGAGATTTTCACCGCCCATCTTTCGCGGATCAAGCCGGGCGACTACTTCGCGGTCACGCAATACATCGAAGAGTTAAACAACTACGAGGGCTTGCTGCAGCAGGTTCGCATCGCCGTGCGTGACGAGAAGAAAGTGGCAACCACCAGCGGCTATGGTCCTCGCTTCCTTCATTCCACTGGGCAGTTACACAAGGGCGGTCCCGGTACCGGCGTATTTCTGCAGATCACTTCCGAGGACATCAATGACATCGAGATTCCCGGCGAGAAATTTACCTTCGGCGTGCTTAAGCAGGCGCAGGCGTTGGGCGATTTCGAGTCTTTGGCGGCCCGAGGTCGCCGGGCCATTCGCGTCGATCTGGGACGCGACGTGGAGAAGGGCCTCCGCCGCCTTCTCGTGCTGATCAAGGAAGCGGTGTCTCAGGCCGACGCCGCCGAAGCCGGCGTTCGCCGCTAAGGAGCGACTCATGCCGGCCACGAATTCCCGCTCGAAGTCGAGGGGAGCGCGATAACCATGAGCACACTCGTCCAACCAAAGCCGCACAAACTTGTGCAACCTTCACTGCCGCAGGCTGACTCATGCCTGCTCGTCATCTTCGGCGCGACCGGCGACCTCACGCATCGCAAACTGATTCCTGCGCTCTACGATCTGGCCTGTGTAGGCTGTACAAGCCGCAACTTCGACGTGCTGGGCATCGGCCGCACCAAGCTAACCGACGCCGAGTTCCGGGAGCGGCTCCGCGAAGGCGCCGTCAACTCCAAAGACGCGCGCAACTTCACCGACGACGTCTGGAACGACTTTGCCAAGCGCCTGCACTTTCTGGTCGGCGACGCCAGCCAGCCAGACTTCTACCCTCGCCTGAAGGCGAAGCTGGAAGAGATGCAGAAGAACGGCGCAAGCAAGAACGTGCTGTTCTACATCTCGACTTCAGCCTCGCTGGCGCCCCCGATTGTTGAAGGTCTTGGCGCCGCCGGGCTGGCGCGCCATAGCGAAGGCTGGACGCGAATCATTCTGGAGAAACCCTTCGGACGCGATCTGCAAAGCGCGCACGAGCTGAACGAAATAGTCTCGCGCGTCTTCGATGAACCATCGGTTTACCGCATCGATCACTACCTCGGTAAAGAAACCGTACAGAACATCATGATGTTCCGCTTCGGTAACTCGATGTTCGAGCCGGTTTGGAACCGAAATTACATCCAGTACATCGAGATCACCGCCGCCGAAACCCTGGGAGTGGAGAGTCGCGCGGCGTTTTATGAAGAGACAGGCGCTCTGCGCGATATGGTCGCGAATCACCTTCTCCAGTTGCTGACCTTGACCGCGATGGAGCCTCCCGTCGCCTTCGACGCCGACGCCGTTCGCGGACACAAGGTGGAAGTGTTGCGCGCCATCGCTCCCATGTCGAAGGACGAGGTCGCCCGCCGCGCCGTTCGCGGGCAGTACGGGCCGGGGCAGATCGACGGCAAGCCGGTACCAGGCTATCGCCAGGAAAAAGGCGTGGACCCGAATTCACGCACCGAGACTTATGTTGCGGTCGAGTTCCACATCGACAACTGGCGCTGGGCGGGAGTTCCCTTCTATGTGCGCGCCGGCAAGCGTCTGGCTAATCAGTTGACCGAAGTCGCGGTCCACTTCAAGCGTACCCCGCAAGCGCTGTTCTCTCGAAGTCCCGAGGACGTCCACCACAATGTCATCGCCATGCGCATTCAGCCGAACGAAGGTATCGCAGTGAGTTTTGGGGCCAAACAGCCTGGGCCACAGATGCGCGCCATCCGCGTGGACATGGACTTTTCGTATCGCGATGTTTTCGGCGGCGAAACGCCCGCAGCCTATGAAACCCTCTTGCTCGATGCCATGCGCGGTGACGCTACGCTGTTCACCCGGCGCGATGAAGTGGAAGCCGAGTGGCGCATCATTACGCCCATCGAAGCGGCCTGGGCCGAGCTGCCGCCGCCGCAATTCCCCAACTACTCCGCTGGCAATGAAGGTCCGGAGGCTGCCGATGGGCTCATCCAGTACGATCGTCATCGCTGGCGCCGCCTGAAGCGGAATGGCTCCGAGGACCTGTAATGGCTGCCACGGACGCCAAGCCTGGCGTGGCATTGGTCGTGTCGGATGTTGACGGCACTCTCCTCGATCTGGACAAGAACCTCAGCCCCGGTGCGCCGGCCGCGGTGAGGCGCCTCAAGCAGGCGGGAATTCGGTTTACCATTGCCAGTGCACGGCCGCCATGCCTCACCTATCCGTTGCTACGCGATCTCCACGTCTCCGAGCCGTCTGCGTGTTTCAACGGGGCGCTGCTGATTGATCCTGACTGCAACGTCCTGCACCAACTGCCGATGGCTCCTTCTGACGCGCAGACCGTGGCCAACCACATCTGCAAAAGCCCGCTCGAATTGTGGGTCTATGACGGAATGGATTGGTACGTCAGCAATCCGGCCGGCCCGCATGTGCAGCATCAGGAAGAGCTGATGCAGTGCCAAGCCACGCCGCTTTACTCCTACGACATGTCGCAGTTCCACGTCTTGAAGCTGGTCGGCGTCAGCGACGACTACGATGCGGTGAAGCGCGCGCAATTCGAACTTGACAGCTTGTGTGGCGGCGCAATTTCGGCGACTTGTTCGTCCAACTACTATCTCGACGTGACCCATACCGACGCTAACAAAGGCACGGTAATCCTCGCACTGTCGAAGATGTTAAACATCCCCACCGAGCAGATTGCCACCATTGGCGACATGCCCACCGATGTGCTGATGTTTCGCAAAAGCGGTGTAAGCATCGCCATGGGCAATGCGACTGACGAAGTCAAGGCGCAGGCGACGTACGTTACCAGGAGCAACACGGAAGATGGATTCGCTTACGCGATCGAACATTTCATCCTTGGTGGCGAGCAACAGCGGCAGAAGCGGCAATGATTCGAAGGGAGCCGTCCTCGAGTTCACCGTGACTGCGCTATGTCTTGTGCCCTGCCCTTCCAATGCTCACCCCGGCCTGACCAGTAGTTGAGCGCCGAGTGTACTGTCGCGGCCATATAAAATGCCGCGCTGAACGGCAGCGTCAATGCCCACGTCGCATTCGAGCGGTAGAAGCGCACCATCGGCGAATAGGTTACCCACATCAGCAAGTACGCCGCTGCACCCACCAGAGCGAGCGAACGAGAGCCACTCAAGAGCAGTGCTAACGGCAACAGGTAAAGCAACAACAGGCCCGCCACCGCGCCTGCCAGCAACCATATCGAATGCTGCAACTGGTTGAATGCAGTTCGCGCAATCATGCGCTCGATCTCGCTGAATGACTTGTAAGCACGCAGGCTGCATGTATCGGGCGTCACCCCCAGCCACACTTTGCCGCCGCTGCGCTTTACCATGCGGGCCAGAGCGCAGTCGTCGATAATCTGGCCCCGGATGGCCTCGACTCCGCCTGCGCGCGCCAGCGCTTCCGGACGAATCAAGATGCAGCCACCAGCCGCGCCCGCCATTTTGCGCCGCGGATTTCGAATCCACTCCGGCGGATACAGCATGAAGAAAAAAAAGACGAACGCCGGAATCAGCAGCTTCTCAGGGAGGCTGCGGCAGTGCAGCTTCACCATGAACGACGCCAGGTCGTAGCCGCCAGATTCGGCCACGGCAACAAGTGCTGCCACGTTCTCCGGCGAGTGCTGGACGTCCGCGTCGGTCAGCAGCAGAAATTGAGGATGCAGCCGTAGTGCCTCCTCGATACCTTGCTGCATCGCCCACAGCTTGCCGGTCCAGCCATCGGGGAGGGACTGGCCACGAATTACCGTCAGCGCATCAGGATGCGAACTGTTCGAGGCAGCTTGACACGCCGCTTCCGCAGTTCCGTCCGAACTATTGTCGTCCACAAGGAAAATGTGAATCGCGCCGGCGCAACTCTGCTGCAAGAGAGAACGAACCGCATCGCCAATAACATCGGCCTCGTTGCGAGCGGGAATGACTACCGCGCTAGGGCCGGGAATCGCAGACAAGGGCGCCTCTGTTGCGCCCAGGCGTTGCACCATCCAAAAGCGGCCGTGCGCCAAAATGAGATAGATCCATACAAATACGCAAACGCATCCGGCGATTAGAGCAGTCAAATGCATGAAGAGTCAGACTAGCGCTCGATGTTCCGACTATAGATCGATGCGCAGGTAATGTCCCATGTGGGATTGGCGATTCATCTCTGGAGTTGTCATTACGAGCGCAGCGAGGAATCTGCTGTTGTTGACGCTGGAACGACCGCTGAGGAAACAGCAGATCCCTCACGGCCTGAAGGCCGTTCGTGATGACAACTCAAATCACCGGACACTGCTTATGTAACAGTCAATAAACTAAGTTGGTCATGGTTAGCGGCTTGCCAGCCCGCCCGCCGTCTCGGCGCCGTCGATCACGTACACGTGTCCGTTGAGGTAAGCGGCGTCCTCGGAGGCCAGAAACGCGAAGAGCGCGGCGACTTCTTCCGGCTGGGCGTGCCGGCGAAGCGGGATTTTCTGGTTCACGGCCTCCAGCATTTCGTCGGAGTACTCGGCGCGTTGCATTGGGGTCAGAACATATCCGGGCGCGACAGCGTTCACCCGCACCTTGGGCGCCAGTTCCAACGCCATGGAGCGCGTTAACTCAATCACGCCGGCCTTGGTGGCGTTGTAGTCGGCGTAGTAGGGATAACCCACGATGCCGTTGGTGGACGCGGTATTCAGGATGACTCCGCCGCCGTGCTCCATCATGTAGCGGGCGGCAGTTTGCGCGACGTAGAAGATACCCGTCAGGTTCACTGCGAGCACCCGGCTCCACTCGTCGGGCGTGATATCGAGAAACTTGTGACGAATACTGATACCGGCGTTATTGATGACGACGTCCAGGCCGCCCAGCGCGCGAATCATGGCGTCGAATGCACGCTGTACTTGTTCCTGATCGGCTACATCAGCCAAGAAAGTTCCTGCGATGCCAGCTTGTTCCGCGCGGATTTTTTCGCATGCGACAGGATCGCGGTCGAGAACCGCGACGATCGAGCCCTCCTCCAGGAACCGCGCAGCCGTGGCTGCACCGATGCCGCTGGCGCCTCCGGTGATGACAACACGCTTGCCTTTGAGTCCACGCATAGGCTCCTCGACTGGCGCGGCTGGAGCAGTTTCACCTTTGATGTGTAGGCGGAGCAGCCGCTGAGATCATTGAAACATGTACTTCTTGGTGGGAGCCCCCGCATTTATGCGGGGGAAGGAGCGCTTCAGCGCTCCGGGAAATCTTCGACTTCGATCCTGCGCTTTAGCGCCGGGGTGTCGAGAAATCCCGTGGCTAAAGCCCATTTTAAGATCGAACGCTTTACCGCTGGACTGAAGTCCAGCTCCCCCCTGCTGAAGCAGGGGGCTTCCACCAAAAGTCTTCCACCGGTTTTTTCGCACTTGAAGGCATGGTCCATCGGCAATACACCAGATCTGAAACTACTCTGATCTCCGCCAGACAGAATAACAAACGCCGCTCTGCCGGTTACCGGCTCCAGTATGAGCGAATATCTGTTAGACTTTTGCGCACGCAATATGGCAAAGCAAGCTGAAGGTCTTCGCACCCGGCTCTACGACAATCCCGAGGGCAAGTTCGTCCACGACGTCGTACTCGACTCCTGCCGCCAGCATGGGCAGAAGATCGCCGTCGTTGACACTTCCTGCACGCCCGCGAGGCGCATCACCTATGCGGCGTATGGCGAACTGGTGGAACGCGCCGCACGCGGTCTGGTCGCGGCCGGCATTCGCCCTGGAGAGATGATCGGCATTTATCTGCCGAACTGCTGGGAGTTCGCAATCGCCTACCATGCAGCCACCATGGCCGGGGCCGTGCCGACAACCATGAACCCGACCTACCGCGAGCGCGAAGTCCGCTATCAACTAGAGACTGCGGAGGCGGTCGCTCTCATTAGCGACGGCGCATTGCTTACCGGCATTGATCTCTCCGGGCTTCCTGCATTGCGCAATGTTTACACCATACGCAGCCTTGGGCCGAGCGGCTCGCAGCCGTGGGAGTCTCTCTTCGAGCCAAACCTCAGCGTACAGCTACCGAAACCGGAGCACGATTCCCGCGTGACGTTGGCCACGCTTCCCTTCTCCAGCGGGACCACGGGGCTGCCCAAAGGCGTCATGCTGTCGCACTTCAACCTGGTGGCCAACGTCTATCAGACGCTCACGCCGGGAGAGTTTGGCGCCATCAGCGACCCGGATGTGCTGTTGTGCTTCCTTCCGCTTTATCACATCTATGGTTTGACCGTAGGCTTGAATCTCACGCTGATGCGCGGCTGCACCCTGGTGTTGATGCCGCGATTCGATTGCGAACGTTCGCTGGAAACGATCGTGCAGGACGGCGTGACGGTCACCCTTTGCGTGCCTCCAACGCTGCTGGCGTATTGCCAGGCGGCGGAGCAGGGGAAATTCCCGCGCGAACATCGCCTGCGCTGGGTGAAGTCGGGAGCGGCTCCGCTAGCCCCAGAGCTGGCGCGCCGCTTTACCCAGAGCACTGGCATTCCGATTCGCCAAGGCTACGGAATGACCGAAGCCTCGCCGGTTACGCATGTGGGATTTCTTCTCCCTGAGCTCTACAAACCGGATTCAGTCGGCGCGCCGGTAGCGCAAACCGAATGCCGGATTGTGGATGAAAAAGACAACGACGTAGCGCCGGGGGAAATTGGCGAGTTGGTAATGCGCGGACCGCAATTCATGCTGGGCTATTGGCAATCTCCAGACGCGACTGCCGCGGTGCTGCGCGACGGATGGTACTGGTCTGGCGACATCGTGCGGGTGGACGACAGCGGCCAATACTACGTGGTCGATCGGCGCAAGGAAATGATGAAGTACAAGGGCTTCTCGATTGCGCCGGCGGAGGTGGAAAGCGTGCTGCTCGAACATCCGGCAGTGCGCGACTGCGGCGTGGTTTCGCGAGTGGACAGCGCGGGCGAAGAGATTCCCTGCGCCTTCGTCGTGTTACGCGAAGAAGAGGTCGCCAACAAGCAGACCGAATCCGGTCTGCAGGAATTCGTGGCTGAGCGCCTCACCCATTACAAAATGCCGCGCGAAATTTATTTCGTGCAAACGCTACCGCGTACGGCCTCCGGAAAGATCCTGCGGCGAGAGCTTCGTAAGTTACTTTAAGGGTTGATTTGTAACCCTATGAGGATGTGCTCCTTCCAAAGTTTCCGATGCGATGGAGCGAAACTCGTCAACGAACTTAGACCAGTTTCAGAGTTGGCATAGACCGGGTAGAGCCAGCCTTCAGGCTGGCGTCCAAGATCGTCCCACACTAAAAGGCTTGAGCCGCTGCGGTCATTTCCAATGACCGCAGCGGCTCAAGCGGTTCGTTGGTGCGCAGCGAACGCGGCGCTGAAGCGCCGCTCTACCCGGACTCGTCCAGACTACAACAATTCTGAAACCGCTCTAGGCTACGGCGCGAAGGTCTTCTCCCGCTGCACATAATGTTTCTGGAAGTAGTCGCGGTACTGGCCGGTGCGCACGTCATCGAGCCATGGCACATTTTCGCGATACCACGCAATCGTCTGCGCCAGTCCCTCATCGAAACCGATCGCGGGCCGCCAGCCCAGTTCGCGTTCCAGCTTTTCGCAGTTGATGGCGTAACGCAGATCGTGTCCCTTACGGTCGCTCACGAACTGAATCAGCGATTCGGGGCGGCCTAATGCGACAAGAATCAGCTTGGCAACCTCGAGGTTGCGCTGCTCGCATCTCCCACCAATGTTGTAAACCTCACCCTCTCGCCCGCGTTGCAACACCGCATCCAGGGCGGTGCAGTGATCCCTGACGTGGATCCAGTCGCGCACATTGCTGCCTTTGCCATACACCGGCAGCCGTTCGCCCGCCATACCCTGTGCGATCATCAGCGGGATGAATTTCTCCGGAAACTGGTACGGCCCGTAGTTATTGGAGCAGCGCGTCACCACCGCCGCAAACTTGTGGGTGCGCACGTAGGCCAGCACCAGCAGATCGGAAGCCGCTTTGGTCGCCGCGTACGGGCTGTTCGGCTGCAGGGGAGAGTCTTCCGTAAACTCGCCTTCCTCGCCGAGGCTGCCGTACACCTCATCGGTACTAACATGCAAGAACCGCGGCACGCCCGCTTCCCGGCAAGCCTGGATGAGGTTGTGCGTCCCGTCTACATTGGTGCGCACGAAGGCCGCGGCATCTTCAATACTGCGGTCCACATGGCTCTCGGCGGCGAAGTGGATGACGGCATCGCATCCGCGCACCGCGTCCAGCACCCCGCGATCACAGATGTCCACTTGCACAAACTCGCACTTGCCCTGCTGCAGCGCCGGCTCAAGATTCTTCAAGTTACCGGCGTAGGTGAGCTTGTCGAGGACCACCAGCTTCCATCCCGGATGCTTGGCAAGCGCATGATGGACGAAGTTGGAGCCAATGAATCCGGCACCGCCCGTGACCAGCAGCTTCATAGGCTGCGCCCCGGCGCCGGCTCTTCCGCATTGCGCAGCTCTTTGTCGCGCACCATGTTGCTGGCGTGCCACAGCGATTCGAAGGTGCCGGCGTCGGTCCACCAGCCCTCCAGCAGCGTGTGTTGCAGGGTGCCTTCGGCAATATAGCTGTTGTTGATGTCGGTAATTTCGTACTCGCCGCGACCCGACGGCTTCAGCGTGCGGATGCGGTCGAAGACTGTCCCATCATAAAAATAGATGCCGACGACCGCGTACGACGAGAGCGGCTTCTTGGGCTTCTCCTCGATGCGAACGATGCGCCCTTGCTCAAACACAGGCACTCCGAAGCGCTCGGGGTCGGCCACGTCCTTCAGCATCACCATAGCGCCCTTTTCGAGCCGCTCGAAGGTCTGGGCCGCCTCGCGAATGTCACCTTCAATGATGTTATCGCCCAAAACTACGCAGATCTTGTCGCCCTTGGCCCAGGGTTCGGCCAGTCGAAGCGCGTCGGCGATCCCGCCTTCTCCCTCCTGATAGGCGAAGCTGAGTTGCTGCAGACCGAACTCCTTACCGTTCTGCAACAGACGCAGGAAATCGCCCGCATTCTGCCCGCCGGTCACGATCAGGATGTCGCGAATGCCAGCATCCACTAGGGTTTGCAGGGGATAGAAAATCATCGGCTTGTCATACACAGGCAGCAGGTGCTTGTTGGTAACGCGGGTCAGCGGATACAGGCGAGTACCGATGCCGCCCGCCAGGACTATTCCCTTCATTAGCTCTCCGTTCTTGTGTCGTGAACAGTGCGAGTGCGTACGACAGGATCTGACCGGCGCTTCCTTCCCCAAACCCCTGCGGAAGAACGCTACCGGGGCGCGAGAAGATGAACTATTCAGCAACCGGGTTCACAAAGATTATCAGCGAATCGCGTCCTGCATGGCAAGCCGCAGCTGGCTCCGCCAGTCCGGCAGTATAACGCCAAAGCTAACCAGCACCTTCGCGTTGGAGAGCACAGAATTCCGCGGCCGGCGGGCAGGCGCCTGAAATTGCTCGCTGGTGATGGGGACTACGCGCTTGGCCTTCAAGGGCCCACCAAATTCACCTGTCTCGGCCGGCCAATCCAGGAGCGCTTCGTAGTCCTCCAGGATAGCTCGCGCGAACCCTACCCACGAGGTCTGCTCCGCCGCCGTGAGATGGAAAAGCCCACTTTGCCAGGCGCCGGTTTCACTGTTGCGCTCCAGCGATCTAGCGAGAATGATCGCGGTTGCCTCGGCGATGGTCCGCGCCCACGTCGGCGCACCGTACTGGTCGGCGACCATGCGCAGCTCTTCCTTTTCCCGAGCCAGACGCAAAACGGTACGCAGAAAATTCTTGCCGCGCGTGTCGTATACCCAGGTGGTTCGCAGGATGAGGTACCGGCATCCAGCACCGACGATCAACTGCTCGCCCTCCAGTTTGGTCTGACCATAGACGTTGAGCGGCCCGGTCGTATCGTTCTCTTGATACGCGGACGCCACGGGCTTGTTGCCGTCGAAAACGTAATCGGTGGAGTAGTGGACGAGCAGGCAGCGGTTGCGTGCCAACTCCTCGGCCATGCGCGCCGGAGCCAGAGCGTTGATGGTCCGCGCCAGTTCCGGCTCGCTCTCAGCCTTGTCCACCGCCGTATAAGCGGCGGCGTTTACCAGGATATCCGGTTCGAACTCGCGTACCGCCCGAGTCACGGCGTCCAGATCGGACAGATCTAATTGATCGCGCGTAAGGGCCGTCACGTCGCCCAACGGCGCCAGAGTGCGCTGCAAATGCCAGCCTATCTGGCCGGTCGCGCCGGTGATGAGGAGTCGCAAGCTCATAGCTGGTAGCGCGGCAACTGGTCGCGCGCAATCCGCGAAAGTGAAAGATAGTGCCGGTCCTTTTCCGACAGGAGAGGCGCAGGCGTTTGCCAATCGATGCCGATTTCCGGATCGTTCCAAAGCACTCCCCGGTCGTCGCTGGCATCGTAGTAGTCGCTGCATTTGTAGAGGAAGTCGGCGGTTTCGGACTGCACTACGAAGCCGTGCGCGAATCCCTTCGGAATATAGAGCTGTAAATGGTTTTCTGCGGAGAGCAATACGCTTACCCACTGGCCGAAGTGCGGGGACCCGACGCGAATATCCACCGCGATGTCGAGCACCTCACCTTGCACTACGCGGCACAGCTTGGCCTGCGGGTTCCGGAATTGGTAGTGCAAGCCGCGCAGCACCCCGCGCGATGAGCGCGAATGATTGTCTTGCACGAACTGGTCCTGTATGCCGGCCCCCGCCAGCACGTTCTGGCGATAAGTTTCCATGAAGAAGCCACGCGGGTCCTCGTGGACGCGCGGCTTCACTACAAGCACGCTGGGTAGCCGGGTTTCGATGATTTCCAAGTTCTCTCCAGGCGCGGTCCTCGCGGTGGACATGCGCGCTCCTTCGAAGAATAAACGAAGCGACGATTATAATGCGTGCTTCCTGACCTATGTTGCGCTGCTCCGCCATTATCGTGACCTACAACTCCGGCGATCGTATCTGGACTTGCCTGGAGGCGCTGACGCGCGAAGACTGCGAGATCGTAGTAGTGGACAACGCCTCGCACGACGAGACTGTGCGGCTGGTGGAGGAATTTGTTGCCTGGCATCCTGTGCATCTGGTGGCAAACCCGGAAAACCTTGGCTTTGCCGCGGCCGTGAACCAGGGAGCACGCGAGAGCTCCGAAGATGTCCTGCTGGTGCTCAATCCCGACGCCATCGCCGAGCCAGGAGCCGTCAAAGCCCTGCTGCAGTGCTTCGAAACCAGCGGCGCAGTCGCCACCGGCGGTGCGTTGCTGGACAATGACGGACAACCGGCGCGCGGCTTCGCGTTCCGACGGCTGCCAACTCTCACCAGCTTACTTTGCGAAGTGTTGCTGGTGAACCAGCTTTGGCCGCACAATCCGGTAAATCGGCGTTATCGTTGCCTCGACGCTGACTACTCGCTGCAACAAGAGGTCGAGCAGCCGGCCGGGGCGTGCCTCGCAGTCACACGAGCGGCATGGGAGGCGGTCGGCGGCCTCGACGAGCAGTTCTTTCCCGTGTGGTTCGAAGATGTCGATTTCTGCCAGCGGCTGCGGGAGAGTGGGGGCAAGATCATTTATTGCCCTGTGGCGCGTTTCCATCACAGCGGCGGGCATAGTGTGGGCCAGTTGCCATTCCGCGATAAGCAGATGTTCTGGTACAGCAACATGCTGCGCTATGCCCGCAAACACTTCTCCAGCGGTCAGGTAGCGACGTTGCGTGCGGGAATCATTGCCGGAATGTTGTTGCGTTCGCTAGCAGCTTTGTTCGGCGCCCGCCAAGCTCCGCTCGGCGAAACATTATCGGCATACTGGACGGTGATACGACGTGCGCGATAGTTCACTAGCGATTCAGGATTGGAAAAGTGCGCCTCGCGTTATCCGTTTCTCCGTTTAAATTCAATGTAAGGAACACTGCGATAAAGTAAGGAATGTTGGAGGTGACGGTTGCAAAGGCAGGCAAGAATCACGAGCAAGGGACAAATTACCGTGCCGCACGAGATCCGTCGCGTGCTGGGTGTGAGACCGGGCGACCGCTTGATCTTTGAAAGCGATGAAGCGGGGGTCCGAGTCCGGCCCGTGAGGACGGAGAGCCCATTTGCAAAATATCGGGGAATCGGAAATCCGGGAATCCCATCCGGCCGGGCGGGAATTAATCGTTGGACCAAGGAGACGCGCGGAAGATGATAACTTCCACTGAACGAAACCCCTCAGATAGATGGCCGCGCGAAATACGATCAAATTTCGACAATAGTAGCATATATGTTACCATATCATCATGATCGAGGTCCGCGAATACCAGGATCGCGACGATCAGAGTCCATTCCGCGAGTGGTTCGACCGGTTGAACGCAGAGGCCGCCCGGAAAGTGACAACTGCGCTTTATCGCGTGGCACTGGGAAATTTCTCGAATGTCAAAGGTGTTGGGTCTGGTGTTTACGAGTGCAGGATCGATTTCGGTCCCGGCTACCGGATTTATTTCGGCAAGGACGGCGCGCGCATCGTGATCCTGCTCGGTGGCGGGAGGAAGCAGCGCCAGCAAAACGATGTCAAACTGGCAGTTGCGCGATGGGACGACTTCAAGCGGAAGAAGAGGCAACAGCGGCCCAAGGAGAATTGAGAAATGGTTCTAACACGAGATTTTAGAGAGACAGTACAGGCGCGGGTGAGACGCGACGCTGCATTTCGCAAGGGGCTGCTCCGCGATGCCGTTGAAAGCCTTCTCGCCGGAGAGGTTGCGCTGGGCAAGGAGCTGTTGCGTGACTACATCAATGCCACAGTGGGGTTTCCCAAGCTGTCCGAGGAGACGAAGCTGCATGTGAAGACCCTCCACCAGATGTTTGGCCCAAAGGGAAATCCAACCGCCAGCAACCTGTTTGGAATCGTTGCCTACCTTCAGCGGCGGGAAGGTGTCCGCTTGCAGGTCCGCACCAGCCGGGCAATAGCTTAGGCGAAAATTCCCCCAAGCAAGGGAAGCTTGGTGGGCCACCCGGCATTTTGCTTGTCCGCATTTCCCAAAACCGGAAACCTACGCTAGAGCGTCTGCGTGACCGTGGGTGGGCGTCGGACTCAAGAAGGCCCTCCCCGAGGCCATCCCAAGGGTCTCACGTCGATCCTGGGGACTCCTAGGGCCGCTGACGCCGCTACTAAGATTCGTATCTACCCAATAGTGGTGTATTTCCCTTGATATATATAGCCCCTAAGTGCTATTTCGCTATATCTGCGGAGAAGAGTTAAAGAACTGCGGTAAGTCGGTATTCCCGGGCCACTGCTTCGACGATCTTAGCGCGTCCGTGGCCCGGATTGATCTGTTCGCGTGTTCGTACAACTCCCGCGCGCTCCAACTTCAGCACGTCCCTGCGTACAGACTTAGGATCACGTCCCAGCGACGCCGCAAGGGCGGTCTCGCAGAGGCAAGCACGGTGTATAGTAAATCTTGTATAAAGCAAGCTGCTGCCCAGGCAGCGATTGAAACGGGTGAAGCAGCGATTGCAGGAGCAGAGGACACATGAAAAGCGCAGCGGAAAATAAGCCGGCCCATATCGTCAAGGGGAACATTTTCGATGCTCTGGGTTTCTCCGCATCGGAGGCGAGTGCACTGAAAATCAAGGCGGAGATTTTGTCCGCCATCCTGGAGCACGCGCGGGCCAAGGGCTACACGCAGGCGGAACTCGTCGATATTCTGGACGAGTACCAGCCGTCGGTGAGCAATCTGCTGAAGGGAAGAATCTCCCAGGTGAGCATCGAGAAACTATTGCGTTACGCAGACCGGCTGCATCTCCAGACGAGCATTGCAGTGCGCCCCATGGAAACGAGGCCGCGCCGCAAGAAATCCCGTGCGGGACCGAGTGCTCGTCGTCCTACAAGGAAAGTGGCTGTAGCCGTCTAGCTTGCCTCGAATTTCTTCAATGCATCTGCAAAATCCCCACGCAAGCAAGCGAAGCTTGGGTGGGGCACCCGGGTGTGCGTTGGATTTTCACGGCAACCCACTGTCCAGAATTAGAAAAGCCCCGGTTGCAGCCGGAGCCTTTCCGAAATCTCGTTCGCGCGACTCCATGCGCGTTATTATGAAACCTCAGACCTGAAACATTCAAGCCCGCTGTTTACGGGCCTTCCCGCCGTGTTTCAAGTTCTACCCTTTTTGAAACAAGGCAGCGCAATTAAAGTAAAATGGAGAACGAGGTGGCCCCCAATTCGTTCCGCAATGAGAAAAAAAGGTGTCTCGGCGGCAGCGCTTATGCTGCTGTTGGCCATGCCGGGAGGTGCACAGAACATGCGCTGGCCGTTCCAAGCGAAAGCTCCTACGCACGCTAGCTTTCCGATTGGCAAATACAAACTCGACGCTTCCGTTGATGGCGTCGCTGGGTTGGTCGAGTTTTCCGCGACCGAATACGCAACTATGGGCCGTCAGTTTGAAAGCGAGAGGGACTACAACGGCCCTCCGGTCACTTTTCTGAGTCGGCAGTGGAAGCTGATGCTCGGAACGGTTCAAGGCAAAATCTACAAAATCGCCCCGTACCTGGAGTTGAAGACCAAACAAGAAGCAAATCCAATTGCGATGGAGACGCTTCGATATTGCATGGAACACCTTGGGGAACCGTCTTCGCAGAAGACCGGATTATTCATTTGGGACACAACCGACGGAAACGTCATTTTTCAGACGGCAGAAGCTGCCGATGGGCTTGCTATCAGTCTGTTCATTACATCGAGGGCAACACGAAACTTCAAACGGCGAGGTAACTAGACTAGTTCCAGCTGGGGTTTGGCTTTCGGTGGCCTTGCGTATGGCGTCAACGTCACTGAATAATTCTGTTATTCGTTGCCTCATTTGTGAAGTACGTGAAAAGGGCAATGACAATGTTAACGGCCATAGCCTGCGTGAAAGAGACAACATACTTTCTGCCTGCAAGCCGGGATTGGCGAAATGCAAAAAATGCGCACCCGATAATGCCATAACCGAACCACGTATAAGCCATCCTCCGGGACTCCGACCGGCGGTGTTCCTCGAAATCGGAGATGGTGTAAATTGTGCCGGTCTTCTTGTCCTTCCAAGCATCATGAACTGTTCCCGTTTTCTCGCCGTCGCTGACTTCATGGGATGCGATCAACTCATCCCGGTCTGGACTGTACGCTTCATGGGGGAGCCAGTTGTACGCGAGCAGTCCGGTGAAAAGCGGGATAAGCAGGTACGCCGCCCAGAATATAGCCTCCGCATTGCGTGAGAGGTTTTCTTCGAGATTGTGAAGCTTCACGGAGTACAAGGCTCCATTTGTGAAGAAACTGGCCGGAACTAAGAGACGCGCGTCAATTATGAAACGCAATTCGAAGACACGTCAAGGCGAGGCTGCACAAAGGGCGGCCCTTTGGTGATACGTTTCGGCGTGTTGGCGTAGGAAAAAAGATGAGCGTTTAAATTGACAGTTTCACGGATCGGACGAAAATAACGGTAGGAGGTGTGCTCATGAGTTGTGAGACTCCACAGTGTAGAAAGGTCCGTGCGCTTGTTTCTGAGGTATACCGGGGGCGTAATGAGCCTCCCTGTACTGTTCTGGATGTGGGAGGGACTCTGGATGTGCAAGTTAACGTTCACGAGCAAGGGGAAGTTAGAAGTTTGACGCTTGTATCTTTGCAATCTCAAGATGCGTTATCTTCCGAAGTTCGTGAGGTCGTCTCGGACTTTGTTAAGAAGCCGACGACGCGAAGATACGACTGTTTTTCAAGATGAGCGCCAGTCGTGTGCACCGTGATAGATGTGCAGGATTGTGAGGGACGCCTGGAACCGGAGGGGAACGCTCCGCCTTGTGCCATGTCCTGCTGAAAAGCGACCGGCGATTGAACAGGCGTTCCAGCATTTCGGGATGCTCACATGAGCACGAAAATCATCCCGCATCGTACCGCGCCTGCGCTTCCTGCTCTCATTGCCGGGGCAGGGGGAGCGGGCCTCGTGGCGCTTCGTCGAGTTCTTTACCGTCAACATACGCAAGGAGTCGCGGATGCACTTGCACTTGACACTAGCCGATGCCGCGCCTACCGTGAAGGGCATGGATGTGATCCCCATCAAACCGGAACGTAAGGCCCAGCTCGAAGAATACGCGCAGCGTCGTGGGCAAGACCCTGCCGCCGCCCTGGATGACGTTTTGGCCGAGTATCTGGAATGGGAGCGCCAGGATTTTGAGCAGGCCGTTGAAGGCATCCGGCAGGGCCATGAGGACGTGAAAGCGGGACGCACCCAGCCCATCGAAGAAGCGTTTGAAGAGCTACGCGTGAAGCATGGCCTTCCGGGTTAAAACCACTACCAAAGCAAAGCGGGATTTAGACGACATCCTCAAGCGGCTGTTGTCGCAAGAGGCGGGGGAAACCGGATTGCGCTGGTTTCAGGGATTGCACGAGGCCGTCGCAACGCTAGCTGATTCTCCCCAACGCTGTGCTTTGGCTCCCGAGAATGCCGTCTTCCCCTTCGAGGTGCGGCATCTACTCTACGGGCGCAAGCCCCATGTTTACCGAATTATCTTCACCATTGAAGGCAACACGGTGTCTGTTCTACACATCCGCCATGGACGCCGCCAGCCAATTGCCAAGCACTGACCGAAGGCAGAAAACATTGGCGCAATCATCCGGGAACTGACCGGATTCAGCGCGGATCATCACATGGCGCAGGGGGCATGAGGTCTGGATTGAACCTTTTCGGGGCGTTGAGCAAGAAACGGGACCTTATTTTCTTGCCGGGATGCCCCACCTTGTCGCGCGGTGCTGGCGACAGGGTAGGACAAATGGCAACGATCCGAACGCTAGAGCGGTTCCGGGGTAGCTGTATCCGATAATAAATACCCACAGTGGCGAAACCAAGCGGTGGCGTTGTGAGGCGTAACGGCGGCGATCGCTGTCGCCACGGCCTTCTCCAGCAGATCGACCGCCCGGGTTTTCGCG
>DATCCF010000308.1:0-4201 GCA_036511435.1 Terriglobales bacterium | reverse complement strand
CTGAAGGGACTCGGTTCCATTCAACATCGCCTACCCAGGACTTACGTCCTGGGCTATGCTTCTACCGCCCTTCGGGCTTGCTTCAAAGCGTGGTGCACCGTCTGTTTCGAACCCCGCCTCGTCGCCCTGTTCGCCAAAGCTCTTCCGACTTAGCTTCGACACGCTGTTCACCAAAGCTTTCTACGGCCCGCCTTTCGTAACTGCAACCGGCACGGCTTCAGAGGCTGCGGAGAAACGTATGGAAGGCTTTGGTGGAAGCCCCCTGCTTCAGCAGGGGGAAGCTGGACTTTAGTCCAGCGGAAAAAGCGTTCGATCTTTTTGGATGGGCTTTAGCCCCGGAATTTATCCATCCCGGCGCTAAAGCGCATGATTAAAGTCGAACTTTTTCCCCCGCATAAATGCGGGGGCTTCCACCGAGAAGCACACTTCCCGGGTTTTGCCCAGAGTTTTTCCGCAGCCTGTTATTACTCGTTGGTCTTCGCATTGGACGAACGCGGCAGCAGTTTGGCTAGCGTCTGTCCAGTGTAGGACTTTTTCACCCGCGCCACCTGTTCCGGTGTGCCTTGCGCTACCAAACGTCCCCCGTCCTCGCCACCCTCCGGCCCCAGATCGATGATCCAGTCGGCGTTGCGGATGACGTCCATGTTGTGCTCGATGATGACGATGCTGTTCCCCAGATCCGTGAGCCGATGAAGAACTTCTAGCAGCTTGCTGACATCGTCAAAATGCAGTCCCGTCGTCGGCTCATCCAGAAGGTACAGCGTCCTCCCCGTCTGGCGCTTGCTGAGTTCGCGCGCCAACTTGATGCGCTGCGCTTCTCCGCCCGACAGCGTCACCGCCGATTGACCGAGGTGAATGTACCCCAAGCCGACATCCACCAGCGTCTGTAGCTTCTGCTTGATCTGTGGGATATTCTCCAGGATGGGCAGCGCGTCGGCTACCGGCGTCTCCAGCAAATCGGCGATCGAGTAGCCCTTGTACTTCACCGCCAGCGTCTCATGATTGTAGCGTTTGCCGCCGCACACCTCGCACAGCACGTACACGTCGGGCAGAAAGTTCATCGCGATGCGCCGCTGCCCGTCACCCTGACAGGCTTCGCAACGTCCGCCGGCAACGTTGAACGAGAAGCGTCCTGCCTTGTAGCCGCGCTCGCGCGACTCCGGCAGCATGGCATAGAGATCGCGGATCTGGGTGAAAACGCCGGTGTAGGTCGCAGGATTAGAACGCGGCGTGCGCCCGATGGGCGATTGGTCGATGCCGATGACCTTGTCGATGAATTCCGTTCCCGCGATTGACTTGTGGGCGCCAGCCTCTTCGCGTGAGCCGTACACCGACTTGGCAAGCGCGCGGTAAAGAATGTCGTTGACCAGGGTTGACTTGCCCGAACCCGACACGCCCGTCACCACCGTCATGACGCCTAAAGGAAAACTGACGTCGAGACTTTTCAGGTTGTTCTCTCGCGCCCCGAGGATGGTAATGGCCTTGCCGTTCGGCTGCCGCCGGGCGTAACGATACGCGATCTGCTTCTGCCCGGAGATGTACTGTCCGGTCAGCGAACCCGGCGTCTGCTCGATCTGCTCGGGAGTGCCGCTGGCTACCACTTCTCCACCGTGACGTCCCGCGCCCGGCCCCAGATCGATGACGTAATCGGCGCGCCGGATCGTGTCTTCGTCATGTTCGACCACCAGCACCGTGTTGCCCAGATCGCGCAACGATTCCAGCGCTTGCAGCAGACGGTCGTTGTCGCGATGGTGCAGGCCGATCGACGGCTCATCGAGCACGTACAGCACACCGCGCAGCTTCGATCCGATCTGCGTAGCCAGCCGAATGCGCTGGCCTTCGCCGCCGCTCAACGTCGCCGCCGAACGATTGAGCGAGATGTAGCCCAGTCCGACCGCGTTGAGAAAACCCAAGCGCTCGGCAATCTCTTTTTGAATTCGTCCTGCGATGCGCTCCTCGCGCTCGGAGAGTTTGATTTGTGCCGCCGCTTCCACGGCGCGGGACACCGGCAGCGCGGTGAAGTCGGCGATGGACATGCCGTTCACCTTCACGGCGAGGCTCTCGGGGCGCAGCCGCTGGCCGTGGCACGCGGGACACGTGGTCGCGGACATGTGGTCTAGCAGCCAGTCGCGGTAGGTTTCAGAGGAACTGTCCTCCATCGCCTGCCGCAGATAGGCGAACACGCCGAGGAAGCCGCCCTTCTTTTTCTCGCCTTGCTCCGGCCCGTAGAGGATCAGGTTCTGGGTCTTGCGCGGCAACTGCTCGAACGGCGTGGTGAGACTGAATCCGTGGGCTTCTGCCGCCAACTGAAGTATGTGGATGAGGTTCTGCGACGCCGAGCCTGGCCCCAGGGCGCCATCTAGCAGCGGCTTCGACCAGTCTGCAATGACCTTGGCGGGATCGAAATCATACTTGCTGCCCAGCCCGTTGCACTCCGGGCAGGCGCCGTACATGCTGTTGAACGAAAACGAACGCGGTTCCAGCACCGGGACGTTGATGCCGCACTCCGGACAGGCCAGCTTGGAGGAGTACAGGTGCTCCTCGCCGCCGACCACGGCGACCTGTACCAATCCGTTTGCCAGCTTCATGGCCAATTCAACCGACGACGCCAGGCGGTGCTCGATTCCCGGCTTCACCAGCAGACGGTCAACCACCAGCTCGATGGTGTGGTTCTTGCGCTTGTCCAGCTTGATCTCGTCATCTGCAATGTTGCGCAATTCGTTGTCGATGCGGGCTCGAGTGAAGCCCTGCTGTGCAAGTTTGTCCAGTTCCTTCTTAAACTCGCCCTTGCGCCCGCGAACGATGGGCGCCATGATCATCACCCGGTCCTCGGGCTTCAGGTCCATCACCCGTTGCACGATCTGGTCGGCTGACTGGCGCGATATGGCGCGTCCACACTGCGGACAATGCGGCACGCCAACCGACGAATACAGCAAGCGCAGGTAGTCATAGATTTCGGTGATGGTGCCCACGGTGGAACGCGGGCTGCGGCTGGTCGTCTTCTGCTCGATGGCGATTGACGGACTCAAGCCGTCAATACTGTCCACGTCGGGCCGCTCCATCTGGTCGAGGAACTGGCGGGCGTAAGCAGACAGCGTTTCCACGTAGCGCCGTTGGCCCTCGGCGTAAATGGTGTCGAAGGCGAGTGACGACTTACCTGAGCCGCTGAGGCCGGTAATCACGGTCAGAGTATTGCGCGGAATCTGGACGCTGATGTTCTTCAGATTGTGCTGACGCGCCCCGCGGACTGTAATGCTGCTGATACCCATGGATGACTGCTGGTTCCAACCCCCACTGCGGCCAGACTGCCTCGATTCCGAGCCGAAAAATACGCCCTCGTTCTTCGGGCTCCAGCCCGGGAACCGCAGTTTCAGCGTGATGCACTGCTCTGGAAAGTCCGCGAGAGGGGAAACACAATTCTACTCATGTATCTTAGTTGCCAACAGCAAGAGGCGTCAACGCGAGGTAAAGTGGCATTATCGAAGTAGAAGTAGATGATGGTTGGGCGTCCTGGATTCAACCCGCGCCCGGAGGCCCGATGAAGAGGTTTAGAGACATTCCGAGAATCATCCCGCGGGTTCCGGCGCATCGAAAGAAGAGAACGATATGACGACGTTTCTGCTCTCGGCCCTGCTTCTGTTCACCATTGTTGCGGCATTTGCCTTCGGAGTTGCAATGGGATATTGGGTGATTTGCGGAGTCTTAAACTTATTTCACCCCGGCCGTACCCAGGACAAACCATCCAGCGCGCCAGCCTTGGCGCCCACCGCAAGCGGGGACTAAAGTCGTTTTTCGGGTAGCGTGGACCGTTAAGTCTGCGGCCAAACCTTTTGTTTTTATGAGCTGGAGTCGACTTTTAGAGCAGTTTCAGAGTTAGTGTGAACTGAGGAAGTTTCGCCTCCACAGCAATACCAACCCGGAGCAAGACCGACGCTCGGGTAGTGCGGCGCTTCAGCGCCGCGTCATAAGGCCCCGGATGGAAGGGCCTTTTAGGCCCTGAGGTTCGGTGTTTGAATCGGCCGAAAGCGCCTCCGAGGGCCGCCAGACCGAAGTACCCCAGGGGCTAGAGCGGTTCCGGGGTAGCTGTATCCGATAATAAATATCCACAGTGGCGAAACCAAGCGGTGGCGTTGTGAGGCGTAACGGCGGCGATCGCTGTCGCCACGGCCTTCTCCAGCAGATCGACCGCCCGGGTTTTCGC
>DATCCF010000307.1:0-3681 GCA_036511435.1 Terriglobales bacterium | reverse complement strand
AGGGCCCGCCGTCTCGCCTCCATCCAGACGTGGGAGTAGCGCGAGAGCATGGCACGCGAAACGTGCCCGGCGATGCTCATAATGACCTCGTCGCCGGCACCAGACCTCGCGTGCCACCGCCAAGCCAAACTGACGGCCACGACGCCGCACGCGCGCCGCCGGCGGCAACCTGGGCGCCGTCCTACGACTTTGCGCGCCCATGTGCGCGAACGTGGGTAGATCCTGGCAAAGCCAACCGCCGACAGCTAAACCTCGGTAGAAGCCACGCCGGGCATGACCAGAATCTTCGCCGCGGTCCTACGGGCGATCGGAATACCATGCTTTAACAGAATCTCGCGCTTTCGTTCACGCGCCGCTGCGACCTGAGTCAGCGCCAAGCGCTCCATCTCGTCGAGTGCTCTCAGTTCCGAGAGCCCGCTCGGATTCAAGCCGTGTTCGGAAATGGCGGTAACTGGTAGGGGCTGGTATTCGGTAATATCCATAGACACTCGCTGGCTCGAAGCTCTAACTTCGCGACGGCCCGGACGGCGCGTCCTCTTTCAGAGATCCTCAAGCGCGCACCGGTGCAGCCCGCGCACTTCTTGTTCCTTTACCTCGAATTTCGCGAAGATTTTGTCCCATCTTGCATTTTCGTGACACTCGCGGCATAAGCCACAGGTACAGCGCCGGTAGGGTGCAAGCTGGGGAAGCGGGGCGGGGTCAGCCAACTCGCGAAATGCGCGGCATCCGGTCACGTTGGATCGCTGCATATTCACCCTCGACATGGAACAATCAGTGACGCGGGCTCGGTCCTCCGAATCAACGCGATCAAGTTCGCGAAATGCGCGGTATGCGGTGGCGTTGGATCGCTGCATATTCACCCTCCACCTTGAGAAGTGGCGCGGCCCAGCCCTCCGAATCACGCGATCTATGGTCGCGCTGTTCTTGAGCGAACGGGCTCGAGCGTTGAGTCCCGGGCCGCAATACGATAGTGCGCCGAAATTGCAGTGCAACACAGTCCCAAGGGTACGGCGAGAGGCCCAGTACGGTGCGGGGGTTCATCCTGCGGCTATTGCCTGGCCCCGCCGTTCCAGCGCACTGGTGATGTTCGCGCGGTGGGCAGCATTTTGGGCATGGCGGCCACAGTACCTTTAGATGCCAGAGAGCATGGCGCGCGAGACGTGCCCGGCGATGCTCATGATCACCTCGTCGCCGGGGCCCGATTCGGTGGGGATGGGGATCAGCAGCAAATGTGCGGCGGTCGCCGGCAACTACCAAGCCACCTGGTCTCTCTGTTTCTGCTACACCGCGCGGGCTTTGCGGGTTGCCGAGGCGGTCTCGGATCGGACCGGCTTCCGCTCGGCGGCCGCGGTTAGGCGCCTGGCTTGGTCGGTAACGCAGACCAGGAACATCGGCTGGCGTGCGTTCTTCAGGAGATCGATGATTCGGTCGGGCGCTTCTTCCAGGTAGATGCTCTTGCCGTCGGTCAGCAGGTAAACGTCGGAAGTGGAGGACAACGCCTCACTCAGGCGCTTGCCCATGTCCTTTTGCAGAAACCGGAGCACGCGGCGGATTTTTTGAAGCGAGAAGCCCTTGCGGCGCAGTTCCGCAATCATCGAGATTTCTACCACCTCTTCGGTCATATAGACGCGCTTGTGACCGTCCTGGCGGGGAGAGACGACTTTCCGTTCGTCCCACCACTGCAACTGCCGCAGGCTGACGCCGCAAATTCGGGACACATCGCTGCTGATGTAGCCCTGTTCCCCCGATGAAGCAACCGGCCTGGGACTCCTGGATTCAAACATTTTGCGCCACTTCCGTCTCCATCGACCAATCAATGCTACCAAATGGCTTGCACATTTGCCGCGACCGGTGGTGCTTCGGCCGCAGAGCCACGTGACGGGGACGGGACTTTCGCGATACGGACCTAAGGACTTCACGGGATATGTCGTAAAGCAGGCCGGAAAAGGCTGGCGGCGGTTCGATTTCGTCCCTGCCTACAATGCCTTCAATACCTTACAGACCGTTCCCAAACCCACTTTCCTTCCGTTTCATCCACGAGAACGTTGATTCGAGAACGTTGGTTCGAGAACGTTGGTTCTGTCGCGCCACTTTGATAATGTCCCCTTGTGTCCTCGTTAAAAATGTCCCCTAACCTGAAGACCTCCGAAGGAGGTTGCAGGTTGGGAAGGACATTGATGAGCGAGCGCGAGTTGAGACGAGTGGGCATTCTGGCTCGGGTGAAAAGCGGAGAGCTGAAAGTGGCGGACGCCGCGCGGATGCTGTTTGTCAGCTATCGGCAGGCAAAGCGGCTCTGGAGGCGATACCGAGACGAAGGCGCCGCTGGATTGAAGCATGGGAGTGCGGGACGCACCTCGCATCGGGCCAAGCCAAAGAAGGTGCGGGAGCGGGCACTGCGACTGGTGCGGAAGAAGTACTCGGGAGCCGAGGGGGAGCGCTTCGGACCGACTCTGGCGGCAGAGCATCTAGCCAGCGAGGACAAACTGGTGGTGCATCCCGAGACACTGCGCCGCTGGATGCTGGCGGAGGGTCTGTGGAGCCCAGCGCGGCGGCGGCGCGCCCACCGGCAGCGGCGGGAACGCAGAGCGCACTTCGGAGAATTGGTGCAAATGGACGGAAGCTTCCACGCCTGGTTCGAAGATCGGGGGCCGGAGGGTTGCTTAATGAACATGGTGGATGATGCGACCAGCACGACGCTGGGGCGGATCGGCAAGGAGGAGACGATCTGGACGGCGGTCGGAGTGTTGCGGCGCTGGGTGGAGAACTACGGCGTGCCGCTGGCTTTGTATACCGATTGGAAGACGGTTTACGTCAAGGAGCCGACCGAGCAGCAACTGCTGCGGGGCGATGTGGCCAAGACGCAGTTTGGGCAGATGTGTGCGCGGCTGGGGACTCGAATCATCGCGGCCAACTCGGCACAAGCGAAAGGGCGCGTGGAGCGCAATCACGGCACGCACCAGGACCGGCTGGTGAAGAAGTTGCGGCGGAAAAAGATCAAAACCTATGCGGCCGCCAACGAGTTTTTGGAGAAGGAGTATTTGCCGGAGCACAACCAACGATTTAGGCACGTAGCCGCAGCCGAACAGGACTACCATCGTCCAGCGCCGAAACCGAAAGAACTGGATGAGATCTTTCGGCTGGAGACGGAACGGGTGATTGGCAATGACTGGGTGGTGCGCTATGAGAACCGGTATTTGCAGGTGCAGACGTCGGGGCGTCGGCAGGCCCCGGCCAAGGCGAAGGTGGTGGTGTGCGAGTGGGAAGACGGCCGACTGGAGATCCGGTATCGCGGACAGAAGCTGCAGTGGGAAGAACTGGCAGACAAGCCGGAGCCGCGCCGGGAGACAAGCGCGGAGAAGAAGTCGAAACCCTACGGTGGGACACCACCGACAGCGCAGCACCCGTGGAAGCAGAGCTACCAGGAGATGAAGGTTTGGAACTCGCCGGCAGAGAAGGCTGCTCGGGTCTGACCGCGGGGGGGCCGTCCGGGCCTCCCGATGGTCGGCACCGAATTGCTCAGACAGATCAGGTTTCAAACCGTTCTTTGAAAGGAAAACCAAGACGCTGAAGTTGGAGGCCACTGCGGCCTCCCGTTGGTCGGCACCGTGACCAAAGGAATACACAGAAAGGGGACATTCTTAACGAGGTAAGCATGGGGACATTTTTAACGAGGCTCGACAT
>DATCCF010000306.1:0-23522 GCA_036511435.1 Terriglobales bacterium | reverse complement strand
TTCAGTAATTCCAGCAGAAATGCTTTGTTGCTGGCGCCCCCCTTGATGACGATTACGCTTTCCCGCAGCGCCCGCTCCATCCGGGCTAGTGCTTCTTTCCGGCTTTGACCGTAGGTGATGATTTTGGCGATCATCGAGTCGAATTCTGCCGGGACGGCATCTCCCACCGCCACACCGGTGTCAATGCGCACCCCTGGTCCAGACGGAAGCTTGAACCTCTCAATCATTCCCGGTGCCGGCGCGAAATCGTTCTCCGGGTCTTCGGCATTCAGCCGCACTTCGATGGCGTGACCGGTGGTCCGGGGCGGCTCTCCTTCCAGGCGACCGCCGCGTGCGACGTGAATCTGGAGCTTGACCAGGTCGCACCCGGTCGTGCATTCGGTCACTGGATGTTCGACTTGCAACCGGGTATTCATCTCCATGAACGAGAAGCGGTGGCTTTCCGGTTGGTACAGGAATTCGACGGTACCGGCGTTGTGATATCCCGCCGCTTGGCTCAAGCGCACCGCCGCCTCGCGTAGCGCCTGATCTTGCAGCGAAGTGAGCGCGGGCGAAGGCGCTTCCTCGAGGACTTTCTGGTGGCGGCGCTGAATGGTACAGTCACGCACCCCGAGCGGCCATGTGGTCCCGTAATGATCGGCAATAACTTGCACCTCCACATGGCGCGCCGCCAGAACCAGTTGCTCCATGAAAACCGTGGCATTGCCGAAAGATTTAAACGCCTCGGCGCGGGCGCCTTCAAAGGCGTTGGCAAGCTGGTCTGCGGAATTCACGCGACGAATCCCGTGACCGCCGCCTCCTGCCGTGGCCTTAATCAAAAGCGGATAGCCCAGGCGCTCGGCATGACCCCAAGCGTCGGCGAGCGTCTCCACCGGCCCGCCGCTCCAGGGCGCTACCGGTATCTGGGCCTGCTCGGCCAGAAGTTTTGAGCTGATCTTGTCGCCCAGCCGTCGCATAACGTCGCCATCCGGGCCGATGAACACGATACCGAGCTTGCGGCAAAGATCCGCGAACCCAGGGTGCTCGGCGACAAAACCCCATCCCACCCACACCGCCTCCGCGCGCGCGCTCTTCAACACCTGTTCGAGCAGGTCATAATCGACGTAACTGCTCTTGGATTGACCCGTGGCTGGGTCCTTGAGCATGGCGGCGCCTAGAGACACCGCCTCGTCCGCCTCGCAAACGAACATAGCGTGACGGTCGGGCTCGGTGTAGAGGGCGATGGTACACAACGATGCGCCGTACTCTTGATTGAACTCACGCGCTGCGTGTATGAAACGCATCGCGGCTTCACCGCGGTTCACGATGGCCACGCGTTGAAATTCGTGCTGCATAATTTCTCCGATCAACCGATCGTAAAGCTGAGCAAGTTAGTTTCGTTTACGCCATGACGGTGTGCAGTACTTTCAAGGGCTCGGCGTCGAGACTGTTGGGGAGCGATGCCGTACGGTAGCCGCTTAGCTGCACGTAGCAGTTCCCTTTCGTATCCACAACTTCCGCGTCGAAACTTCCTTGGTCTGGATTGGGAGTGACCACAGCGTACAACTGGCTTTCAGCCAGGGCCGGCGCACGCAACAAAGACACCTGATGAACGTCCTGGGGCAGACCAAACCGGTTTTGCATAGTCATTTCCCAGAGCCCGGCGGTCTGGAAGCAAAGCTCGATCAGCCGTGGCGCCATAAGCGTCGGCTGGTCGGACGGCTGGTGATTGCTGGGCAAGCCTGCTGCCATTAATCCGATCATCCGCTTTCCATCCCACCAAGCCCGCTCCAGCACTTGGTAAGCTGGTCCGTGGAAGTAAACGCGATAAATTTCCGCAGCTTCTATGATGGAGTCGGACGACGTGACCAGGGCCTTCCCAGTCACAGCCGTTGGCGCCTGTTTCGACAGCCGCACCCGGGCCTTGAAGTGGAGGGTTTCTTGCGGCTCCGGGTGGTTGGGTAGCATGCGCCGGCCAATCAATTGGCAATCTGCGAGCAACCTGTCACCTTGCGGATAGTACACAGCCTGGATGGTTACCGTCCGGGGCTCGTTGCGATAGAACTTGAACGGCGCCAGGAAATTAACCTCTTCCACCGCTTCGACATTCCAGCCGGGATGCACGCATAGGGCGGCTTCCGCGAAGCCTTCGATCCCCATGACCCCGGGCAGCACCGGCGTGCCGTCGATCCGATGATCATTCAAGAACGGTTGGACCTTTGGATCGAGCGTCGTCTCCATGGTCAAGCCGTAGTGAATACCCATTCCTGTGATCTTGCCGACCATCGGCCCTTGCGCCGTTGTTCGCTTCTTCGCAGCGGCGGCGAGCGCGTCAGTGTCAAGGCCACCGGTCGTGTCCCACTCGCTCAGCAGAACGCCGAGACGCTGACCGACTACAACCTCATTGCATGTCCCTCCCGAGGTGAGTTCGCGGCGAATCCAAGGAATGCCCGCTTCAGGCGGCAGCATGTCGATGCCCGCTAGTTCCATCATTTTCGGAATGGAGCCCCGCGTAGCCATGCCGATACCGCCCCACGCCGACCAGTCGATGACAATGCCGCGCGTAGCCGGCCGGGTCGTGCGGAAGCTCGAGGTGATCTTGCACAGCAGGTCGTTGGCGGAACTGTAATCCGTCTGCCCTCCGTTGCCGAAGCGCCCTGCGACCGAGCTGAATGCCACCGTCGCCCCAAGAGGCATGTCGCCGATTGAGTGCAGAAGATTGAACCAGCCGTCGCTCTTGACGTCAAATACCAAATCGAATTCCCGCGGCTCCTTGTCCGGCAGGAAATGGCTGCGCTCGATTCCCGCAGCGTGCAGCAGCACGTCAATCCGCCCGCTGCGCTCGCGCACCTGGTGGATGATATCGGCTACACGGTCTGCATCCGTTAGGTTGATGCCGAAGTAGTGCGCCGTGCCTCCGGCCGCGTGCACTGCGTCGATTGCGCTCCTTGCAGCCTGTGCTCGCTCCAGGCCCGCTAACTCCTTTTCCACCAGCGCCGGCGTAGCGCGCTGGCCGCTCGCTTGGATGCGCGCGAATAGATCGCGCTTAAGGCCTTCCTTGTCGCTCACGAAGCGCTTGAGGTCGGGATTAGCCGGATCAGGTTCGGGTACCAGATCAAGCAAGTAGAACGTGCCACCAGAAGCTGCCGCTAAGTCGGCGGTGATGGCGGATACAATACTTCCCGCCGCACCGGTGATGAGAAAAACGGTGTCGCTGTCGAGTTTCAATCCGGGCTGTCCGTCGGCCGGGGGCTGCTCTTGCAGTCCAACCGTCCAGCGCTGTCCGTCCTTGTAGCCGATCTCTACCGCTCCGGGGTCGCGCAGGGTTTCCTCAATGAGGATTTCTGCGACTTCCGACGTCTTGCGCTCTGCTTCGAAATCGACCGCTTTGACAAGGGCATCCAGCCGTTCCCGTTTATACGTCTTGGTGAAGCCCGCGACTGCGCCGCCCAGGGGCGCGACCGCTCCCGCTTCATCGTAACCATGCTGCCCGCCCAACCGTGTTGCCGACACGAGGAATGTGCCCGGCTTCGCAACCTGGTCGAACAGAACACGCATGGTGGTATAGAGCGATTTCGCGCGAACCCAAAGGGCTTCGTGCCAGGATGCAAGGTCCATGCCGGCAAGATTGCCCTCGTTGTCCAGCGCGGACAGCCAGTAAACTCCTTGCACCGGGCCGGATGCCATCCACTCCTTGAGGCGATTGCTCAGCGTGTTGGCGTCCGGCGCATCCTTGATCCATAGGACTTCTACACCCCTCATCGTCTCCAGACGTTGCGCCAGTGCCTGTCCCACTCCACGCTTGTCGGGCATGATCACCACGCGGTTTCCGCGGGCCAGGGTCACACCGGTTGGCTTACAAACGTTGAGCGGCGGCCGCAGGTTGGGTACTGGCACGCGGCGTGGAATCCGGTTTGCCGCATCGAAACTCGCGACTGGCGGGCGCGCAGGCTTGACCTCCGCCGCAGCAGGTTTTGCCGGGACAGTTGCGGCGGCTACCGTTGCCCGCTGCCCGGCATGTGCGAATTGAATGACGTGGGCCAAGGTCGGAAAGTCGCGCAACTTGAGATTCTCGTCGCGCGGAATGCTATACGCCGCTCGAATGGCGGCGAACATCTCCGCCTGCTTAACGGTGTCTATGCCGAGGTCGGCTTCCAGGTCAAGATCCAGGTCCAGCATGTCCTTGGGATATCCCGTCTTCTCAGCCACGATCTCCAGCACTTTGTCCTTAATGGAGTCGTCGGTGACCGCTGGGGCTGCGACAGTTGCTGGCTCGGGAGTGGTTGGTACAGCGATGGCTGGCGAGGAGGAAGCCGTTGGGGCCAAGTCGGGCCGCTTCTCATACACGAACCGGATCACGTGCGCCAAGGTGGGGTAATCCCGTAGCTTGCGGTTTTCGTCGCGGGGGATGTTGTAGATCTCGCGAATGGCTGCGAACATCTCCGCCTGCTTGACGGTGTCCACGCCAAGGTCCGCTTCCAGATCAAGATCCAAGTCCAGCATGTCTTTTGGATAACCGGTCTTCTCCACCATCAATTCGAGGATGCGTTCCTTCACGTCATCGCCAGCGCCGTCACCGGGAGATGTCACTTTTGGCGCCGGTGGTGGCGGTTCGGCCGCAACGGCACGCGGTGCAGGTGAGGATGGTTGGCTCGCAGTTGTCGCGGGCTGGGCAGCCTCGGCCAGATCGGGGCGCTTGTCATATACGAACCGGATCACGTGCGCCAATGTGGGGTAATCCCGTAGCTTGCGGTTTTCGTCGCGGGGGATGTTGTAGATCTCGCGAATGGCGGCGAACATCTCCGCCTGCTTGACGGTGTCGACGCCGAGGTCCGCTTCCAGATCAAGATCCAAGTCCAGCATGTCTTTTGGATAACCGGTCTTTTCCACCATCAATTCGAGGATGCGTTCCTTCACGTCATCGCCAGCGCCGTCTTTAGGAGATGTCACTGGCGGCGTTTGTGGGGTCGGTTGAGTCGCGAGGGGAACCGGCTCGGCTGCGGGTGGTTTGCTCGCAGTTGCCGCGGGCTGAGCAGTCTCGGCCAGGTCAGGCCGCTTCTCATACACGAACCGGATCACATGCGCCAATGTGGGGTAATCGCGCAGCTTGCGGTTTTCATCACGAGGGATGTTGTAGATCTCACGGATGGCGGCGAACATCTCCGCCTGCTTGACGGTGTCCACGCCAAGGTCCGCTTCCAGATCAAGATCTACATCCAGCATATCTTTGGGATAGCCGGTCTTTTCCACCATCAATTCGAGGATGCGTTCCTTCACCGACTCGCCAGCACCGTCTTTAGGAGACGTCACCAGCGGCGTTGGTGGGGTCGGTTGGGTGACGACGGGAATCGGCTCGGCTGAGGGTGGTTTGCTCGTAGTTGCCGCGGGCTTAGCACCTTCAACCAGGTCGGGTCGTTTCTCATACACGAACCGAATGACATGTGCCAACGTGGGGTAATCGCGTAGCTTGCGGTTCTCGTCGCGCGGAATGCTGTAGATCTCACGGATGGCGGCGAACATTTCCGCCTGCTTGACGGTGTCGACGCCGAGGTCGGCTTCCAGATCAAGATCGACATCCAGCATGTCTTGCGGATAGCCAGTCTTTTCCACCATCAAGGCGAGGATGCGTTCCTTTACGTCATCGCCACCGCCGTCTTTAGGAGATGTCACCGCTGGTATCGGCGCCGGAACTTTCGTTTCTTCCTTCACCTTCACCGGCGGGGCCGAGACCATCACGGTCGCTATCTGTTCTTTTACCGGTGCACTCTTCACCGCAGCCTTTGGCGGTGCGGAAGGTGCGGGCGCAGCGACTTGAACCCGCACTTCGGGCTTAGGCGTCGGTGCTGGCGCCTGCACGGAATCCTTGACGGCTCCAGCGATCCGCGCGGCCAGTCCTTGATCGCGCACGCGGAGCGTACGGTGGACCACTTCCAGATCGGCGACCGGACGGCCTGCCATCCGGCTGAGCCAAGCGTTCCAGACGGTTTCGTCGGCAATACGATAGGCGTAGCCCAGAGCAGTGGGGCTGCGACGAATCCCGTCCTTCGTCGGCACCCAGCGCAACAACATCATGCTGATCTGGGAACCGAAACCGGCACCCAGGTGCATTGCATACTGCACGGGATAGGCACCGCCCTTCGACAAGTTCAATAGACCCAACTCCGGATCGACTTCCTTGAAGTTGGCGACAGGCGGCACCAATCCCGTTTCCAGCGCCTTCACCGCCAGGACATCTTCAATGCCGGTGGCCATGGCGTGGCCAGTCATGCCTTTGGTATTAGCGATCACGATTCGATCGGAGTTGTCGCCGAAGACGCGACGCAGCGCGTGGATCTCCGCCGAGGCGCTGCCGCCACGCGCGGGGGTGTAGGTTTCGTGGGAAACGAAAACCATTTGCGGCGCTATCTCATTGCGGGCAACACCGCCGCGGGTTTCGGTTTCGGCCACCAGGCCTTCCATTACCTGGCCGATGTGCTGGACGTCTAGGCGAGTTCCATGAAACGCGCTATTGGCCGTCACCGCGCTCAACACTTCGCAGATAGGCCGAATTCCCCGTTCACGCGCGGCATCCAGGCTCTCGACTACAAGGGCGGCGGCGCCCATGCCCATGATGAGGCCATGCCGGCGGCGGTCGAACGGGATAGCGGCGTCTTCGACCTTTTCATCGGTGGCGGCTGCCCCGCTGGCCAGAAAACCGGCGCCCATCCAATCGATCAGATTGTCGGAGGTGACATCGTCTGCCGAGATCACGATCACGCGGCGGCACCGTCCGGCGCGAATCCAGTCCTGGGCCAACGAAACCGCTTGGGCGGTGGTCGCGCAAGCTGCGTTGATTTGCGTATTGGGACCGCGTGCGCCGATGAGTTCGGCGAATTGCGAATGTCCCATCGACAAGACCCTGAGCAGGAAGCGGCGGTCGAAGACGTAGGGATTCTTTTCGATTGCGATGTGCAACTCCTGAATGCGACGGTCCAGTTCTTCCCCAAGGTTCGAATGACCGTTGCCCGCCGCGCGAAGGCGCAAGTCTTCCAGCATGGCCAACTGCTCGCGGCGCTCATGGTCTTCGTAATAGCTCGACATTATGTCAGCGAAGGAGTCACAACCGGGGAAGGCGGAGCCGAAAATCACACCGGTATCGTCGCGCATGGCGTCAGGCAATCCCCAGCGATCCGGCAACTGCGTGCCTTTGGTCGTGGTCTTATAGCGCATGATCAGCGGGATGCCGGCATCGCGCAGCGCGTCGATTCCCGCGCCGATGGCCAGTTGGGTGACGCGGTCGAAGGCGGCGAGGTGATCGGAGGAGATGCCGAATTCACTTTCCAGATCGAAGGCGCCTCCACGGCCCGCGAGCTTGATGACATCCGCGACATCGTGAATAGACTCAAACGTCGGCTCTCCCTGCTCACTCTTAACCAGCCGCCTGATGTTTTTGTCCACCATTTCCTGGCGGAAGCGCGCGGGAATAGCGCTGATGAACTGATCGCCGCGCAAGATGCGTTCGACGTTGCTATCGTCGAAAATGCGCTCGGTTCCAGGCAGACCTAAAGACGCTCCAGTGATTCCGACCGGGAGACTGGTCGAGGCAGGCTTCTCGGCGCGGTTAATTCGCCAGCCGCTGCGTTCCAGAGTCTCGGCGAACAGACGGCCAAGTTCGTTGTATCCATTACCAGGCGTCGGGCTTGCCGGTGCCGTGAAAGTGGCCGGCGCAGTTGCCGCCAGCGGCATTGGTTTCGTGTCGTTCGCTGGGGTGGCAATTGCGGATTGCGAGGGCGCAGGTTTCACCGGGATATCGATCGCCACTTCGGCCCGCCCACGGCCCAGTCCCACCGCATAAAGTCCACACAGCGCCTGATTGAAGGAAGGAATGTCCCCGAATTTCGGATGGTTCGTGAACAGCGAAACAACGTCGCCGCGCTCGCCGAGCACTTCCTCGGCAAATCCCTGCAACGCCTTCTTCGGCCCAACTTCAACAAAGACACGAGCCCCCGCATCGTAGAGCGTCTTCAGGCCTTTCACGAACTGCACCGGCGACGCGACCTGCTGCGCGAGAAGGTCCAGCATCTGCGGGATGACACCAGCTCCCGTCGGATAAAACTCGCCATTCACGTTGGCGACAACCGGCACCTGCGGCGGTTGGATGTGCAGGTGGGACAGCATCTCATGCAGAGGCTCGCTGGCGGGAGCGACAATCGAGGTGTGGAAAGCGTGGCTCACCGGCAATGGGGCCACGTCGTAGCCGGCTTGCAGGAATATCTGTGTGGCTTGTTCGACGGCTTTGCTGGCGCCGCCGATGACCGACTGCTGCCCGCTGTTTACGTTGGCGATCACCACGTAGCCGTCAATGGTCTTCAGGATTCGCTCGACTTCAGCAAGCGGCGCAAAGACCGCCGCCATCTTTCCGGTGTCTTTCACGGCCACCTTGGTCATGCCGCGGCCACGGGCGCTAACGGCTTGCAGCGCGTTTTCGAAGGTGAGGGAACCGGAGGCAACCAAGGCGCCGTATTCGCCCAAGCTATGTCCCATGGTCATGTCGGGCTGGATGCCGTAGGCGGCCAACAACCGGGTGAGGGCCAGGTCGATCGTCAGCACGGTAGGCTGAGTGATCTCGGTCTGGCGCAGGTCCTCTTCAGCTTTCGCTACGGCGTCCGCGTTGGTTTGATCAACGAAGATAAACTCGCTCAGCGGCTTGCCGAGCAGCGGAGTCATGATGCGATCCGCTTCGGCGAAAGTTTCGGCCACGATTGGTTCGGCGGCGCGCAGCGGCTCAAGCATGTTGACGTACTGCGAGCCTTGCCCGGTGTAAAGGAACGCTACTTTGCCCGCAGTGCCGCGTCCGCGGAAGATACCTTGCGGACGCAGGGCCTTCCAGATGGGGGCCTGGTTGGCTTTTAGCGCTTTGAGCGCCTTGGCCGATTTGTCCGCCAGATCGACAGCGTCGGCATAGTCAATCACAAGCCGTTCAGGAGATCTCAGGTCGGATTCCGCCGGAGCGGCAGGTGCCGGTGCGCGACCCGCCGCAGCATCTTTCTGGATTGCCTGCAGACGCTCGGCCAGCGCCGCATCGGAGGCGGCGCCGATTACCAGCGCGCCACGTAACGGAGTTTTGTAGGAGACGGCCGCCGTTGACGAAGGCGTAACAGTTGCCATGGTGACACTCTTTTCCGCTACAACTGGTGATGGTGCAGTGACAGCTACCGACCGCTTGCCATTTCCGTTGAGCCTGCCGGGAATGTACTCTTCGAGCACAGCGTGAAAGTTGGTGCCGCCAAAGCCAAAGGCGCTGAGGCCGGCGCGCCGCGGGGTATTTGCTGGGACCGTCCAGGGGCGTAACTCGGTGTTGACATACAGCGGGGAGTGAGCAAAGTCGATAGCCGAATTGGGACGCTCGAAATTCAAGCTGGGCGGCAATACCTTATCGCGCAGCGCCAGGGTTGCTTTCAGTAATCCGGCCGCGCCCGCGGCTCCTTTGAGATGCCCGATGTTCGATTTGACGGAGCCTAGCGCCACCGACCCGGAGGGAAGATGAAAACTGCCGAGCACTTCAGCCATGCTCTGTAACTCGATGGCGTCGCCCACGCTGGTCGATGTACCGTGGCCTTCCATCAACGTCGCGGTAGCGGGCGATAACCCGGCGTTCTGCCAGCCGCGCTCGATGGCGAGTTTTTGGCCGATCGGGTTGGGCGCCGTAATCCCTTTTCCCCTGCCGTCGCTCGCACCGCCGATACCGCGCAGCACGGCGTAGATCTTGTCCCCGTCGCGCTCGGCATCGGCTAGACGCTTGAGCAAAAAGATGGCAGCGCCTTCGCCCATGACGAAGCCATCGGCCCCCTCGGCGTAGGGCCGAGTGCCGGTTGCCGAGAGCGCACCGATCTTGCAAAACTTGACGAAGGTTGGGGCCCCCATGTTGCGGTCTATCCCGCCGCAGACCGCCATGTCATAATCGTTCGCTACCAGTCCCTCGACTGCCGAACTGATTGCCGCCATCGCCGATGCGCAGGCGGCGTCCACCACATAATTGGGCCCGTGGAAGTTGTAGATGTTCGCGATGCGGCCGGCAATGCAGTTAGCCAATTCGCCGGGCATACTGTCTTCCGTAATCTCGGGGAGAAGCTTGGCCATGCGGTCGTGCAATTCGCGGGTGATGTCACGGCGGGCCGCGAGCGGCAACGCAGCGAAACTCGCGCTTCCGGCCAGCTCACGGGCGTATTCCGGAAAGTGGACGCGCAACGATGTGAGGTAATGTCTTTCTCCGGCCATGGCATTGCCGAGGATCACCGCCGTACGATCGAGATTCAGCGGCCGCTTGGGATAGCCGTAATCTTCCAACGCTTCGCGTGTACAAGCGATGGCCCATTTTTGCGCACCGTCCATGGCATCGACCACGCGCGGCGGAATGGGCAGGCGCCACTTCATAGGCTCCCACACGTGCTCGCGTACCCAGCCACCGATCTTCGAGTAAGTCTTGTCGGGTGCGCTGTGATCGGAATCGTAGTACAGCGCCGGGTCCCAACGGCCGGCTGGAACTTCGCTGATGCTGTAACGGCCGTTCTTTACGTTTTGCCAAAAGGCCGGTACGTTCACGGCATCGGGCAGAACCGCCCCTGCCCCCACAATCGCAATCGCGCGATAAGCAGTGTCTTCCATAGCTGGTCACTTCCTTTGGAAATTCTTAAACCTGGACGAAGATGACGACCATCGGGCGACGCAGAAGCAGGCGTTCGGAGGTTGGGTCTTGTTTCATTCTTCTCCACGAGGAGAGAGATGAGACACTCACACGGCCTGGACCCGGGAGCGCCCGAGAGCATTACTACTGTGACAGGGAGTTCGGGACCTTGTCAGTGATGTAACGTGCGGGGGGGTGGTGACGCGTGCCACAAAGCAGAGTGACGCGTTATGTGTCACAACATGCAAACTACGTGTTACAACGCATAAAATAACTTGCGCTGGCCGATTCGGACCCCGCCCACCTTCGTATTTTATTCGCTTTGCCGGTAAACAGCACAGGCATCCGGTTTACGAAAAGCCAACCGAATGCCTGTGTGCCACGCGTTAAACCAGGACGGGTTGTTCCGCTTCTTTCTTCACCCGGCTATAGAGTACGTCGGCAACGTAATCCATGTCCGAAATCAGGCCAGCCTGTGCGCGGTGGATGGCGGGCAGTCCCAAGTCCACTTCAAACGCTGCCATCTCCGCATCGCTCACGCCACCGGCTCCAGTCACCCAGCGCAAACCCTCTTCGGCTACCTTGAGAGCCGCCTCGCGGGCGAAGATCCGGCCCAGCGCCGCCAATGCTGGCGTGTCGAAACGCATATTAGCTTTTTCGTTGAGCTGGTTTTCAGACGCACGCGCGGCGCGGCGCGATAGGCTACCCGCGCACTCAGCGTAAGCGATCAGCTCGCCCAGCCGCAGGAGAATGTGCTGGAAGCGGGTCAGGCGGGCGGCCCGCGCTTTTTCCATCACCTCGGCCAATGCGTGCAAGGCCAATGCAGCGACATTGGCGCCCACCTCCGGATGCTGAACGTGCAGCGTCTCGAACTCGCGGGCCCGCTCGTGATAATACTGCCCGCGCGTCTTCAAGTGAAGCTGCCAACGGTCGCGGCTGATGGTCATCTCCATGATCTCGGAGGTACCTTCATAAATCCTGGTGATGCGAACATCGCGGCTGATTTTCTCGACCATGTATTCGTGAGTGTAGCCGTAGCCGCCAAGCGCCTGAATGCTGGCGTCCGCGGCCGCGTCTCCAGCTTCGGTTGCCATGTACTTCGCGATAGCGCCTTCGGTGTTCAAGCTTCCTTCGCCGGCGTCAATGCGCTCCGCGGTTTCTTCAATATAGGAACGGGCAGCTTCCAACTTGGCCACGTGCGGCACAATCAGCTTATGCGTGTAACCCTGCTTTTCGGAGAGCGGCGCGCCGCCCTGGATGCGCTTCGTCGAATACGGAATCGCGCGATCGAGCGCCGTCCAGCCGGCGCCCAGTCCGAAGGCCGCGACCATTACACGCGTGTAACCGAAGACCATCTGCGCCTGCACCAGGCCCTGGCCTTCGACGCCGCCGACGAGCCGGTCGGCGTCAACGTACACATCGTTGAGTGCCAGCGCTGCCGTGTTGCTCAGACGAATGCCGTGCTTGTCCTCGGGTTTATCGTGAGCAAAGCCCTTCGTGCCCGCGTCCACGATGAACCAGCTTGGCCCTGCGGGCGTATTGGCCAGGATGGTGTAAACGTCGGCGATTCCGCCGTTGCTGATCCACTGCTTGCTGCCATTGATCTTGTAGCCGACGATCTGGCCGTCCTTTTCGACGCGATCGGCGGTAGTCTTCAGCGCGCCCAAGTCGCTGCCCGCTTCCGGCTCCGTCGCGCCGTAGGCGAACAGAATTCCTTCATCAGCAATGCGACCCAACCACTTCTTCTTCTGCTCAGGAGTGGCGCCGAAAGTTATGGGATCGCTGCCAAGGAATGTCGCGAACAAGGAGGTGGCAACGCCAAGGTCGATCCGCGCCATGGCTTCGCAGATGCAATAGACGTCGAAGGTGCTTCCCCCCATGCCGCCGAACTCTTCCGGAATGAACAGGAGTTGAATGCCCAGTTTGTCTGGGTTGCTCATATGCCGGATGATCTCCAGTGGGCATTCGTCGCGTTCATCCAACGCGATCAGCTCTTCATCAGGCAGGCGTTTCTTCGCGAAATCCCGGAGCGATTTCAAACTCAATTGCAATGTCTTCTTGGTGATCATTGTCGGTGCCTCTCTTCTTTTCTCAGGCCGAAACCTGTTTCATCTCACGGACCCTGCTGGTCAACTCCGGCAGGAACTCCAGGATGTCGTCCACAATTCCGATGTCTGCAACCTGAAAGATCGGAGCTTTGGGGTTCTTGTTGATGGCCACGATGAAGGGACTGCCCTTAAGTCCGGCCAGATGTTGGAACGAACCGCTGATGCCACATGCCATGTAAATCTTGGGCTTGACCGTCTTGCCGGACGAGCCGACCTGGCGGGATTTCGGCAACCACTTGGCGTCGACCACCGGCCTGGAGCAACTCACCGCCGCGCCCAGCGTGTCGGCCAACTCCTCAGCGATGGCGATGTTGTCCTTTTCCTGGATGCCACGGCCGACGGAAACCAGAACGGCGTGCTTTGTAATATCCACATCGCCCGCCTCGGCTACGACCGTCTCGAGATAGCGTCGTCCCGCCGTCAGAGCGCCGACCTCCGCAGACTTGTCGACAATGACGCCATTGATGGGGGCGCCTTCCTGCGGGTTGAATGCGCCGGGACGTAGGTTAAGGACCGCGCCCGATGATGCATCGCAACGCACATGGGCGCTCACCTGTCCACCGAACTCCTGCCGGACGAGTTTGAGATTGGACCCTTCGGCCCCATCGATACCTAACACATCGGAGACAAAAGCCGAGTTCATCTTGATGGCAAGACCCGGTGACAGGTCGATTCCAAAATGAGCGTGAGGGACGAGCACGATGCCATCGTTCGGCAGAACGCTGAGCAGAGCTTTGCGGACCAGTTCGGCATTGGGGTAAACGAGTGCCTGATTCGCAACTTTCCATATTTCAGCGTAGGAGCCACACAGGGTTTCGCAGACGGCGTCAAGTTCCGCGCCCCAACCGGTAACCACCGCGACCGGCGACGCGGCCGCGTCGATCTTTTTTGCGGCGGCTGCGAGTTCGGCCGCTGAATCGTCGGCAATGCCGCCCTTGTGTACGATGTAGGCGAAGATGCGTGCCATTAGTTCAACCCTCCTTTGGCTTTCATCAACTCAATCAGTTTGGCGATGACCTCTTGCCGGTCGCCCTGCAGCATCTCGGCTCCCTTGCCGAGCGCGGGCATGAAGTAGTCCATCCGTTTGACCTTCGCTCCGGCATCCCCGACCGCACTTGCATCTACACCGAGGTCGGACGCACCGAAGGTTGGGACCTTGACCGACGCTACCTGCCGGATGCCTCGCATGCCGACGTAACGCGGCTCATTGATGCCGGTCTGAATCGAGAGCACGCAGGGGAGATCGATCTCGTTCATCTCCTTGTTGCCGCCTTCGATTTCCCGGCTCACCTTCAGCTTGCCGCCGTCAACGACAATGGAATTCACCAGCGAAGCGAACGGATAGTCCAGCATGGCCGCCAGCATCCCGCCCACCTGCGCGCCGCCGTCCTCGGCCTGGACCCCGGTCAGGATGAGGTCGTAATGGCCCTTCTGCACGAAGGCTTTTAGGACTGTCGCAATGCCCTTGCCGTCGGACCCGTCAAAGGCCTCGTCGGAGAGCAACACGCCGTGATTGGCGCCCATGGCCATCTCTCGACGCAGCACTTCCTCGTCATCGTCGCTGCCAACCGTAACCACCGTGACGTTGCCGCCGGCTTTTGCGACCATCTGAAGCGCCTCTTCGACGGCGTAGTTGTCGGGTTCGTTGATCGAATACACCAGGTCGTCACGCTCGATATCGTTACCGGCGGGGTTGAGTTGAATTTCGTTTTCCGAAGTGTCAGGTACTCGTCTTACGCAAACTAGAATCTCCACAGTCGCACTCCCCGAGTTGTTTTGGTTCGAAAGTTATTGACGAGATTCTACGCGAGAACGTCACTCGTCAGCTTGTCGTATCCCAGTTGTGCTGGCGCTGGGCGCACGAGCTGTTTGTCGACCAACTCCGCCAAGTCGATGGCGGTCATCTTGCCTTCCAGACCCGCGACCTTGATCGCATCTTCTATATTCACCATGCAGAATGGACAGGCAGTCACGATCACATTGGCGCCGGCTTCGGCGGCCATCTGGACCCTCTTTACGCCCATCCTCTCGTCTTCTTTCGGCTCGTAGAACAGCATCAGCCCGCCACCGCCACAACAGAATGAGCGGTCGCGACAGCGGTCCATTTCTACCCTCTTCAAGCCGGGGATCGCGTCCAGCACATCCCGAGGATCGTCGTAAACCTGATTGTGCCGTCCCAGATAGCAGGGGTCGTGATAGGCGTAAACGCTGTCTGCGTTTTCCACGGGGTCGAGCTTGAGGTTGCCGGACTTCACTTCCCGGCAAATGACCTGACTGATGTGCTCGACCGGCGGCACATCTTTGTAGTCATGCTTCAGCGCGTTGTACGCGTGCGGATCGGAAGTGACGATGTGCTGGACTCCCGACGCCTTGATGGCATCCACGTTGTGGTCCCGCAGCGCCATGAACAACGTTTCTTCGCCGAATCGCCGGGCGTCATGTCCACTATCTTTTTCCGCAGCACCCAGGATTCCGAAATTCACGCCGGCCGCGTCGAGAATCCTCGCCGTGGCGCGCCCAATCGACTGCATCCGGTCATCGTAGGAGGTAATACTGTCGACGAAATACAACGTGTCCGCATTGCTCTTCCCGTCCACGGTCTTGACGGCGCAAGTCTGGGAGAACTCTTTGGACTTTGTCCACTCCGCCCTTTTCTTCTCCATCTTGCCGTAAGGATTGCCGCGGCTCTCGAGGGCCTTCAGCGGCTTCTGCAAGGACTGGGGTACGTTGCCATCGTCGACCATGCCCCGCCGCAAATCGACGATCTTGTCGATGTACTGGATCAGCAACGGGCATTCCTCTTCGCAGGCGCCGCAGGTCGTGCAAGACCAGATTTCATCCTCTGAATAAATGCCGCCGATCAAGGGCGTACCGTTGCCTGCGCTGCCGAACATCGGATAATGCTGGAAGCTGTAATCTCTGGCCTTGATGGTGATGAACCTTGGCGACAGCGGCCTTCCCACCGCATTGGCCGGGCATTGGTCCGAGCACCGCCCACAGTCGGCACAGGAATAGAAATCGAGCATGTGCTTCCAGGTAAAGTCTTCGAACGTCTTTACGCCGAAGGATTTCACCTGATCCAGATGCTCGTCTGTGACGCCCCATCTCACTGGCTTCACAGTTCCGCGGTCCAACTTTGCGAAGTAGACGTTGAATAACGATGTTTCCACGTGGAACTGTATTCCAAACGGCCGATAGCAGAGCAAAAAGTAAAAGGTCAGCACATCTACAAAATAGGCGCCGAGGTGGAGCGTCTGGAGTGTCGGCAACGGAGTCGAAATAAGAACATTCTTCAACATCCACGGCAACGACAGGGCAGCGAGGAATTCAACGGGCTGACCTTGCTGTGTCTGAAAGGCGGCCTTGCTGGCCTCGAACAGGCTCTCAGACGCCATCAGCAGCGCAATTAACGCTAAGAGGAAGATGGCGTCGACCGGGTGCCCTTTTCCGTACCTGGCAGGCACCGCGTAGCGCGCAGGCCTGAAGACAACCCGACGGATCGCGGCGACTATCATGCAAAAGAAAACAATGGTCGCAGCGTAATCCTTGACGATGTCGTAGATATGACCGATTTCCCCTGAGGAGCCCGGCAGAACGAAATTCCCGGCGATACCGAGAATCAGCAGTGAGAAGGCCTGAGTCGCCAGGATAATGAAGCCCGCAAAGAAAAGGATGTGCATTATCCCGGCGGTCCGGTAACGCGGATGCTTCCACTGCCCCAGCCAAAATTGGAGGACCCTCTCCAATCGGACTAAGGGTCGATCAAAGCGCCAATCGCGTTCGCCCCGAATGAGCGGGGTCATGCGCTTCGATACAATATAGAAGAAGCACGCGAGCCCCAGAAGATTAAGGACCACGAATAGGGATCGCCCGGTCATCAACCAGTACGTCACTTGCGCGGGTGACTGGATGCCTTCCACCATAATGCTCAACATCTCCTACTGAGCCAGGTTCCCGTTACTCCTGCAAATATTGTTCAGAGGGCCAATGCACGACGCGGCTGCCGGACGCGCAGGATGAGGACAACAAATGGCAGCAATTGCTTTCGCCCTCGTAACGCTGAGGAGCAGCTCAGGCGCCAGTACTCTGACCTGAGCACCCGGGAGTAAGCCTCAGTTTGAAGGGGAAGACGGACATATGTCTGTGATGTGAAGTACGGTGTGCCTGTGATGTAGGGTACTTGGTGACGTGACGGCGCCCGGACGCGCAGAAACCGGAGTGGATTGCGACTCTGCGATGCCGATGGGTCGTCGCAGGGCAGGATCCACGTGACGCGATAACTCATGCTGATTGGTATCAGCGGCAGTAAAGCAGTTTCACGCTTGGGGTATAGGGTGGAGCAGCGCTTCAGCGGGATAATTCATGAAGGTCTTACGCTTTGAAAGGGCACGGCTTCAGCCGTGCCGTAAGAAGCTGTCATTGTGGTGGCTTTAGCCACGGAGGGACTTCGGTGTTGGAACCCGCCGCGGCGGGCGAGTTCCCTCAGGGGCTGAAGCCCAACTCCCCACGCACAGGAACGGCACGGCTGAAGCCGTGCCCCTTCAAAGCAGCCTGCCATCGACTTTTTCAGCAGCTTCTGAAGGTGTGTTCCACCCGCCAATACATCAAAGGTGAAAATGCTTTGATGGCCTGCTACACGCAGCGCCCGCGGGCCCTCATGCCACCTTGTGCCCGTTATTGCTTAAACGCGGGATCGGTGGTCGCGTCCGACCGTGGTTTCCAATCGAGCGTGTAGTATTCGCCACGCGCACGTCCCCACGGATCGAACGCATTGGTTACGTGCTGCAACTCCGGAGTCAGTTCCGGAATGTTTCGCAGCAGTACCCGCTTGAGCGGCGAAACTGGCTGCTTATGTCCGTTCGGCATCCCCGCTTCGATCATTTCCGGTCCCGGACCGTTATGGTTTACCCAGTCGACGCCCAGTTGCGTATAAAACTCCGACCTGAAACTCGAGGTAAAGAAACGATCGCTGTATAACCTCCGCGACGCATTCAGAATGAACACGACAAACTGCGTTTCCGAGATGGCGAATCCATGCGGCCTCGTCGATTCCGCCAGCCAGCCGACAACCGTGTCCACATCTTCTATGTTGTCGACCACCGACCCGTTGGGATGGCCCAGACAGTCGTTGATCGGCGAAGAGTCTTCGTTCACCTGCGCGTCCGTGATCACCTTCGAGGAATCGCAAACGTGCGTGCCATAGACCTCGCGTAGTTGCGCGACCATCTCTTCCTGTGGTTTGCGCGCAACCGAATCGGCGGGCAGGCTCTTATCCATGAAGTCGTCGTAGCTGGTCAGTTGACGCAGGCCATACTGTCGGCGGAACTCATTGAATCGGGGCACCCCATGCTCGCGGTCGCGAATCAGGTCGAGCGCCGCGATATCGATCTGCTGCGTGGGAGTATCGAGCCGCGGCAGATGAATGTTCTGCATGAACTGCGGATGGTTGTGCAGCACGAGCAGCCCAAGTCGCTGCCGTCCCAAACTCAGACCCCAGTTTGCCAGCCCACGCGATCGCATCGCATCCGTGGCCTTGCCCTCGAATGTATCGATTACGGCGACTTTCTGGACGATCTGGTTCGGGTCCTTGCTGACATCGCGGTACTCGATCAGGTCGGGAACCAGCGGGTGGAGGCGGTACACAGTGACGAATTCTTCCGGGAAGTTGAACGGCGATCCGAAGTGGTTCACGCCGCCATTGACGTCGTTCGGATTGGTGATGTCGTAGTGCGGAACCGTGCTGCCGATCCCAAAGATCCCCGGTCCGGAGGCGAAGACCGAATACCACTGCGACTCTTTCTTGCTATTGGTCGATTTGCCGAAATTGTGGACGATGATATCCGACAGCGCCTTTGAAACCTCGGGATCGCCCGCACCGAGTAGCCCGTTCCAGTTTGCGTTCATGCCCTTGTAGAGCGGCTCGTCATAAAGAAGCTGGGGCGTCCATTCGATGGTATGGATCTTGGCGATCTCGGCCGATACCACCAGCCGCGCCACCTGGAACAATTCATCCGACGTGACGTCCTGGTTGCGGATCACGCGCTTGGGGTCGGAGGGATTGCGCAGGCCGCTGTCTGCGTTGGGCATTCGTGCCGCTTGTCTCCGAAATTCATCGACAAACGAATTGTGTTCCCGCGCGAACAGGTTGTGATAGAAGCTCAATCCGATCGACCAGTTGTCCGGAAACGCCACGGACTCCTGCCCCGTCCACTGCGGCTGCATCGGATCGGAGGCCTGGAGCACGGGCAGATAGCCCGCGCCGGGCATTCCGGTGACTGGTTCGAGCAGCATCTTCGCGGGATCCTTGGGATCGCGCTTCACGCGCCTCCACGAAGTCTCGTCGAAACCGTAGAGCTGCGAGGCGTCCCACCACGCAGTGTTCTTGTTGCTGAATGTCTTCGGCGCGCGCGTCAGGTAATTATGGCCACCGCTGGAAAATTGATCGGGCGGAGAACTTTGCAACACATAAGCTTTGTCCACCTGATCGTTGGGACGGCATCCCAACTTCTGGACATCGTCCGGTGTCAGCGGCGTTGCGACGCCATTCACCAACTGCGTCTTGCAGCCGACCTCTATAATTTCTGTAGCGTTGTGCCCTTCCTCCATGTGCGAGAACCAATCGTGCGTCATGAATTGAATCCAGTAGGCTGCCAGCACGCTGAAGAACGGCGCCTTCTGGTAATCGCAGTTCGCATCAGGCGAATTATTCGGCAGGCCGAATCCCGAGTTACAGGCGGCGGGGTTCGACTGTGCCCGCGTAAACAGCTTGCGACTGATCACTTGAGGGTCGGGCGTCAGCAAACCGATCCGGCCGCCATGGCGGTTCTTGGTCAACTCCGTCTGCCCGAGGTCCGGGAAGGTAGTATCAAATTCGACGTTGCGGGCGAACGGCGTGCCGCTGGAACCCATCAACGGGTTGCGGAGATCGTTGCAAATTCCCGTCAGGGTACGCGTGCGAATCAGGTCGCCTGTGCACACCTGCGCTCCGTCACCGCCGACGGCCAGGTAGCTCGGACTGTCCTTGGGCAGGCGCATCTCCGGCCATACCTTGAGTGCCGGACCACCGACGCCCGCGCGTCCAGCGACATAGGTTTGATAGGTTCCGTTGTTGTCGAACAGGTTGAACTTGATCAACTCGATGCGCTCATATTCGAGATCGAGCAGCGCGCCCGTGACCCCGCGAAACGCCGGGCCCTTCGTCGAAATAAAACCGGACGGCAGAGAAGACATGTCTCCGGTACCCCAATATTGCGACCAATCAACCCAGGGAGTCAGCCGGAATTGAAGAGTTTTCTGGCCCCCGCGGCAGAGAGCAGTCGCTTCCGTTACCTTGCCCTCAAAACGCTGATCGCCTGTGTCGGCGATCTTGCGGAAGCCGCTTAGCACCATTTTGGCGCATGCCTGAAGTGCCGCCGCCTCCTCCTTCTTCGGGTTTGTGCTATCGCCGGCGGGAAGAGCTACCGAGCGGAGTGGACACACGAACATCACGCAAAGCAGAAGGAGGAAGGAGGTTTTCATAGGGGCACTATGATTCAGCTTCTCCCGGTTGAAAGTCAAGAAATTTAACGGCGCGGGAGATGGCTAGGCTGAGGCAGGACACGGACCGTCGGTCACAGCTTCTCGATTGCGTCGGCGACGCAGTCGCGAAGCACGGGTCCACTCGTAACCAGCGCGGAGAAATGGCCAGCCGGAATCCAGCGCAGCGTGCTTCCATGCCAGTGCTGGTGCAGGCGCGCGGTCTCGCTGCTCAGCACATACCCGTCGCGCGTGCATCCCGCGATCACGGCCGCGTCCACCCGGATCGGCGGAGGGTAGCGCGTGATATCGGCGACGTCAAAAACTCGCTGGAGCCGCTCGCGTGTGGCCGCGCGCATGTTCGATCCACCGCCCAAGGAGTCCAGATCGACGCTCCACGAGAGGAGTCCGCGGGTGTAGATGCTACTCGCAGAGGCGCCGGTGGCCAATGCCGCACATGCGACGGAAAATGGAGTGACCGCCGCGGTGATCGCCGCCATATGGCCGCCCATGCTGTAGCCGGCCACAACTAGCTTGGGATAGCGCTCGCTGAGATTTTCCAGAAGCGCGCGCGCCTCCAGCACCATGCCCAGTGCCATCAATCCGTGGTCGCTGACGGTGATGAGAGATGGTCCTCCCGCAAGCCGCCGGCGACCGTAGAAAGGGCTCACAAGAAAATATAGGTCGAGCCCACGCTCGATGAGTGGACCGAAGATGTGCTCGCGTGGCCGATAGCCTTCGTCGCGCGAAGCCGCCAGGATCACGCAGGCAGCACGATTACCTTCGCGCAACCAGGCGCGCACATGTACAGTGCGCGTGGCTTTGGGGAGCAAGTCCAGTGGCGAGGCAAAGGTGCCCTCGCACCGAACGATGCGGCCGCGCTTAGGCGTCGGGTGCCATTCGAGGGAAATCGGAGAAGGCGGGTCGCTGTAGGAGACGCGCGTCGAAAGCTCCGTCAGCAGCGACTCCTCTCCCCATCCGCGCGAAAACATCTTCGACCGGCGTGACATCCCGGCTATAAGCAGGTCGAGGGGGTGCGCTGCCGGGACGGAACTATTCCCGACAAAGCCGCGAAGCAAGCGATTGGTTATCTCCTTGGGCACTTGAGTAATGAAGTCGACAGGCGTTATTTCAACAACGTTGGTATCAGATAGTAATCGAAACCTGACGCGGACGATAGAGCTTTTTGGGGTAAGCATTGACGTAGTCGTAGCCTAGGTGCTTGGTGCTCGTGCTTAGCCGATTCATAAACTGAAATACATGCTGGAGCGGTGGCACTCCCCCGTTAGTAATATAAGTTTTATGTTGAAAACTTTAATTACGTTCGGATAGCATAAGGAAGGTTTTATAAAGTGGATCGCAAAACTTTCACAAAAAACGGACTGGCGGACTTCGTAAAAAACTCCGAGGGCTCTTGGTCTTTTGTTCCCGCCAAGTTGCCGCCAACTGTTGAACCAACTTGGGAGCTGGCGAGAGAAACCAGTGAGGCTGATCGGAAGCTCAGCGAGTTGGCTGGCACAGCACGCACTCTTCCAAACCCACATCTGCTCATTGGCCCGTTTAGCAGACGGGAAGCAGTTCTCTCCAGCAAGATTGAGGGCACTGTAGCATCTCTGTCCGATTTGATGTCATACGAAGCTCTAGGTGCCCGCCGCGGCGACCGCGCTGAGGTAAGGGAAGTTGCCAATTATGTCACAGCTTTGGAATACGGGTTGCAACGAGTTGCGGATATTCCGGTCAGCCTGCGGTTAAATGCGGGAGTTGCATGAACGGTTGATGCGTGGGGTGCGTGGCGAAGAACTGACGCCAGGAGAATTCAGAAAGAGACAAAATTGGATCGGTGACCCTGGATGCAAGATCGCCGATGCCACCTATGTTCCTCCACCGCCGAGTGAAATGATGGCAGCGCTGGACGCATTCGAGAAATACATGTACGTGCCGTCAGATTTGCCGCCATTGGTACGAATGGCAATGCTGCATTATCAGTTCGAGGCAATTCACCCATTTATAGACGGGAACGGGAGAATCGGACGGCTGGTGATTTCCCTAATGCTCGTCACTGATGGACTGCTCCCGCAGCCACTGCTGTATCTCAGCGCGTTCTTCGAACGTCACCGGAGCGATTATTATCGTTTGCTGCTCCAGGTAAGCCAACACGGCAATTGGAATGACTGGATAATTTTCTTCTTGAGGGGCGTTGCTGAGCAAGCTGAAGACGCCATTGTCCGCGCCAATAAACTGCAAAAACTGTCGTCCGAGTACAGGGACCAATTGCAAGCGTCCCGATCATCGGCAGCACTACTAAAATTGGCTGACCGGCTTTTTAAGACTCCGATCATAACGGTGCAGGCCGCGACGAAAATTCTCGGGTATTCGCAGCCATCGGCACAACACAACATTGATAGGTTGGTGGAGGCGGGAATCCTTCAGGAAGTGACCGGCAGGCAGAAAGGAAGAATTTATGTTGCTAATCGGATTATGGGAATCGTGGAAGATGAGGATGTGCAGCAATTACCGCTTAGGTTTGGCCGCCCCAACGCTTCATCGCAGCGCGCTTAGCGATTTCGCGGCGTTGCTTCGCGCTGAGTCTATCCGTAATCCGTCGGTAAGTTATCGATCTCCTGCACCAGTGTACTTGAGCGGCGATTCTCGGTCATCCCCAGCACGTAGTTACCTATGGTCGTGATTGGACGAGTATACTTGAGCGGCGATTCTCGGTCATCCCCAGCTGTACCAGTGGGTCAGAGAGTCTGGACTCAGTGTACTTGAGCGGCGATTCTCGGTCATCCCCAGCTTGTCCCGGTGCCTGGGCTTGCTTGCGGTTAGTGTACTTGAGCGGCGATTCTCGGTCATCCCCAGCATAATGGTGCGCTTGGTGCCCCAGGTTCGCCCCTCGGTTGGGCTGACCTGGGTCACTGCACTCGCAGCCGCAACGGTGTAGATTGTGTTCCTGCCACGTTGTCTGCGGCGGTTTCAAGAATCCCCGCATTTCATCACTTTCCGTTGTTATCGCCAGCCCAATTTCGTCGACGCCGCAGTTTACGACCTCACCACTTTTTTCCTCCCACCCTTTCGCCAAAAGGCGGGCGAAAGGATGGGGTACCCGGCTGTTCCCGCGATCACGCAACGACGGACACTTCGCCGTGTTGCTTGCGCGTGGGCCTTACGGTGATCTCCACGTCCTGCCCAAGGGCGGTGAGAAAGTCCATAAGCCGTTCGACGGAGAAGGCGCCAGAGCGGTTGCGCATCAAGGCAGA
>DATCCF010000305.1:0-13968 GCA_036511435.1 Terriglobales bacterium | reverse complement strand
CGCGAAAACCCGGGCGGTCGATCTGCTGGAGAAGGCCGTGGCGACAGCGATCGCCGCCGTTACGCCTCACAACGCCACCGCTTGGTTTCGCCACTGTGGGTATTTATTATCGGATACAGCTACCCCGGAACCGCTCTAGGGCGACGAAGGCTCGTTACAACATTCAAGACCGGTCAACCCAGTCGTGAGTCTTAACTGCTGCAGACTTAGAGCACCTCCATCGGTCCTGACCAAGCCCCATGAGCAAAGTTCCCGCTTGCAGAACCCGCTCTCGAAATCGTCTGCAGAACTCGTCGCGAGTTCAACTTCCGCTAAAAGTACGTCATAACGCTAGCAATTCCACAGGCAGATTTCTTTCAAGATTTCGCGGCGGCTTGCAGAATCTTTACTATTTCTCAGCGAACAGCCTGCCAAACCGCAGTCATTGTCTGGCCGACAGCACGACCCCGACAAACCGCACTCTTGAACCGTTCGCAGCGCCAGCCTTCTGAGATCTTGCGTACTGAGCTGTCAAAGCAACGCACTATCATATCTTGCTAAATCCGCGGCGACGCAGAACTGTGCCGCTTACGGAAAAGTGCTCCAGCACCGGCTCGACTGCTTGTGCCGCTACACGACGCGCGTCTTCCCGGGGAATGTTGTAGCCGATCAAAATCGTCGTGAAATCCAAGGTCAACATTTTCAATAACTTCGCGTTAGCGATCTGAGGTACGCTCGTACCCTCCATCCTGTTACCTCTCTTTCGAACTTGCCCAGGCGCCGCCCCCTACCACAGAGGCTGGGGGCAATCCTGCCCCCAGCCTCTGCTTCTCAACACCCTAGCCTACCGTTTGAATTGCTCTTGATCTTTCAGAATCAGTGCGCGATTTTCAGATTCTTACCAATGATTCGCTTCCTCGATCGAGCGAACCATCTTGTCGCTCTGCGCCACTGATAGCATCCGCCGAACCGCAGCTAGACTCCACCAACGCGCCGTGGATCGGCATAAAACTCGAGCATAAGAAGCGGCATCGTGAAGCTGCCTTCCCGAATGCTTAATGGAGAAGACAAATACTTCTGTCCTGGGAGTCGCCCGGTGCTTAGCTTTTTCGAGGCCTACAGAGGACTCCGACGAAGCACTGAGAACCTACACAACAGTCTGGGATCTGGCGCTCTGACACCAGTGGCGCATAAGCAATGTATACGGGTTCGACCATTCGAGTGTCTATGATTTTGCGCACAATTTTTGGACACTCGCTTACGAAAGTACTAATACTTTCGTAACCATTGCAGCGTTTAGCGGAGAAATAGTAACCACCGCAGCCTGCCGTCACCCCAAAAAATACTACTTTTGGGCTACCTGCGGAACATTCCCCACCCTTTCAAACAACACGGTCGTTCCGTCATCGTATGTGAGTTTCCACCCTGGACTTTGCAGGAGTAGATAGGCGAGGGGCGTGTCCTTGGTGTAGAGCACATATTGAATGCGATATTTATCGAGGACCTCCATCGGGCGTTTGATCCCCATCGCATCCAGATAGTCGCCGAAGATACCTCGATGATCGAAGATGTCGACGCGTGAGTCCACGAACACGGGAATCTGGCGAGCGTTCCAGATGAGATAGCCGCCCCACAGATAATCGTTAAACACCCGGCCGGTCGGAGCAAACTGTTGCAAGTACGGCAGGGCCTTCACCGGATAATCCTTGACCGTGTCTTCCATCAAGTATTTCGATGAAGGAAAGCTCCAGACACATCCCGCCACAAGACAGGTGATGATGGCAGCATTCAACAGCGGCCGGTCAATTTCTCGCCGATAGGCAGGGAAGAAATCTATTTCCACTGCCAGCAAGGGAGTGAGAACAATCGCGGCCAGGAACATGAAGCGGGTGTACGTCAAAGTGGCATAAAAACCGAAGAGCAGGAAACCTACCTCATCAAGACGCCACTGCCGTTTCCGTGCCAAGGCAAGAAGAATAGTCGCCGCCAACATTAAGAAGACGATCTTGCCGCGTATGGCGTGGAAATCCAGACTCTGCCACTCGGTTACGTGGCTGACGTTCAGCTTTTGCTGGAAGGCCAGATCGAACGGATAAAAAACCAGATGGTAGGTGTAAGGATTAACGAAGAGCGCCAGCACGCTGAGTGCGAAGATCGTGGTCAGTTTCAGCAGCTGCGCGCGCGTCCAACGGGTCGCCGTAATGCGGCCCCAGCGGCCCTTCAGGACACCCGAACCGACGAATATCGAGAAGAAGATCAGGCCGATCAGCCACGATCCGTGGGAGTTCACCCACAGCAGAAAAAGCGGTGGCAGTAGCCACGTACGATCTTTGCCCTCTTTGAAGTCCTGCAAGATGTGCAGCTCAACAACCAGGAAGATCCAGCCGAACAGTAATGTTCGAGGGCCAAAAGATATGGTGGCGAGGATTATGGCGAACCAAGAGGCAACGAATGCGGCCTTGACGTTGCCGGAAACACGATAGGCCAGATAGAACACGCCCATGAGGATGAGTTCGACGGAGCAAACCAGGACAAGGTAGAGTCCGCGTATTCCCAGGAGCCGCCAGCCGAAGTAGTACGGCAATTCGCTAAGCCATTCATGATTGATCCAGGGCGCTCCACTGGCGGTGAAAGAGTACATGTCATGGCGAATCATGGAGCCGTGCTGCACAAGAAACTCGGCATTGCGCAGGTGCCACCAGATATCGGGATCGGCGATGCTGCGATTGGCGAACACATAGACGGCTCCAACCAATAGCACACCCAGCATGACGGGAAAGCCAAACAGGGTTCTCCACCAGCGGTCGAGCTGGGTCGCAGGCCTACGGGCTATGGTTCCGGCAACCGGACCACCGGTCAACACTTCATGGATCGACGATGACATAGGTTGCGTCTCACTCGGGCACACAGTAGCACAAGTGAGAGCGGCTGCAACACCTGCCGGGGAGTTAATGTGCGATTTCTGCAAGCCCACGCAAGATCGTGGAATAGCAGAAATGGTGGCAAGGCTATCCTCGTTTTGCTGAGCCGCCACAAGACTTGAGTTGCGGCAATGCTACAGCGGCAAGCTGCAAAAGAGTTTGAAGCGAACAATTCGATGGGCAAGAAATTTCTCAAGGCCGTCTTACCATACTGGCTAACCAACCGGGAGCTCGAAGGCAGTGGAAGGCAAGCTCCGGTGACAGGTTGGGTCTGCAGCAAGATGGCAACAGGGGTCTCCAGTGCCAGTGTTTGAGGTCGATGCCACATGCGTCGGGTTGTCACTTGTCTGCGCCGGTGTGGGCGCGTTCTGCGATATTCGCACCCGCCGCATCCCCAACTGGCTTACCGGGCCTTCCATCCTGGCCGGGCTAATCCTTCACCGTGTCCTGGGCGGCTGGTACTCCATGGCCATGGCAGCTCTGGCCGGTGTGCTGGCCGGAGGAGTGTTCCTGGTGTTTTATCTGGCCGGAGGAATGGGCGCGGGTGACGTGAAACTCATGACCGCAGTCGGTTGTCTCGCCGGTCTCGGCTTCGTCGCCGAAATCCTGATCGCAACCGCACTGATGGGAGGCGTGTTTGCCGTGATTCTTGCACTTTCACGCCATCGTCTGAAGGAGACCTTGTCCAACATCGGAGTGCTGGTGGTTCACCACGGAACCAGCGGTCTGCGCCCGCATTCGGAACTTAACGTCACCAACGCGGAGAAGCTGCGTCTGCCATATGGAATAGCCATAGCCGCGGGCACCGGAATCTCTTTCTGCACCGTACTACTGAGGATACAAACATGAACCCACGCCGTCTCATCTTTGCCCTTGTGGTCGCCTTGCTTCTATCCGGCGCGGTGACATTTTTCCTCAACCGCAAGCTGGGGAACCGCCTCGGGGCGCCGCAGACACAAAAATGTGTTGCCGCAGCCCATGCCGTTCAGTCGGGCGAGGTGCTAAAGCCGGAAAGCCTGGTCATGGTTGACTGGCCAACCGCGGTTCCGCTGCCAGGCTCCTTCAGCAAAATTGAAGACGTTGTTGGACGGTCCGCGATCTATCCGGTGATGAGTGGACAACCCATTCTTTTGACGCAACTCGCCGTCCTCGGCTCGGGGATCGGACTGACGGTGAAGATCCCCGAAGGCATGCGTGCCGTGTCGGTGCGCTCCGATGAAGTTGTGGGCGTGGCCGGGTTCCTGTTCCCAGGATCGCACGTGGATGTGCTGGTAACGCTGCGTGCGGACAGAACTCCTACCCCCGCGACCCAGATTGTTTTGCAGGATGTCGAGGTATTGACGGCCGGACAGAACATTGAGCCCGATCCTCAGGGAAAACCGCAAACTGTCAACGTGGTCACCTTGCTGCTGTCTCCACCGGACTCCCAGAAGCTGGTGCTGGCCACTACCCAGGGAGGCATCGTGTTTGTTCTGCGCAACGGCGCCGACCGGGGACAGATCAAGGCTGTACCTATGCAAATTGCTGGGCTCTCTGGGGGCGCGGATCTAACGCACAAAGCTTTTCCATTCCATGCCGCTCCCCACCCCTCGGCCAAGGAACCTTATGTGGTCGAAACCATCATGGGCGACAAGCATGTGATGACTCGGTTTGAGTGACATTATTATGGACGTACAAACGATCTATCGTCGGGTTCGAACTCTGGGCATCGCAATACCCCTGACCTTACTGGCGGGTATGCTGGCCGGGCAGACTTCATCTCCTACTTTACCGTCCACTCCGCAAGAACAGACGACGGCGCCTGCGGTGAACACACCGGAGGCGCCACCAACTGGAAATCCGCAAAGCCCTCCGGCGCCGGTGCAGCCTGAGGCCCGCTCCATCTATCCTCACAAGGAGGCCCATGTCCCCTCCGCGGCGACTGTGCCGCCCCTCGTCGGAAACAGCGCGAAGGGCCCAGACGAAAATGTCCAGACCCTGCATGTCATCGTCGGGCGCTCCGTCTTCATAAACACCCCAGAGCGCTTACGCCGGGTGTACATTAGCAACCCTTCGGTTATAGATTCGATGACTCCCAGCCCTAAGGACCTGGTGATCACGGCCAAGACAGCCGGCACCAGCAGCATTGTTCTTTGGGATGAAAACGGTACGTCCACCGTCGTCACGGTCCTGGCCGATGTGGATGTTGGCGGACTTCGAGAATCGCTGTCCCAGGCCCTCCCCGCGGATCAAATTAGCGTCGAGGTGCAAGAAGGAAAACTCTTTCTCTCGGGAGCGGTGGGAAGCGACACCGAGGCGGATATTGCTGCCAGGCTGGCCGGCGTTTACTCGAAACAGATTGTTAACTCGCTGGTGGTCGATCCACGGCACCGGCCCCAGGTTCAACTGAAGGTGAGGTTTGCCGAGTTAGACCGCTCCAAGCTCGATGCCTTCGGCATCAATATCTTTGGACTCAATGGCCAGAACGTAGGATCGGGAACCACCCAGCAGTATGGCCCGCCAGTATTTCAAACCGGTGGCGGAAGCAACTCTCTTCAAGTATCGGACTTTCTGAACCTTTTTTACTTCAATCTCAAAAGTGGGGTGGGAGCCAGTCTCAAGGACCTGCAGACCAAGGGGATCCTGGAGATACTCGCTGAACCCACACTGATGACCATCGATGGGCAGACCGCTAAGTTTCTCGCGGGCGGCGAGTTTCCCTTCCCAGTTGTCCAGCCGGGTAGTGCCGGCGGGACGGCTACCGTGACAATTCAGTTTCGCCAGTTCGGTGTGAAGCTGGAGTTTACGCCGTATGTCAATCCGGATGGAACCATACGCCTCAAGGTGATGCCCGAGGTTAGCTCATTGGACTACAGCAATGTGGTTGTGATTGCGGGATATACCATACCGTCACTATCCACACGCAAAGCGGAAACTGAGGTCGAGCTGAAAGACGGCCAAACCTTTGCCATTTCAGGGATTCTCGATCACCGCACCACCGACAATCTCAACAAAATGCCTGGGATTGCGGATATACCGATCCTGGGACAACTGTTTCGCTCCAAGAGTTTGAATCATTCCGTAATGGAACTGGTCGTGGTTGTAACTCCTACGATCGTTGATCCCCTCGCCAGCGAACAACCGCCACCGGCAAATCCGAAGTGGGTTACACCACCCGGTCAGTTGGGAAATTTCGACCAGGGTTTGCCTAAGAGTTACAACCAAAAACCCTAGAGTGACGTTGCAGAAAAACATGCGGCCCGAGATATCCAATAGCGTTGAGAGCGGCCTTCACGTAATTACCATCTGCCTTAATCGTGAGACGGCGGAGAAGGTCAAGACCGCCACCCTGCGGGAGCATGGAACGTTCGTCGGGGAGCTACAGGGATATTCGCTCCGCGAAGGAGAGCTCCAGGCTTTGCTGCAGACACAAAATGCAGAGGTTTCGGTGTGTGTGATCGACTTCGACCAAGACCGCGTGCTGGCGGGCCAGGCCGCGAACTCGATTAACCGAATGCTCCACGGGCGAACCACCCTAATCGCCCTGTCCGAAAAAGCCGACCCGAACCTGATTGTGGAGGCGATGCGAGCAGGTTGTAGCGAATATCTTTCCAAGCCCCTAACCGTCGAGCAGGTCTGCGAGTCATTGACCAGACTATGTGGACGGATTGAGGGGGCCCGCGAGGTGAAGACATCGGGCAAGACGCTGGTGTTCTTGGGCTGCCGCGGAGGCGCGGGAGCAACCACCCTCGCCGTTCATCTTGGCTCCTATCTCGCGTCCCCCTATGGCAAGAAAACGCTGATCGTGGACCAGCATCAGCACTTGGGACATGTGGCCTTGTATCTCGGGCAGGACACGCTATCCTATGATTTTTACGAATTGGTGCGCAATGTCGCGCGTTTGGACCAGACGCTATTGGCGGGCTTTGTCGCGCATCATGCCAGCGGCGTGGACATACTGCCCGGTCCCTGCGCGTTGAACGGCCACATTAATGTTTCGCTCGATGCGGTCGAACGGTCGATCCGGTTCCTGGCGAACGTTTATGAATACGCAATCGTGGACTGTGCTCCGGGGCTGAGCGATCTCAATCTTGCCACCATCGACTGCTGTGATGAGTTATATCTCGTGGCCACCCCCGATGTGCCCTCGCTACGGGACTTATCGAAGTACTTGGACCGGTTAGCGCAGTGTAATGTGGCGCCTTGCAAACTGAAAGTAGTACTGAATCGCTACGGTTCCGACTCTGCGGTGACGTTGGAGCAGATCGAAAAGGCGATCCGGCGGCCCGTCTCCATTACGGTGCCCAACAGTCATGCTGATCTGATGCGTGCCATGAATACGGGCACGCCCGTTTCGCCAGACCGCAGAACGGACTTCACAACTCAGATGAAGAAATGGGCCGCCAGCTTACTTCCCCTGACGCCGGAGATGGTTGCCGAGGAGCCGAAGCGCAGGTTTTCGCTGTGGAGGTGATATGAGCCCCGTCATTTTCAAGGGAATTCGGAGGACCTGTGGCTGATGTAGCTTCCATGCCGTCAGCGACTACCGGTCGCGTGAGCAGCGGGGTGGAATATTCTTCCAAGCCCTTGCTGGGCCGGGCGCAGCAGGAGGTGAAGTCTGCTGTCCATCTCGAGCTGATCAAGAAGGTCGATCTCGAGAAGTTGCTGTTCATGCAGGACACCCGGGCCCGGCAGACCCTGCTCACTATCATCCTTCCCCTGGTGAGTCAGCAGGGAATTCCTTTCAGCGCAAGCGAACGCGAACGCATCGCCAACGAGGTACTGGACGAAGTATTCGGCTTGGGGCCGCTGGAACCGCTGCTGCAGGATCCGACGGTCAACGACATCCTGGTGAATACCTACGAGTCCGTCTATGTCGAGCGCGGAGGAGTGCTGGAGAAGACGAACGTCCAGTTCAAGGACAACACCCACCTGATGCACATTATCGACAAGATTGTTTCCAGTGTTGGCCGGCGAGTCGATGAATCGTCGCCCATGGTAGACGCCCGACTGGCGGACGGCTCCCGCGTGAACGTAATCATTCCTCCGCTTGCGGTGGACGGGCCTATCCTCTCCATCCGCCGTTTTGGCACCAACCCCTTAACCGCCGAGGACCTGCTGAACTTCCGCGAGTACACGCCGCAGATGCTGGACGTTCTGCAGAAGGCGGTAAGGGCCCGGCTCAACATTGTCATCTCGGGAGGCACCGGCTCCGGTAAAACGACCCTGCTCAACGTTCTTTCCGGGTTCGTTTCCGACCGAGAACGAATCGTCACCATTGAGGATTCGGCGGAACTGCGATTGAAACAAGCGCACGTGGTGCGTTTGGAGTGCCGGCCTCCGAATGTGGAAGGAAAAGGCGGCGTTCGTCAGCGCGAGTTAGTGATCAACGCTCTGCGTATGCGGCCCGATCGCATTGTGGTGGGCGAGGTCCGCGGCGAAGAAGCGCTCGACATGTTGCAGGCCATGAACACCGGCCACGATGGATCGGTGACTACCATCCACGCCAACAGCCCGCGCGATGCGCTGTCTCGTATCGAGACGATGTGCATGATGGCCAACCTCAACCTGCCGGAGAAGGCCGTGCGGCAGCAGATCGCCGCCGCGGTCCACCTCATCGTCCAAGTATCGCGGCTCAGCGATGGCTCGCGCCGGGTGACTCATGTCACCGAAATCACGGGCATGAGCGGCGATATGGTCAGTATGCAAGATATTTTCTTGTTCGAAAAGCGAGGGGTGGGACCTAACGGTAAAGTGCTCGGCAGGTTTTATGCCACGGGCATCGTTCCCAAGTTTGCCGAGAAACTAAAAGCCTCGGGCATTCCGATTCTGATGAGTCTGCTCGACATGTCAGAAGAGGTCCAGTAGAGGGGCAGCAGGATGATCGTCTCCGTGGCCGTATTCGCGTCCCTAGTTGCCGTGATGCTTGGCAGCACGACCCGTTCGTTGGGCACCCTGGGGATGTTTTAGGGAAGGTCAGCAGTCATGCTTCTGATGATTCTTATATTCGGATGTGTTCTGGTGTTGACGTTGGCCGTCCTGCTGTTGTTCACACGTCCAACGGCGGCGGACCGCACCATCCAAGGACGCGTGGCGGAAATCCAGGCGACTGCGGGGCAAGAGGTATATTTGGGCGACGGAGTGCCCGAGTTTCTCAAGCGCACCAAACTGAGCGAGATCGATTGGCTGGACAATCTTCTGAAGCGATGGAGCGTGGCCCATAAGATTGAACTCCTGATCACCCAGGCCGAGAGCTCATGGAGCGTGCCCATGATCCTCGGCGGCTCAGTCGCGTCCGCCGGGTTTGGCTTTACGGTCTCCTACCTGTGGCTGCCCGACTTGAGCGTATGCGTGGTACTCGGGGTTCTTTTCGCCGCCCTGCCGTTTTTTGTGCTGCAAATCAAGCGGACGCGGCGCACTCGGCGTTTCAACCAGGGCCTTCCCGATGCGGTTGACCTCATCTGCCGCGCTTTACGTGCCGGACATGCTCTGAGCGCGGCAATCGAGATCGTCGGGCAAGAAGCGGCGGAGCCGGTACGCACGGAATTTCGCGAGGTATACCGGCAACAGAACTTCGGTTTACCTCACCGCGAGGCGCTGCTGCAACTGGCCCGCCGCGTACCTTCCACGGACCTGCAATTCGTCGTCACCGCCATGCTTGTCCAGAAGGAGACTGGCGGGAATTTAGTCGATATTCTCGACCGCACGGTGGCGGTGATCCGCGACCGGTTACGTATCGAGGGCGAGGTGCGGATCTACACTGCCCAAGGCCGTCTTACCGGAGTGATATTGGGTTTGCTTCCCATCATCATGTTCTTCCTTATCAACATGGCAAACCATGGGTATACCCGGGTGCTGGTGGAAGATCCTTTGGGCCGCAAGCTTATCTATACGGAACTCGTTTTGATGATTATTGGCGGAATCATCATTCGTAAAATCGTGAATGTGAAGGTGTGACAGGTATGCATCCTCTGCTTCAGACCAGCATCGTGGCGACCGCTTTCTTTGCCAATGCGCTGGTCCTCGTGTTGTTTATGCTGCGGCCTTCCCGGCAAGCCAAGCGCATCTTCGACCTCACCCGCAACCCGTCTTTCTATATCGACGATCCCAAAGAATCGGCCCGGCAAGGCCTCACGCATGCCATCCGGTTTCTGCGTGCGCAACTGGGGCTGCGCGACAATGCGAAGCTCAAGGAACGACTTTTTGCGGCCGGGCTGCGGGATCCCGGCGATGCCGATCTCTATTTCGCGCTCCGGCTGCTGGGTCCGCTGGCGGCCGTGATTGCGGGCAGCTTCATCTCCGACAACATGACCTATTGGATATTTGGCCTCGTAGTGGTGGCGATCTTTGTCCCCGACTTCGTGCTCACCCAAATGATCCGGCGTTGACGGGAAAAAATCCGCCGCGGCATGGCGGACGCGATCGACCTTCTGGTGATCTGCGTGGAGGCCGGACAGGGATTAGACCAGGCGCTGCTGCGCTCCGGACAAGAGCTCGCTCTCAGTCATCCGTGCATTGCGGAAGAGTTTACCCAGATCAACCTGGAGCAAAGGGCGGGCAAGGAGCGAATCGAGGCCTGGCGCAGCATGGCCGAGCGCACCAAGCTGGATGTCATCAAGGGCTTCACCAGCATGCTGGCGCAAACCGATCGCTTCGGTACGCCGATCGCCAAGGCGCTTACCACTTTCTCGGACGGTATGCGCATGAAGCGGCGGCAGCAAGCCGAGGAGATGGCGGCCAAAACCACGGTAAAGCTTGTTTTTCCGCTGGTCTTGTTCATCTTCCCCAGCATCTTCATTGTTCTGCTGGGACCGGCGCTGATCACCATAATGAAGAGTTTAAGCACAGGTTTTCGGTGAGTGATAGCTTTACTAATTAACCAAAGAAGGGAGAAATCATGGATTCCACCACTCTGATTCGAGTCATTGCTGGGGTGTTGTTTGTAGTCATTCTGGGCATTCTGATTATGCGCAGAAAAAAGATGGCGTGAGCGCGAGGCAAGCTATGCGGAAATCTCGTCAGTTGGAAGTTGCCAATGTCACGCGGGGCACAGTGTTGGGTTCGGAGATCCGAATCGCGAACACAGCCTTGACGCGGCTTGTCGGTTTGCTGGGCGACTCACAGTTACCTCCAGGGCACGGTCTGCTGATCGAGCCGTCTTCTGGGGTGCACACGTTTGGCATGCGATTTCCCATCGACGTGGTCGCCTTAGACCGTCACCTTTGCGTGCGAGGGGTCTGGGAGAATCTGGGACCGTTCCGCATCGCCGCCGTGGGGCTGAAGACCCACAAGGTGCTGGAACTGCCGGTGGGCGCGATTCGCCATAGCCGCACGCAGGTGAACGATCAATTGGTGTTGCAGGAACCCGGAACGATCGTCGCCGAGTTGCACCCTGCGAACGGACCACGGTCGGCTCCGGAGCCTGCCGACTCCATAAACCGGACCGCAAGGTCAATCGAAGGAGAACAACCATGAGCTTAATGTTTATTCGCGTACTCGCTGGTTTCCTGGCCGGGCTGGCTGCCGGCATTCTGATAATGCGCATGGCCTATAAGAAAACGGGCGTGATGAAGCCTGGCAACAGCGACCCAACCGAGGCAGCAACTTCGGCGAGGGCCAGCTAAGAACAATTGCGGTAAGGAAGAAATGCAGGATTATGCCCAGCGCGCACTAGCCAGCTCGGCCGCGCATGCCAGGGTCTGCACCGAAGACACCCGAACGGCAGGCCAGGCTTCGCCATGGTTGCTGCTAGCGGTAGTGGTGATCAGCACCCTGTTGCTGGCGGTGCGCCTGAAGGTCGACTCCAATTTCGTCGACGATCCCGTGCAGGCGCAGATTGCCGAGCGGGTGCTGCATGGCCAGCGGCCGCACGTCGATTTCCAGTACGCCTACACCGGCGGCCTTGCCTATCTGCACGCCCTCGCGCTGCGCCTCTTTGGCGATCGGGCCCTGTCCCTCAGGCTGATACTGCTGGTGTTCTACGTCGCGTGGTTGCCGGCGTTCTGGCACATCGCGCGCAAACTGAGCTCGACCATTGGGGCTTCGCTGCTTACCTTGCTGGCCGCCTTCTGGAGCGTGCCCACTTATCCCAGCGCACTGGGCTCGTGGTATGGCCTGTACTTTGCTACCTTCGGCACGGCGGCGCTGTTTCGCTACATTGAAACCCACCGTTCGCGCTGGATCTTCCTGGCGGGGATCTTCGCCGGCTTGTCGTTCCTGGCAAAGGTTTCCGGCTTGTACTTTTTGCTCGCCGCGGTCCTGTTCCTGGTGTTTGACGAGCAGAACATGCAGGACCTCGTACAGTGCCGCGAGCGGGAAGTCCCCGACGTCAAATACTCTGTCCTGCTAACCCTGGTATTAGTTAGTCTCGACGTCATTCTGCTGCTGCTTCTGCATGGCAAAGGGAATGTCACCGAGGTCTACCATTTCGCGTTTCCCGGTATAGCCCTGTCGTTTCTGCTGCTGGCACGCGAGTGGGGCGTGTCGCGCTTTCCCGTCCCGGTGCGGCTGTGGCAGATTGGAGGCCGCCTGCTGCCGCTCTTGCTGGGAGCTTTTATCCCGGTGGCCATCTTCCTGGCGCCTTACGCCGTCAGCGGAACGCTAGGAAGGTGGTTCACCGAAGTATTAATCCTGCCGGCGCTGGACTGGCAAGCCGCATTCCGCTCGGCCATCAATCCGGTGGGCGCGTTGTGTACCATCCCGCTGCTGGCGGTGTTAGCGCTCAATGCCGAGCTGCGTTCGGAATCCGCGCGGCGCCTCGCCTTCATCGCCCTCTGCCTGCTGGCCGCCGCAGCGCTGAACCAGGCGCTGCAACACCCGGAATTCGCCCGCTGGGTGTGGGTCTCGGCCGCCACCGCCATCCCGGTGACCACCATGATCGGGGTTTCTCTGCTCCTCAGCCAGACCAGCAAAGGCCAGGGCAAACAAACCTCGCAGCTTATGCTGCTGATCGCGGTCGCCGGCCTGTGCAGCCTGGTGCAATTTCCGTTTTCCACGCCCATCTACTTCTGCTGCGTGGTGCCTCTGGGAATCCTCTCGTATGTCGGGCTGGCGAACCTGACCAGCCATGACCGCCGCCTAGTTTTGCTGGTGCCGGTGGCGGGGTTTTATCTGGCCTTTGTGATGCTGCTGGTCCTGCCCAACGAGATCTACAGCCGAGGCCTGTCGTTCACGCGAGCGCCCCAGGCAACCGTCATTGCGCCTCAAGCCGGGGGAGCTGGCGATCACGGCACGGCCGAGAGGCAGCGGTGAGCGCAGGAACGGCGACGGCGGAACTGGACACACGATTGGCGCTTCACGGTGCTGATATGAGGGCCTCAGTTCCTTGATCTTCACAGGAAGGTTCGATGTATTGATGCGCAACTTCCCGTCGGCTCAGCAGGTAGGTCAGCAGCCACGCAGATGCCGTCCACCATAGGAACATGTAGGTGAGTCCAACTTTAGCTGCGGCACCCGACAGGAAAAAGACGTATCCCGCATTGATCAGACCGAAGAAAATGAAGAATATGCGACGATTTCCATTGGCGGCAATAGCGAGCAACGCTGGCAAGGCGATGATTTCGTCATATCCGTAGCTGTAGTAGCTGCACGCAAGCGAGACCAAGAGAACGATCGAGCCGTCGGTCTTCCAGTCCCACGATTCGCGGTTAGCCCACCAATAGAAGCCCAGCCACACAAGGCCGGCGACTTCCGGGAGAAACGCGAGACGCCGCCATCCAGACGCAAGGTACAGCAGGCCGCCCAGGTTGGGATACGGCCCCCTTTCGTTGGTGAAGATCCGAACACACTGAAGATACTGCCTAAAAACGTTCGGATCGATGAGCACAACAATCCCGGTGCTGATGACTAGGGCAAGGGCACCACCGGCAAAGATCATCCATCGCCTATGCCATGCGGCCCAAAGCGCGACAGCCAAGAGGAACAGCAATGCGATATGGGGTTTTATCGAGACTAGAGCGGTTCCGGGGTAGCTGTATCCGATAATAAATACCCACAGTGGCGAAACCAAGCGGTGGCGTTGTGAGGCGTAACGGCGGCGATCGCTGTCGCCACGGCCTTCTCCAGCAGATCGACCGCCCGGGTTTTCGCG
>DATCCF010000304.1:0-19473 GCA_036511435.1 Terriglobales bacterium | reverse complement strand
GAGCGGTTTAGTTATTTGTGTAGTCTAGGTGCCGCCGGCTGAAGCCGGCTCGGAGGTGAAGGATCAGCGGGAACGCGGCGCTGAAGCGCCGCTCTACCGTGCTCGCTCGACTACAGTAATTCTTAAACTGCTCTAGCCGCACAGCACCACCTTGGGATGGAACAGCGTCCCCGCGACTCGGCTGGCTATGCAGATCAACTCCGACTGTCCGGCGAAGACCTTTACGAAGCGCGAACGGGACATTTCCGGCAGGTTCACGGTCCGGCCGTGGCGAATCTTGGCGATGTCCTCGTCGGTGGCCGTGACCGACGGAATCTCCGGTAGGACCTGCCGTGGATGGACCAGCAGCTCCTCAATACGGCCTTGGCTGGCAGCCTCGCCGATTTCGTCCAATGTATGGCTCTCCTCGATGGCGAACTCGGCAACCGCCGTCCGGCGGAGGCTCGCGAGGTGGGCCCCGATGCCCAGCTTTTGCCCCAGTTCGTGGGCCAGGCTGCGGACATAGGTCCCAGACGACACCCGGCAGCAGAAATCGACCACGTCGCCGTTCAGGCCCAGGACCGTAAATTCCTTCACTTCCACCTCGACCGGCGCAAGCTCGACTTCCTGCTTCTTGCGGGCCAGCTTGTATGCCGGAACTCCCTTGATCTTCTTGGCGGAAAACGAGGGTGGAGTCTGCTGGATGAAGCCGACGAAGCCCTGCACCACAGCGTGAATTTCTTCAAGTGTTACATTAACGTCGTGCGGTGGTCCGACCGGGTCGCCGTCGCAATCGTAGGTGTCGGTGGCGACACCCAGCCGGATCGTTCCTTCGTAAGCCTTTTCGGAGGCCGTATAGAACTGGCACAGTCGTGTCATCCGGCCCAATACCAGCGGGAGCACGCCGGTCGCCATGGGGTCAAGGGTTCCCAGGTGGCCAATGGAGCGTTCGCCCAAAATGCGCCGTGCTTTCGCCACCACATCGTGCGAGGTCCATCCCGCCGGTTTATCCACCACGATCACACCATTGAGCGGCATCCTTCTGCTATCGTGTAGGTTCAACGGTGGTTTGGTCAAATCGCCGGCGAGAAATCGGCTGCCGCGAGGAATTTGAAGGGAATTCAGTTCCCTGCCGTGCGGTGCGAGCGACCCACTTCCTATGATCCCGCTAAAAGACGACGCACCCCGGATCGGCACTCCGTACGTAACCTATGTGCTGCTGGCGCTGAATACGGTCGCGTTCCTCTTCGAGTACTGGCTAGGCAAGCAAAACCCGCTCGCCTTCAACGGGCTCATCTTTGAATTTGGTGTCGTTCCCGCACGATTCACGGTGGTGCTGTTCAATCATGGCTTCGTGCCCTGGGACCTCGTCCCGCAGCTTGGAACGGGCAACATTCCACCGATGGCGGCTATCCTTCCCGTCTTTACCTCCATGTTTCTGCACGGATCCTGGCTGCACCTGATCTTCAACATGTGGGCGTTGTGGATCTTCGGGGACAACGTGGAAGATTACCTGGGCCACTCGCTTTATCTGGTGCTGTACTTCGCCAGCGGGGTGGCGGCGGCGCTACTTCATACCCTGTTCAATATTGGATCGACCGTGCCCAGCGTCGGAGCCAGTGGAGCCATCGCCGGGGTGATGGGAGCGTATTTCCTGTTGTATCCGCGGGCGCGCGTGTTGACGCTGGTGCCGTTCTTCTTCGTTTTCTTCATGTGGTTGCCGGCATGGATTGTGCTCGGCTACTGGTTTGTCGCGCAGTTTCTTAGCGGAGCCGCCAGTTCCATCGCAGCGCACGCCGGCAACTCCAGCGGCATTGCCTTTTGGGCCCATGTTGGAGGCTTTGCGGCGGGCATGCTGCTGATTAAGGTCTTCCCTGCTCGGACCCGGCGATATCACTACGGGCTGTAAAGAAATTTACTACAGAGACACGGAGAAAACAAAGGAATCAACTCGACAAACAGGATTCACACGAATGGATTTTGCTTCCACAAAGTGCCGAGTCTCAAACCTGCCTGCGTATTTAATTCCCATTAAATTTCTCTGTGTCTCTGTGTCTCTGTGTCTCTGTGGTAAGGCTTCATAATTCTCCGTGATCTCCGTGGTGAAATACCCACTGCTACAGCGCCCCGCCGGTAGGCGTCAGAACTAACTCCGACAGATTCGCGTTGGGCGGAAGAAGCACGGCGTAGAGCACGGCCTGGGCCACGCTCTCCACGTCAACCATGCGTTCGCGCGGGGCGTCGGGCCAGAATTGCTGCCACAAATCGGTATCGGTTGCGCCCGGCATCAGCGCGACCACGCGAATGCGGCGGGGAATGAGTTCATCGCGCAGGGACAAGGTGAAGCCCAGCGCGCCGTGCTTGGAGGCGTTGTACGCGGCGAAATTGGGGAAAACGGTCCTGGCCGCGACCGAAAGGTTGTTGATGATGGTTGCGCCGGATGGCATGAGAGGGAGCGCCGCACGGGTGCAGAGAAACAAGCCCGTGAGGTTGGTATCGATCACGTCGCGCCACACTTCAAGGCGGGTTTGCTCGATGGAAACTGCCGGTTGAGCAATTCCCGCGTTGTTCACCAGCACATCGATCTTGCCGAAGCGCTGCTTCACCGTCGCGAAAAACGACGCCACGGAATCCGGGTCGCGCACGTCGCAAACCTCGGCGACGATCTGAGCGCTGTTGCCGTTATGCGCGCGCGATCTCTTGGGAAGCAACCGACTGAGTTCCGCCGCGCTCTTGGCGAGCTTTGCAGCATCGCGACCCGTAATCAAAACGCTGCAGCCTTCGGCGGCAAGCGCGTGCGCAATGGCATATCCGATTCCGCGGCTGCCACCGCTCACGACTGCTACCTTGCCCAATAGGCGAGGTCTACCCGGTCGCGATCCCTGGGCGCTAGTTTTTGATTTACTGTTCGACTGCGGCTTCTTCGCAGCCATGGATTAGATTCCGTTGCCGCTCTTGGCGTGGATCAGCGACAGAAACTCCTGCCGCGTTTGTTGCGCGCGGAAGGCCCCGAGCATGGACGAGGTCACCGTGGCCGAATGTTGCTTCTCGACCCCGCGCATCATCATGCAGAGGTGGCGGGCCTCGATGACCACTCCGACGCCCAACGGCTGAATCGCTTTTTGAATCGTCTCCGCAATTTGTACAGTCAGACGCTCCTGCACCTGGAGACGCCGGGCGAATACTTCCACCAGGCGCGCAACCTTGCTCAAACCTATCACTTTGCCCTTGGGGATGTAGGCCACGTGGACCTTGCCGAAGAATGGCAGCACGTGGTGCTCGCAAAGGCTGAACATTTCGATGTCCTTCACAATCACCATCTCGTCGTAATCCACGCTGAAGAGTGCGGCCTTCAGGATCTGTTCGGGATCCTCTTGATAACCCTTGGTAAGGTACTGCAGAGCGTTGGCGAAGCGCTCCGGCGTCTTCAGCAGACCCTCGCGATCTGGTTGTTCGCCCAGGCGGACCAGCATCTCGCGCGCCAGCTCTTCGAAACTGGCGCTGGTCAGGGTCGGCGTTTCCGTCAGGTCTCTCATCATTCTCCGAGGGTTCAAATCCGCAATTCCGCTCCACCTGCGTATTCGAAGCTATTCATCATGGTTTCTTCGAGCCGCACCTTTTCAAGATGAGCGGCTGTAAAGCTTTGCTTCAAAATGTTGAAGATGACCTCGCTTAGGTTTTCCGTAGTCGGCACGATAGCCGCGAATTCTTCGCGAGTGTTCAAATTCTCATGATCGAAGCGTTCCAACACCTCAGCCTGCACTGCGTCGTCCAGATCAACCAGGTTACATACCATGCCTGTCTGCGGATTGACCGGCCCGCTCACCGTGACCTCGAGTGCGTAGTTGTGGCCGTGGCCGTAAGGGTTATTGCACTTGCCGTAAGTGGCCTCGTTTTCCGCCTCAGAAAGCCCATCGCAATGCAAACGGTGGGATGCCGAAAACAGATACCGCCGTGTCAGGTAGACCTTCATGTTTCCCCGTAGAAATCGACGAAGAGATCGGGCAACTCGTACACGCGTACCCGATGTAGTTTGGCAACATGTAACTTACCTCGCAGGCGGTTCCAGATGGCAATGGCAAGGTTCTCCGTCGTAGGAATTTGTTGCGAGAACTCTGGCACTTCCTTGTTCAAGTGGCGGTGATCGAGCGCTTCGAGCACTTCCCGGTTCAAAATTTCTTTTAGCTCCTTCAAGTCCACCACAAAACCGGTCGTGGGATCGACGTCGCCCTTCACCGTCACTTCGAGGGTGTAGTTGTGGCCGTGTCCGTTCAGGTTGGAACACTTGCCGAAAATGCGCTGGTTTTCTTCCGCCGAGAACTCGGGGTTGTGATAATAGTGCGACGCGGAAAACTCGCACTTGCGCGTTAGATAGACCATGTTCTCCTAGGCCGGACCGGTTTCGCAGCGTTTGTAAACAGCGACGCTACACAGGCTGCGAAAAAACGCCGGTCGGGTAGTGCGGGCCCCCAGGGACTGTGTGAGAACTGTGCCGTCCCTACGGGACTAGAATTTACTTCCCACGCTACCCAGCACTCCGCCTTCGTACTGGGCTAAACTGAGCCGCGCCTACTTCTACCCCAGTTCGCGCAAAAGCGGCACGAACCGGGAACCTTGGCTACGGCGCTGGATCTTTGCCCGTCAAGTTCAATAGCAAATTCCCAGTTTGGTTCTAACCACACGCTCTTCAGGCCGCATCCGAGGTTTCTATTTGTCATCATCCCGAGGGGCTCGAGAGCATGTGTGAGGACTGGTTCAGTGTCGAAACGGTCGAGCATCGCACAGAATGAAAGCCCGTCGATTACACAAAATCAAAGCCCGCAGGGGCGAAACAATATTAGCCCAGGGCGTAAGCCCTGGGAAAAGTGAGAAAAAAACTAACCAGTCCCTTTAGGGACGACACAGTTCTCACACGCGCTCTTTAGTCCCCGAGGAAGCGGTTTCTTTCCATTTGCTAAGACTACTTATTTCCAGCCGCAGCTCCCGCTTCGTCCGCTGGTTGAGTTTCCCGCATTCCGGAATACTCGCGTCCCTTCCAGCGAAGCGTTCCCTTCTTATGAGAGATGCTGGAGTTGAGCAAAAGTACCGCGAAAAGCGGCAATCCGAAGAACGCCAGCGTGTTTGACAGCCGATCAAAATGTGCGCGTCCAATCCGCTTCCCGAAGAGATAGAGCCATTGCACGCTGACCGCGGCCGCGACAAAGAAGGTGATCATGTCGCCCTGGATCAACGAAACAATTGAAAACGTAACGATGGCTAGGATGGCGACAAACTCCAGGGCCCGCCATAACGCCAGTCTCCGTGACTTGGGAAACAGCAGCGCCAGGTTCTTCGTCCAGCCTTCCCACATCTGCGGAAAGCTGCGGTACATTGTGGTGCTGAGTGCGTCGGACATGCCAAAGCGCAGAGCGAATCCCGCCCGCTTCAAGCGTTTTGCGAGCTCAACATCCTCGAGAAGTGTGGTTGCGACGGCGGCATGGCCACCCACCGCATCGTAGGCTTCCCGCCGAATCAGCAAGTATTGTCCGTTGGCGGCCGCCACCGGCGACTTCGGATCGCACACGTCCTTGGGCGGATAGGTCGTCGCCAATTCGGCGAAGATGACGGGCATCAGCGCACGTTGAGCGAATCCGCGAACTTCCTGCTTGGGCGAATAGGAGACCATGTCCGCGCTCGCCTCTTTCGCCTCCTGCAAGCCGCGGGCGATCGAGTCTGGCGCGTGCCTGGTGTCAGCATCGGTAAAGAGCAGCCACTTCCCTTTCGCGGCTTTAGCGCCGCTCCAGGCCGCGTTGCATTTGCCGTTCCACCCGGGCGGCAATTCATCGGCGCTGATCAGCTTCACCGGAAAGCTTTCGGCGATGGCGCGTGTGCCGTCGGTCGAGTGGTCGTCCACCACGATGATTTCATAGGCAGGCCCGGCTTGGCCGACTAGCGATCGCAAGCAATCGGCGAGACAGGCTTCTTCGTTTCGCGCAGGAACGATGACCGAGATGTCGGGAGCGGTTTCGGGTTGGTCCATGGAGATCAAGAGTACCAGACGACCATCGCTGCCTGCGTGGATTATCATAGGTCTGTGAAGCGCCTCATCTCCTCCATCGTCCTCATTTGTCTGGTATTGCTCGCGGCATGCAACAGCGGCTCGCATCCGCCGCGCATCGGCAGCGCCGCTCCCCAGTTCACCATCACCGATTCCCAGCGCACGGTTTCGCTAAACCAATTTCAAGGCAAGCCCGTGGTGCTCAACTTCTGGGCAACGTGGTGCCCGCCGTGCATCCAGGAGATGCCCTCACTGGTGCAATTGCAGAAGCAGCTTGGCGACACGGTGACCATCATCGCCGTCAGCGAGGACGACGACGATAGCGCGTACAAACAATTTGTCCGCGACCACAACATCGATCTGCTCACCGTCCGCGACACCGGGCAGAAGGCGAACGGGCTCTATGGCACATTTAAGTTTCCTGAGACCTTTGTGATTGATCGCAATGGCAAGATCGTTCGCAAGTTCATCGGTGGACAGGAGTGGACCAGCCCCGAGATTGTGGACTATTTGAAGAAAATGTAGGAACGATCCCGCTTGCGTGCCTTCATAAACTGCCATAAAATGACACGATGCCGATGACTTCTTTGAATATCTCGCTACCCGAGACTCTGAAAACCTACGTGGAAGGCCAGGTTGCCTCAGGAGACTGGGGCACTCCGAGTGAATACATCCGTGAGTTGATCCGGCAGGATAAAGAGCGGCGCTTGGCCACTCTGGAGCAGTCGTTGCTTGCCGCTGCGAAGGGGCGAACGATTGAAATACCACTCGCCGAGATTCGCAAGAAGGGACTGGTCACGGCCCTGCGCAATCGTGCACAGCGCCATTGAGAACGCCTCGAATTACATTTAGCGATTTGGCAGTCGCAGATGTCCTACAGCAATCTGGCTGGTATCAGGCGCAGGCGGACTGGAAACTGGCACAGCGATGGGAGCGGGCGGTGACGTCCACGCTGCTGCGCATCGCCAGAGTGCCACGTGCCGGAATACCTTGCAGGTTCAAGGCAGATAAACTGCGGGGCACGCGTCGGTTGCCTATCACGGGATTTCCAATGCACCTGGTCTTCTACCAGTTCCGGGAGGATGAGGTTCGCGTCTTGCGAGTCGTCCACGGTGCCCGGGATCTTGAGGCTCTGTTTTCCGACTGACTCCAACCGCTGCTCACAACTTCACCCTCCTCAGCCTCAGCGCATTGCTGATCACCGACACCGAGCTGAAACTCATGGCTGCCGCCGCGAAGATCGGGCTCAGCCGAATTCCGAACTTATACAGGACGCCCGCCGCTATCGGCACTCCCAGCGAGTTATAGATAAATGCGAAGAACAGGTTTTCCCGAATGTTGCGCATTACGGCGCGGCTCAGGCGGCGGGCACGCACCAGCGCCGCCAGGTCGCCCTTCAGAAGCGTAATGCCGGCGCTCTCCATGGCAACGTCTGTGCCGGTACCCATCGCGATGCCCACCTGCGCCTGCGCCAAGGCAGGCGCGTCGTTGATGCCGTCGCCCGCCATCGCGACCACTCTTCCCTGCTCTTGCAGCTTCTTTACCGCGTCGGCCTTGTGGCTGGGCAACACTCCAGCTTCAAAGTCACCGATACCGAGCTGTCTTGCGACCGCTTCCGCCGTGGTTTGACTGTCGCCGGTGAGCATTACTACGCGCAAGCCTTCGTTTCGCAAATCGCGGATTGCTTGCGCCGCCTCGGGTTTCACCGGATCGGCAATGCCCAGCAGCCCTGCGATACGGCCATCCACGGCAACGAAGACCACCGTGTGGCCATCGTGGCGCATGACTTCGGCCTTGGGCTTCAGCTCATCGGCATCGACTGCCAGCTCTTGCAGCAGAGCCTCATTTCCCGCGGCAACTTCATGCCCTCCGACTCGGCCCACCACGCCGCGTCCGGTAAGCGATCGGAATTGCTCCGCCGGCATCAAATGCAGCCGATTGGCTTGGGCGGCCTCGACAATTGCCGCTGCCAGCGGATGTTCGCTTCCCTGCTCCAGGCTGGCCACCAGCCGTACGACGCGATCTTCGGTCTCGCCGCCGACGGCTACCACGGACATCAGCTCCGGCTTACCTTGGGTGAGCGTGCCAGTTTTGTCGAGCGCCAGGGTGTCAACTTTCTGGAGCGTCTCCAGCGCCTCCGCATTCTTGATGAGAATGCCGGCCCGTGCGCCTCGGCCTGTCCCAACCATGATCGCCATCGGCGTCGCCAGACCGAGGGCACACGGACAAGCGATGATCAGCACCGCGACGGCATTCACGATGGCATTGGCTAGCCTCGGCTCCGGTCCAACGATAAGCCACACCGCAAACGTGATCACGGCGACCGCCAGCACGGCGGGCACGAACCAGGAGGCGACTTTGTCAGCTAACCGCTGAATCGGAGCGCGGCTGCGTTGCGCGTTGCTCACCATTTGCACGATTTGCGCCAGCAGAGTCTCGCTGCCCACGCGCTCGGCGCGCATCAGCAACCACCCGGTGCCGTTTACGGTGGCGCCGACAACCTTGTCGCCGGAGCGCTTCTCCACCGGCATGGCTTCGCCGGTCACCATGGACTCGTCCACCGAGCTGAGCCCGTCGAGCACGCTACCGTCCACCGGAATCTTCTCGCCGGGACGCACCCGCAGCTTGTCTCCGACCGTTACTTGCTCCAGAGGGACGTCGTACTCGCTGCCGTCGTCGCGCATGATGCGCGCCAGCTTCGGCGAGAGGTCGAGCAGCGCGCGGATGGCGCTGCTGGTACGGCTGCGGGCCCTGAGTTCCAAGACCTGACCCAGAAGCACGAGGGCAATGATCGCCGCTGCCGCCTCGAAGTACACCTCCGGCTGGCCATGCATGCTTCGCATGGAAGGCGGGAAGATTTGCGGGGCAATGGTGGCCACCGCGCTGTAGATGTACGCCACGCCGACGCCCATCGCAATCAGCGTGAACATGTTCGGGCTGCGGAACTTGACCGACGCCCAGCCGCGTACGAAGAACGGCCAGCCGCACCACAGCACGATTGGCGTGGCCAGCGCAAATTCAATCCACGTGCCTACATGCGGCGTGAAGGTATGCGCCAGCGGTCCCATGCGCAGCATCGCGTAGGCGACCAGGGGAACGCCGAGCAGCACGCTGATCCAGAAGCGTCGCGTCATGTCGCGTAATTCGGGATTCTCTTCCTGCGCGCTGGTGACCGTCTTCGGTTCCAGCGCCATGCCGCAGATCGGACACGCACCGGGCCCGTCACGAACGATCTCCGGATGCATTGGGCAGGTCCACTGGGTCCTGGTGGCGGCCACGGGGATGTCGGGCTCCAGTGCCATCCCGCACTTGGGACAAGCTCCGGGCCGCGGTTGACGCACCTCGGGATCCATGGGACACACGTATGTTGTTCCCGACGGAAGGGGCGCAGTCTTGCTCTGCTCGACCGCATCCGCAGTGGTGATTTTGGGATTCGCACTTTGCGCAACATACTTCTCCGGATCAGCTTTGAACTTCTCGCCGCATCCTCGACTACAGAAGTAATAAGTCTTGCCTTGGTGTACCGCAGTGGACGCAGCTTTGCCGGGGTCGACACTCATCCCGCAAACCAAGTCCTTCTCCAGCTTGCGGGCGGCGCCGATCTGCACCGGGGCGCCACCAATTTGAACCATCGCGCCCATGCCGCCGGCCTTGTAGTTGGGGGAGAGATATTTCTCCGGATAATCCTTGAATTTCTCCGCGCAGCCGCGGCAGCAGAAGTGATACAGCTTGCCCTCGTACTCCACCGAAGCGACAGCCTTCGCGCCATCGACATCCATCCCGCAAACCGGATCTTTGTCGAGCTTCCTGGCTACGCCGGCCGGCGCCGGAGCGTTGCTCGGAGCGTCCTGAACGGCCGAAAGATATTTCGCCGGCGACGACACAAACTTGTGCATGCAAGCCGGCGAGCAGAAATGGTAGGTCTGCTCCTCGTACTGCGCCTTACCACGAGCCTCGACCGGATTCACCGCCATCCCACAGACAGGATCGATTACCGAAATATCGATAATCCGGTTCTCCAGGGTTTCCTCGGGTTCGTTCATTCCCTCCCTCTCCTGGTGTACGTGCTCGCCCTGTTCATTGGCGCAGCCATGCTCTATATTGAATGCGGATTCAGTGCGGAGGCCGAGACTCCTCTCTGGCACCTATTCTAGATGCTGAGGAAGTTTGCCAGTTCCGCGTGTCCTTATCATTGCACGTTTGCGTGAGGGGTTCGATGACCGCAGTCGAAGTTTTGTTTCGCTATGGAATGCCGCCGGGCGAGATGGAAATGGGCGCGCTGGGACAAGTAAGCGATGTCTACGGTATCCGCCGGGTGCGCTTCAACGACCCTGACCGGACGATCCGGGTGGAATACGACGCCACCCGCCTGAACGAATCAACCGTAGAGAATCTGCTGCGCAGCGCCGGTTTCGATATTCGCGAAAAGCTGGCGCTGGTGTAACGTACGGCGGCGCCAGAAAAAACTGAAAATACAAAGGGCGAAGTGCTGGTTGCTGAGCACTTCGCCTTTTGCTGTCTTACCCCGGTGTGCGTACATCGACGGAAGCCTAACGATCCAGTCGGCGTCTGCACACGCAGTCGAAATTTCTTGGGGGGAGAACTAAATTAGAAAGGGCCGCTCAGTGAAAGGAAGTCTGGCCGAAATTCCCTTCCGAGCGGCCCCCTTATTGCGCCACTTCGTCTGGCATTGCATAGAGCACCCGGTGTGCCAAAGTGTGTCCCCGACAAATAAAGGACTTACGGTATTCCAAAGCTGGGCTACACGGTAGAAGTTTCCCAGTACCGGGAAAAGTTTACTAAGGCACTAAGGTGGTACCGAGGTTTTGGTTCACCCGGAATCGGCCATCGTTTCACGTAGCGGTGCCGTGGCCATGGCTTGCCTGCATGAGGTCGCACGGTAATCGCGGACTTTGTCGGCGGTTTGGTATAATTTGCTGACTGCCCACTGTGCGCGCCCTTAGCTCAGCTGGATAGAGCGTCTGGCTACGAACCAGAAGGCCGGGAGTTCGAATCTCTCAGGGCGCACCATTTTCATAGATAGTGCCCTCCGCTTTGCTACTGGTTTGCTACACTCTGCCGACTCACCAGCGAGTGGTCTCCAGGACCAGGGTCCGCCGGGCGCGCCGAAACGTTCCGCTGAAACCCTAGCATTTCCTAGCATTTTTTTGCCGCAAAACGCCGCTCAAGCGCCTTAATGTGCAATCTCCAAAAGGAGTCGAGAAGATTACATCCCACCTAAAGGCTCTGGATTAGCATCGGAGCGCGCGTAGGGGCCGCTTGGGCTAGCGGTGTTGCCTGTACCTGCCCGGACCGGAACAGAAGCTTCTCAAGGTGCTTCTCGAAATCTATCCGAGCGACATCTCGAAGGATGAGCTTGCCGAACAGACTGGCTACGTCCCGAGATCGGGCGGCTTCAACAATCCGTGTGGGCGATTGCGAACGCTCGGACTCGTGGAATACCCGCAGCCTGGCAAAGTCGTGGCACAGGATATTCTATTTCCAAACCAGAGGTGAGTCTTCACTCAGCCTCCATAATCTTTTGAACAGCTAGAATCAGCCTGTTTCGAGCTTTCCGGCATTCCGTCATTGCGGTGACCCATAACGGAAATACTGGACCTCGCTCATGTCTTCACCTTCCGGGATGACGTGTAAGGAACTCGATCACCGAGAAGAAAAGCTCAGCACCAACAAGAATCACAATGGCAACCTCCATAAGCAACAGCCACGTTTCCCGCCGTTCCGCCATGTCGTGCTGCTCGGTGAGCCAGGGAAGCAACGACTCTCGCACTTGATCCGTGTAAGCCCATCCTCCCTTATGCCAAAATTTTGCCAACGCCGCCCATGATCGCCTGCATCGCCGCAACTCCATAGCGTTCAAACGTCGTCCGTAGCTCGGGATCAATGGCCGCACGTCGCACCGAGAACGTCATTCAGTTGCTCCGCCAGTTGAACAGAAGTAAGCTATCAAACGCTTTGGCCTTGCGTTTCGCGGACGACAAAGGGGGCTTCGCAGAACACGACAAAATGAACTGCCGAAACTTCCTCAACTTCAAAATTGCGACACACGTGAACGCCCCCATTGGCCGACGGAATCTCTATTCCCATGTTAAAGATATCGCAGGCATGTTGGGCGGATTCCTTCGTGTCCCAGTATGCGGCGTCTTTCGCAAACTCGCAGAACCAATAATCGGTTCTATAGTTCTCCGGGGCATCACGCTTCTTCCATCTGTGAATGTACCCTCGCCGCAGCAAAGCATCGTTCATTTTCGATCTCCCATCGTGAGGCGATTCTAGTCCTTGAAGAGGTCCGCGACCCTCGGCGAAATTGTCGCAGTCTTTTGGAAATGGCGACCGCCCTCGGCGAACTCCTTCTCGCAGCTTCTCAAGAAAATGACCTTCTTTTCGGAATTCACGCAGCAAATCTCTTTCATATCCTTTGGGATATCTTTCCCGACGTACACATGAAACCAGATGCCGCGAACGAGAAACGAGAAGTCGCTGTAGATGGCCCGGACGCCTTTCACCCGCTCAGGCGCATAGATCATTCCGTGGAACCGAGATCCGTGCAGACATGTACCGCCACCAGCACGTCTGCCGGAAACCAGGCTTCTCCCGCCAGGTATTGACGGATGCGCTCCTCATACGGACCCAGCGGCACTCCTGTCGTTTGCCCTTCAATGGTCTTCCAGTCGTGGACTGAACCTCGCCAAACAATGCTAAGGGCAAAATAGGCGAGCTTATCCGTGTCGATTCCAAGATCGGTTGCCGAAAAGACCTTGAGCGCCCCTTCCTCTTTCATCGGCGTCGCTTTGTTCAGCAGATCGAGGAGTGCGAATGAGTTTTTCCGGTTCAGAAGCGTCAGCACATACGACTCACCATTCCGGCTTATTCGCTTCTCGCATTCGGCACAGAGTAAGTGAGCCCAAACTTGCTTCGGCGTCGCCGTTATGATCTTCGGCGTCAGCACAATTGCATTCTTCCCGTCGTCGCGGCTCAACACATGAAGCGCCCGCCCGAGATAATGACTCTTGCAGAGGATGCGCGGCTGCAGGCACAGCTTACAGACACCTTGAACGTTCGTAAAAGCCATAATCTAGTGCTGGCAGATCATCAAAGCAATCTGCGCGATCCCCACAAGAAGTATCACGACCGTGAGGGCGATGTTTACTTTTGAGAGGCGGCTACTCGTCTTATCCAGTCGAATTACCGCAAGCCCGAGCACCGCAGTTCCTTTTACTAGAGCCGGGTGCCCCATCCTTTCGCCCGCGTTTGGCGAAAGGGTGGGAGAAGAAGGTGAGAAATTCCCGCACCACCGTCTCCGGCAATTCCTCGCGATTGGACTTCTGCAACAGACTATGTCCTGCACCTTCGATCGGAACCAGCTTCGTGGGCGCAGGAATGAGTTTGATCGCGCTTTCCAGCTCCCCGATCGAGCCAAACGCATCACGCGTCCCGCTGACGAAGAGAACCGGAGCCCGCAGGCTGGGGAAATGCGCGGTTCTCAACTGCACTGGCCGTCCCGGAGGATGCAGCGGGTACGACAACAGGAGCAGCCCATCAACCAGCGTCGGCTCCGCTGCAACCAACATGCTCGCCTGACGTCCGCCGTAAGAGACGCCGCCGAGAAAAGCCTGTCCCGCAAATTGTTTCTTCATCAGCTCGACGGCTCGTCGCAGTCCGGCTTGATCATGCTTGGCGTCGGAGGGGGACGGCGGTCCCTTAGGGCGCCGCTGCCGAAACGGCAGATCGCAGCGCAGCGCCGTCAACCCAGCCCCAGCAAGTCTGTCCGCCAGCGCGACCAGCAGCGGCGCATTGCAATTCCCGCCTGCTCCGTGGGTGAGCACCAGAAATCCGTCGCGTGAACTTTCAGCCCGATGCAGAAATCCACGCACGGGCGCTTCACCTGAAGCTCCGTCGACAAACCGTTCTGCTTCGTCGTTGATCACTTACCGGTGCTGCACCTGGGCATCCATATAGGCGCGGAGGATAGCATTAATACGGGTTTGGTAGCCTGGGTTGCCGCGAAACCAATCCAAGAGGTCCGCATCGAGCCGCATGGTGACTGTTTTCTTGGAGCGAGGCATCACAACTTTCGCCTTTGCCCAGAACGCCTCGTCCGTTGGGTGGACATCCGGATCTCTGCGAAGTCCCGCCCGGATCTGCTTGTCCGTCAAGGAGCGAAGCCGCTTCCAATTGGTGCGCGGTTCAGTCACCTTTCTCTTAGAGGTTTTGCCAGTAGTAGCGGCGCTCATGTGTTTCCAATCTTCATGCTGATATCAGGTGCCTATGCTTATTCCTCGACGAAGTAATCACTGTCAATCTTTTTGACTTCGTACAAGGTAACGGTCGATACACCGACACCGTGGTCAATCATCAGGTCGGCGAGTTGGTGACCGTCAATCAGGACCACTTTATCCTGAATGTCCCGCACGTAATCACCAGCGGGCTTCGAAAACCCGGTTGTTGTAATGAAGACTCCCTTACGCGCCTTCCTGCCGTGCAGTGCGCCGACGAATGCCTGAATCTCTTTGCTGCCAACTTGGCTGTTGTCCCACCGTTTAGCCTGTATGTAGACGACGTCCAGTCCAAGCTTATCTTCCTTAATTACGCCATCGACCCCGCCATCGCCGCTCTTTCCAATCGCCTGACCAGCATCTCTCCGGTTTCCTCCATACCCCATCTTTAGCAGGAGCTCCACGACGAGCCTTTCAAAGAAATCAGGAGAGCATGCCTTAACACGCTCTAGCAGTTCCGTAGACAGCTGTTTTCGAATGCGTTGGTAACCAACCTCTATGCTTTCTTGCGGGTCTAACTGTTCGGGCGCAGTTTCCAGTTCTTGCTTTGCGTCAACGCTCTTCGCACCTTGGAACTCCAGAAACTCGGGGAACTGGCGCAGAACCTTGTTATCGATTCGTTTCGGCTGCTTGGAAAGAACCGAGCGTCCCCTTTCGGTTATCTGTACGAAGCCTCGCTTGGGAGCGACAACTAAGCCTGCTTTCTTCAAGTATGTTCGTGCCCAGCCTACACGGTTGTCGAAAACGAACTGACTGCCACCCGGCAGCAGCTCCCTACGTTCGGAGTCACTGAGGTTGAAGTCTGCTGCTAATGCCTCAACAAGACTCCGGATCGACTGCTCTTGGCCGTCACTCGTATGCTTTAGCAAGGGCAACATTAGCGTTTGGTAGTCAGGAATGCTCATCGGCGGGAATTCTGCACCATTTGGACTATAGTTGCAACCGCTTTCGGACCGTGTCGCTTTCACACGTTCCCCGTCGCGTTCAGGCCAATCCCACCCTGCTCGCCTTTGTCTGACGAGAGGGTGGGAACAATTCCTACCGCCCCAGCTTCCTTGCCTGGCAGGCTACGACGACCTTCGACGGATCGATGGCCTCCGAGTCCAATTGCATCTCGATCACCTTGCCGTCCTTATCGATCAGGTAGTTTACCCGCCGCGCGGCCTTGTATTTCGGGTTGTAGAGGCCGTACTCCTTGGTCGTGTCGCCGCCCCAGTCGCTGAGTAACGGGAAGGTAACGCCGATTTTTTCCGCCCACGCCTTGTTCGAGAAGGGAGAATCCATGCTCACACCCAGCACCTGGGTATCGGCAGCTTCCAGCTTGGCGAGGTTCTGCTGGAAAGCCTGCATCTGCTTGGTTCAACCACCGGTGAAGGCGAAGATGTAGAACGCCAGGGCGACGTTCTTCTTGCCGCGGAAGTCGTGCAGCGAAACTTTGTTTCCGTCCTGGTCTTGCAGGGTGAAATCCGGCGCCATGTCGCCCACCTTGATCTTGGGCAGCGGCGTCTCGCTCGGCTTGTCGGCGGCATAGCTAGCGGGCAACACGGACCCGGCGAGCAATAGCGCCAGTAGCATTTTCTTCATGAAAACTCTCCTCTCGATTCGACGCCAACCCCACAAGAATTGGCGCCCGAGGCATTGTGACATCAAAGGGTCACGGTGCGCCACACGCGTTTACATTCCGGCGTTCAGACGACTAGTCATTCCTCGTAGTCGAAAGCGCCTGCGAAAATGCCCGACTGGCGAATACATCAGTCCCGCTATGCGGGACGGAATAAGATAGCCCACCGTTTCAACGGTGGGTTCGGATGGCGAAGGATTCGAGTGCCTCGGGCACGGCACAATTGATCGTCGAACGTATCCCCCAATGATCGTAGCTAGTCGTCTTAACGCCGGACTGCAATGACCAAGAACCATTTTGGGAATGGCGCTTTCCATTGCGTAAATCCTGCCACGGCTATAAATTTACAACTGAATGAACATTCATTCGGCGAAGTCGCAGCTCGCCATCCGTGGATGGATCGTAGGATTTCGGGGAGTGTTCGGCCAGTTACACCCGCCTCCCCTCATGGGCCCTTGATGAAGCGAGACTCTCAAGCTCCTTTGCCTGCTCCGGGGAACGTCGGCAGCGGCACAAGCCGCAATGCTGAAAAATACCAGCGCATCCTCGAGGCTGCGGTCGCGGTATTCGCCGACAAAGGCTTTTTTAACTCGCGAATCGCCGACATCGCCGATCGCGCCGACGTCGCCGACGGCACCGTCTATCTCTACTTCAAGAACAAAGACGAGATCCTGATGACGGCCATCAACACGGCCTTCGATGCGTTTATGAGGAACACACGTACTGAGGTCGAGAAGCTTCCCAGCCCCGCCGAGCGGTTGCGGCGGCTGGCTTTTCTTCATCTGGACGCACTGGGATCAAATCGCAACCTGGCGGTGGTATTTCAAATGGAATTGCGGCAGAGCACACGCTTCCTCTCCGAGTTCTCGCACCATCACATGGTCGAATACCTCGGCCTGGTGCGTGCGGCCATCGGTGACGGACAGGCGAGCGGAGTTTTCCGCCGCGACATGTCGGACAAAATCGCGGCCAACTGTTTCTTTGGAGCGCTCGACGAAATGGTGACCTCCTGGGTGCTGAGTGGACACGAGTATCGGCTATCCAATGTGACGGATTCAGTGGTAGATATTTTTCTTAACGGGATGCACAGCGGCGGGAACCAGGGAGTGGCTCCCGAAGCACTTCCATAGGCCCAGGGAAATCGGGCCGGCTCCCCTTGCGGTAAACACAGCGATACATGTCACAGGTCACAGCGTCGTGGGCCGTGGAAAAGCTAACATTTCGGTTCTGAGAGGCTTGCGTCTCCAAACCGGTCCCTCGCATAGACTGGGAAGCAATGAATATCAAGACCCTCAACGAAATCTTCTTTGCGGTCGTGGAACGCAACGCCGACCGCGTGATGTTAACCCGTGCGTCGGGCGCGTGGACGCCAATTTCCTCCGCCCAACTGCAAACCCAGGTCTACGCCACCGCGCGTCAATTGCAGGCTTGGGGTATTGGCAAGGGCGATCGCGTCGCCATCTTGAGCGAGAACCGTCCGGAGTGGGTGATCGCCGACTTCGCCACTTTGCTGTTGGGCGCAGTTGACGTCCCGATCTACGCCACCCAGACCGCCGAGCAGACCTTGTACCTGCTGCAACATTCGGAAGCCACCATCGTCTTCGTCTCCACTCCCAAACAGTACGAGAAGATCGCGTCCATCCAGCACCAGACCAAGGTTGAACGCATCGTCATCATGGATGACGCTCCCGATCTCACCGAAGCCATTCCCATGCAAAGTTTTCTGCGGAACGCTACCCCCGGAGCGGACCCAGAAGTCGAAGCCTTAGGGCGGGCGGTTGAGCCCGACGACCTGGCGACGCTCATTTACACATCGGGGACCACGGGCACGCCCAAGGGCGTGATGCTGACGCATGGCAACCTCGCCGCGAACCTCAGCGTCTCGCTCGACATGTTTGACGTGGGCAAAGACGACCTCTGCGTTTCGTTCCTGCCGTTGTCCCACGTCACGGCGCGGCATCTGGATTACGCCATGATGAGCTGGGGCGTCCCCCTCGCCTACTGTCCCAATATTGACGACCTCCTACGCACGCTTGGCGAGGTGCATCCCACGGTATTCGTGGCCGTGCCCCGACTGTACGAGAAGATCTGCAACTCGGTTGAGCACAAGACGCAAGGCGTAAAACGTAAGCTCTTCAACTGGGCCATGTCGGTGGGAAGCGCCAACCGCGAAGCGGTCCTTCGCGGCGAAACTCCGACTTCCCTGTCGTGGAAGCTGGCTAATAAACTGGTATTTTCCAAGGTGCGCCATGCCATGGGAGGCCGCTCGCGTATCTTTGTGTCCGGAGGCGCGCCGCTCGGTCGCGAGATTGCCACCTGGTTCGCTAACATCGGAATTCGTATCCATGAAGGCTACGGCCTGACCGAAACCTCACCGGTCATTGCGCTAAACAATCCCATCAATCATCGGATCGGGACGGTCGGCAAGGCTTTGCCGAACGTGGAAGTCAAAGTGGCAGCCGATGGCGAACTGCTGGTGCGGGGCCCGTCGGTGTTCACAGGTTACTGGAACATGCCGGAGGAAAGCGCGGCTGCCTTTGAAGCTGGGTGGTTTATGACCGGAGATGTGGCAGTCCTGGATCCGGACGGTTACCTCTCCATTACGGACCGCAAGAAAGACCTGATCAAGACCTCGGGCGGAAAGTTCATCGCTCCTCAGTCGATCGAGAGTTCGCTCAAGGCGAACCTGTTCGTGGGTGAGGCCGCATTGCTCGGTGACAGGCGGCGCTTCCCTGCCGTGCTGATCGTTCCCAACTTCCCCATCCTGGAAGAATGGGCGAACAACCATGGAGTGAAGTTCACCACCCACCGGCAACTGGTGAAATCGCCCCAGGTCCAGTCGCTCTACGAAGGCATCGTCGAAGAATTAAATCAGAACCTCGCCCAGTACGAAAAACTAAAGCGGGTGCTGGTGATTCATGCCGAGCTCAGCATTGAAGACGGAACGCTCACCCCGAGTATGAAGCTCCGTCGCCGCCATCTGGAGCAACTCTACAAGAAAGAGATTGATGCGCTCTACGCGGATGCACAGTCGCATTCGCGCACCTCGGCTCCGGCGAAGCGGTGAGCGATTGATCAACTTCTGAAAGGCGTGTGACTCGGGAACAATCACACCGGACACTACCGAGTGGCAGATGCGTGAGTCTCGCAGGCGCAAACCTGGTTGCTTGTGATTAGGGGTGTTATCACCAACAAACGTGGACGTCGTCCGCGATTCAGCGTAAAGTGCTGGCGTTCAGCGGTGTTCAATGAAAACGGCAACTGCAAAGATGTTGAAGGTGGCGTGCATCGGTGGCTTCGCGTTTTGGGCACCCGACACCATAGTCCACGTCATCCGTCGTACCTCGTTCAGTGGGGCGGACGTTCGGTTTTTAACCCTTGCGATGCCGTTGGCTGCATTAGAGCGGTTTCAGAATTGGTGTAGTCCGGCGAGTTCGGATAGAGCGGGGCTTCATCTGGATTATTCATCTGTTTCGGTAGCTTTGAGATCCTCATGAATAATCCGGGTTCAGCGCCGCGTTCGCTGCGGACCAACGAAC
>DATCCF010000303.1:0-15872 GCA_036511435.1 Terriglobales bacterium | reverse complement strand
GGCGCGAGAATCTGAATTGACCGGCGCTGGAGCCACAGGTACAATTAACAAGTTCAGTCAGGCCGTGTATGCCTGGCTGAGCGAGAGTGTTTTCTCGCGAGCCGTATCCGCGAGTGAGCCTGCATCCGGTGTTCCCGCGGTGGGCGGGGACCGGGCCGAGACACCGCTTCTCGACCTCGTCCGAGCCGGGATCGAGAACGACTTCGAACGCGTCGTCTTTCCTGAGTATCCCGATTTGCGTGAGGTAAAACGTGTCTTGCAGCGCGAAGGTGCGCGTTATGCGTCACTGTCCGGCTCCGGGTCAACGTTGTATGGGCTGTTCGGTTCCGGCGAAGAGGCGCAAGCGGCGGCTGCGCGCATGAGCGCTGCGGGACACGCGGCGATTGCGACGACAACGCTGACGCGGGATGAGTATTGGCAGCAGATGTTTGCGTGAGCAACTTTCGATCTACTAGCTCCCACCCTTTCGCCAAAAGCGGGCGAAAGGATGGGGCACCCGGCAGGCGACGAGGATGGAGCGCACAGCTTCAGGTTTGCAACTGAAAGCTGACGGCTGATAGCTGACAGCTGACAGCTTGCTTCACTGGGCGGTCGACTAATGGTAGGTCAAGTGCCTTTGGAGCACTTTGTCCAGGTTCGAATCCTGGCCGCCCAGCCAAGAACCAGTTGTCAGTAGCCAGTTGCCAGTGGCAGTCAGTGGCTAGTTGTCAGCGGCTAGAAAATTCCGGGTTTCAAGGTTTGCAGGCTAAAAGCTAAGAGCTAATGGCTAATAGCCAAAAGCGAAGGGCGAATAACGAACAGCGGCATTCAAGCGAACAGCGGCATTCAAGACCCAGCGTGTAACTCAACCAGGTGAAGCGGGGTATTTGATTCGATGGAAACGGCAGCAAAACCGAGCGCAGTGCACACGGCGGGCGTAGCTGGCGAAGGCACGGCAACGGCCGCACAGCAGTCGGACAAGCAAACTCATCCCGGAGCCGATCCCAAGCCGAAGCCGGCACGGGCGCGCCAGGATGACAAGTGGAAGATTTTTTCTGGCACTGCCAACGATGCGCTGGCCAAAGACGTCTGCTACTTTTTGGGTTTGCCGCTGGGCCAAGCATGCATCTCCAAGTTTTCCGACGGCGAGACGTACGTGCAGATCGAGGAGAACGTACGCGGGGCCGACGTTTTCATGGTGCAGCCCACCTGCGATCCAGTGGACCAGCACCTGATGCAGTTGCTGCTGCTGATTGATGCGCTGAAGCGCGCTTCGGCGCGCCGCATCACGGTGGTGATTCCGTACTTCGGTTACGCCCGGCAGGACCGCAAGGACAAGCCGCGCGTTCCGATATCGTCGAAGCTGGTCGCGGACCTGTTGACGACCGCGGGGGCCGATCGGGCATTGGTAGTGGACCTGCACGCGCCGCAGATTCAGGGTTTTTTCAACATCCCGGTGGACCACCTGTTTGCTTCGCCGGTGCTGGTGGATTACTTCCGCAAGAAACAGTTTCCGGACCTGACGGTGGTTTCACCGGACGCAGGTGGCGTGGAGCGCGCGCGCTTCTTCGCCAAGAAGATGGAATCGGCGCTGGCCATCGTGGACAAGCGCCGCGTGGAGATGGATGTGACTGAGGTGATGCATGTCATCGGCGACGTGACTAACCGCACCTGTCTCATCCTGGACGACATTATCGATACTGCCGGTACGCTGGTGAAAACTTGCCAGGCATTGCTGGAGGCGGGCGCGCGCCAGGTTTATGCCTGTGCCACCCATCCGGTACTTTCCGGCCCGGCGGTCGAACGGATTTCCCAATCGGGGTTGGCCGAAGTGGTGGTGACCAACACCATCCCGCTGACGGACGCGGGGCGCAATGAGCCCAAGATCAAAGTGCTGTCGATCGCGGGTCTCATCGGGCGGGCCATTCAGTCGATTCACGAGGAGACTTCGGTCAGCAGATTGTTTTTATAAAGGACAAGATTATGGCTACAGCAACCGCAGACAAAAACGTAGAAGCCAAGCCGCGGCAAGGTGGCGGCAAGAATGACGCCCGCCGGCTGCGCGCCAGCGGCATGATTCCGGCCGTGGTATACGGCGCGGGCCAACCGGCGCAGGCCATCGCTGTCGACCCCAAGCAGATGAGGCGGATCCTGAATTCGGAAACGGGGCACAACTCGATTTTCGATCTCAGCCTGGAGGGTCAAGCCGCCAAGGTGATGATCGTGGACTGGCAGTTTGAGCCTATCAAGAGTGCGCTGCTGCACGTGGACCTGAAGCGCATCGCCATGGACAAGGTTTTGCGGGTGAGCGTTCCCATCGTGCTCAAGGGCGAAGCTCCCGGCGTCAAGTTACAGGGCGGCATCTTGGAGCAGATGTTGCGCGAGGTCGAGATCGAATGTTTGCCGGGCGACATCCCGGGCCATCTGGTTGCCGACGTCAGCAAGCTGGAGTTCGGCCAGACGATTCGCATTTCGGACCTGGCGCACGATGCCAAGCTGAAGTTCATCACCGATGAGACGCAGGCGGTTGCCCACGTTACCGCGGTGAAGGAAGTTGTGGAAGCCGCGCCGGTCGAAGGTGTGGTGGAAGCTGAAGCGACGGCCACCGAGCCCGAGGTCATCAAGAAGGGCAAGCAGGAGACCGCAGGCGAAGCTGCCGAGGGTGGCGACAAGGCAGCCAAGCCGGAGAAGGCCGAGAAATCCGAGAAGTCTGAGAAGAAGAAGTAAGCGCGGTGAAGCTGATCGTCGGGCTCGGCAATCCGGGCATCGAGTACCAGTTCACACCGCACAATATGGGTTTTCTGGCGGTGGACCGCATTGCCGAACAATGCGGCGTGCGCGTGGACAATCGCAATTGCCGTGCGCAAACGGCGCGAACGCGCATCGCCGGCCACGAAGTGGTGCTGGCCAAGCCGGAGACCTTTATGAACCTGAGCGGCGCTTCGGTGCGTGACTTGGTACGCGAGTACGAAGTGCAGCCAGAGCAGGACCTGGTGCTGCTGTACGACGAGATAGATCTGCCGTTTGGGACCTTGCGCGTCCGGCCACGCGGCCGCTCGGCGGGACACAATGGGGTGGAATCGGTGATTGACGCGCTGGGGACCCAGGAAATTATGCGGGTCCGGATGGGAATTGCGCCCGATCATCCGGTGGGCGACGGCGCACGGTTTGTGTTGTCGCAATTCAAGAAGGCGCAGCTTCCGGCCATCGACCAGGTTTTGGATTCGGCGGCGGAGGCGGTGCGGGTCATTCTCAGCGAAGGCGTGCAAGCGGCCATGAACCGCTTTAATCGGAAGGCGGAAGAGGCAGGCGAGCAGTGATTAGGGGCTAGGGGTTAGTTAAGAAGTGCAGTTTCGAGGTTCAAGTTTCGAGTCCGAGTTTCGGGCGTCAACGTGGGACTAACAGGAGCTTGTAAGAGGAACGTGCAGGAAAAGGCAGCAGCGCCCGCAACGCAAATGCCTCAGTCCCACTGCGTGGGACGGAACGTGTACGAAATGGCAGCGGCCCTGCAACGCGAACGACCCAGTCCCGCTGGCAGGACGGAACAGCTTAGCCCAGCGCTTCAGCGCTGGGTAGGCGGTCAAAAGAATCCGAGTCCCGTAGGGATGGTAGAAGGTTTTGAAAGGTCATTTCCGGCGACCAACGACAGGTCGCCTGCGCTGAGGATGACAACAGAAGATGACAACAGAAATGGAACGGTGAATCCCAACCTTTCGCCAAAAGCGGGCGAAAGGATGGGGCAGCCGGCTGATAGCTGAAGGCTGACAGCTTAGGAGAAAAACAGAATGCAACGTACTTATGAATTGATGTTCATTGTCCGTCCTGACATGCTCGAAGAGGACCAGGACAAACTGATATCGAGCTTGGAAACGCAGGTCGGCGGTGCGGGCGGATCGGTGAAAAGCATGGAGCGCATGGGCAAGCGCCGGCTGGCCTACACCGTGCGCAAATTCCAGGATGGCATTTACATGCTGATGGTGCTGGAAGGCGAAGGCGCCATGGTGAAGGAAGTGGAACGCCGTCTGCGCGTGACTGAACCGGTGATCAAGTTCATCACCGTACGGATCGATGAAGAGCAGAAGCGGCTGGCCAAGGTTAAGGCACTCCGCGACGCCAAGGTCCGCGGCAAGGGACGTCAGGCAGCAGCGGCGTCTGCGGCAGCCGAAGCCGCGGCGGAGGCCGCCGTAGCAGCAGAGCCGGAAGCGGCGCCCGAACCGGCTTCGCCAGCAGGCGCCGAATCGGAGCCGGTTAGCGCATAAATGCTTGCCTATGGAGGTCCATGGGTCCGGCGCGTCGCGCGAATATAGAACTACAGTCCTGCAGGGACTATACCTGACGGCGAGAATTCTCCGTGAGGCCAACAGAATAGAGAAGGAGAATCATGGCAGACGAATCCAATAGGAATGCGGCCCCCGGAGTTGGCGCCGCAACGACTGACGCACCCACTGCGCGTGCGGATGGCGGTGCTCCTCGCGAAGGAGGCGGCGGCGGTGGCGGCGGCTATGGTGCGCCTCGCGGACCTCGTCCCGGTGGACGGCCAGGCGGCGGTCCTGGAGGTCCCGGCGGCGGTGGCGGCGGCGGTCGGAAGTTCTTCCGCCGCAAGAAGGTTTGCAAATTCTGCGTCGAGAAGATCGACGGCATCAACTACAAGGACGTCCGGCTACTGTCAGGATTTGTCTCTGAGGCCGGAAAGATCGTGCCTCGCCGTCTGACCGGCGTTTGCACCCCGCACCAGCGGCGTCTGGCTGACGCTATCAAGCAGGCGCGTAACATCGCGCTGCTGCCGTTCGGGGGAAGGTAAATCAGGGGTCAGGGGTTAGGGGCCGGGGCTAGGGCCGATGGTAGAGCGGGCCTTCAGAGATTGTGTCGCAACCTCACAACGGTTTACCCGAGTGGACGGAAGCACACAAGAACCAGCCCCGAAGGGGCGAAAGAGCTTAGCCCAGCGCTTCAGCGCTGGGTAGATGGAAATAAGACTGAGTCCCGTAGGGACGGCAGCGGTTGCGGTTCAGGCCCGCGTCCAAGCCCTCAACAATATTCAGGGGCTTTAGCCCCGGAGAGCCTTGCCAAATAAGATTTGACGGAGTTCTATACATGGAAGTCATTCTGAAAGAAGACGTGGTTAAGCTTGGCTCCCGCGGCGAAGTGGTGAAGGTCGCCGCGGGCTACGGCCGCAACTATCTCATTCCCCAGAAGCTGGCGATTGAAGCCACTGCCGCCAACCGCGCCGTCATCGAGCAGATGAAGGCGTCGGCTGTGCGACGCGCTGCCAGCGAGAAGGGCGATGCCCAGGCTTTGGCGCAGCAGGTCGAGGCCGTGACCTTGAGCTTCACCCGCAAGTCGGGCGAGCGCGATCAACTCTTTGGCTCCGTGACCTCGGCTGACATCGCGAGCGAGCTCGAGCACAAGGGCGTGCAGATTGATCGCCGCAAGATTCAGCTCGATGAGCCGCTGAAGCATGTCGGCGAGTTCAATGTGCCGGTGAAGTTGCACAAGGACGTAACCGTGCAGCTCAAAGTTGTCATCAACAAAGAAGCGTCGGCCGAAGCCGCTCCGGTGGAAGAAGCCGGCGCCGAAGCCTAGATCGCGCTTCTCGCGAACTAGGATTGACGGTCATGCGGGTCCGAATTCCCGCGCGGAAAATTTTTCCCGAAAGGCGAGGCACCGAGTGCCCCGACTTGTGCTTTTGTGTTGTTTGGTAGCCCCGATCCTACCCCGGCAACGAAAGTGCTGGAACACGCAGCGGAATCGCATTAGGATGTACCCACTCGTTTCCCCCTGTGCGTGAAAAAACGGCGTAACTGTCGTGTGACTGTTGTCGCGCGCCTTCGGGAAGCGACTGGTACTGAACGGCACGAGGACCATTATGGCGGACCAAGACTCTGAGCGCGGCTCTTTCTGGACATTTTTGCCGGGCATATCTAACGGGCGCAGCTGCGTTGATCACGGCAATCGGCGGGCTCGGCGGACTGGCAATCTGGCAGCACAACAAGTCCAGTCCCACTCCCGGCCCTTCGCCCGCACCGATCGTGAACCCGGTGGTGAAGCCCGATTATCCCAAAGGATCGCGGCAGTGGTGCGACCAGAAAGTTGCGGACTGGTCGGCCGAGATGGCCAATGGGACGGATGATGCCCGCTCCGCACGGCCTTCCGTGAGGGGGAATGCGGCAAGAAGTACGGTCTTCGCCTAGGCAAGCCTCAGGCGAAATAGCCAGGTAGCGGGCTGTATATCAAGCAGCGCGATCATTCAAATCCCAGCTCCCGCAGTTCGTCGTCCGTGAGAGGATCGAACACATCGGGGGCGGACCAGATTTGGCCCTTGGCAGGCCTGGAATGCGCTTTGTCTCCCCGCTCGGGATCGCGACCAGCTTCGCGACCGGTTTCTTGCCACGAGTGATGATGACCTCCGTACCTTTTTCAGCTTCTTTGATCAGCCGCGAGAGGTTGGTCTTCGCCTGATGTAACCGTGTAGCTCATTAGCTGAGTTTACTTAGACTAGACGCCATCAAGCCATCTCATAAATCGTTTTGTATCAGGGCACGGCTTCAGACGTGCCGCAACGGGTCAGCAACGACTTGGGCTTCAGCCCTGAGGGACCTGTTTTTGCAAGGGCTAAAGCCCTGCTTTTCCTGCGCTTCGTTCGGCACGACTAAAAGTCGTGCCCTGATGCACCTCAGAACGATTTATGAGGTGAGTTGATGAGTTCTAGCTAAGCCAGGCCCGTCAAGACCCGCAAGATCCTTGCCGGCGTGAACCGTTACGCTCCGGCCACGTATCTACTAACTGAGGCGTCTATAATGACCGCTCACGGTTTCCTCCCGCTCCCGTCTATGTAATTGCAGGCACTCGAATTGAGGCTTGCTAATTGCAGACCAGGTAGAAACCAGCATGCCGGCCGAAGCGGTAGCAGTTCCTCTCACGGTTGGCCCGGGGCTCCGTTCTTCCGTGGCGTGGCGGGAGGCGGACAAAACGTCCTCTACTCCCTCTGACCGAGGGTCCATGGTGGGGCAGGCCCAGAGCCGCATGAATGACACGGAGCTGATCCGGGAAGCACAACGGGGCAATCACGCCGCGTTCGAGGAACTCGTGCGTCAGTACGATGGCGCCGTGCTTCGCCTGGCCTATCACCTGACCCGCTCGGAGCAGGACGCCCAGGACATTTACCAGGAGGCGTTCCTCAAGGCCTACCGGAATATCGGCAATTTTCGTTTCGAGTGCTCGTTTTATACCTGGATCTACCGCATCGTGACCAATCTGTGCCTCGATCTTCTGCGCAAGCGGCAGGTGCGAAAAGAGGATTCGGGGGTGACCACCGACTCGGAAGGCGGTACTTACGACTTGCTCGACCAGGTCGCTGACCAGCGGTCGGGAGCCAGTCCGGAGCGCGACCTGATGCGGCGCGAGCTGGCGGCGAACATCGCCAAGGCCTTGAAGAAGCTGACCCCGCGCGAGCGCATGGTATTTGAGCTGAAGCACTACCAGGGTTTAAAGCTGCGCACGATCGGCGAAATTTTGAATACGACGGAAGAAACGGCGAAGAATACGCTGTTTCGCGGCACCCAGAAACTGCGCGCCGCACTGAAGAGCGTTCGCTAGGGCCGGGCATCGGGAAGAAGCAAGAGGCAGTCATTATGAATTGCGAATGGGTACAACAGAACACGGCGCTCTATCTATACGACGAGCTGGCTGACGACGCGCGCCACGAGTTGGAGCAGCACATCCGGCGCTGTCAGGACTGCGCGGCCGAGCTTGCCGCGCAGCAAGATTTCCAGGCACAGATGAACGCGCTACCGGTGGAAGAGCCGTCGGCGAGCTTTCTGGCTGCGGCGCGTATGCGCCTCCAGGAGGCGCTGGAGACCGCTCAGCAGAATCGCGCCTGGTACCATCGGCTCGCCTTCGATCCCATGGCATGGATGCGCCAGGTGCGTTTCTCGCCCGCGCTGGCCATGGTCATCTTCATCGTTGGCTTTGGCGGCGGCCTGGGCGCTATGTACAGCGTGAAGGGTCCGGCTACTGCAACCGCTCCTCCGGTAGAAGCTTCCATCGGCGGCATCACCTCCATCGAAAAAGAACCCGGCACCGATAATGTCAAAGTTCAATACGACAAGCGCATGCCCGCGTCGGTCCAAGGGTCGGCCTCCGACCCGAAGGTGCAGGACCTGTTGCTGTATGCCGCCAAGAGTAACGAGAATTCCGGGGTGCGTTTGAATTCCGTGGATGTACTCACCAGCAAAGCTGACGATCCCCGGGTACGCGAGACCCTGACCTATGCGCTGCGTTACGACAGTAATCCAGGCGTGCGCCTCATGGCGCTGGATGGACTGGGGTCCTACGTGAAGCAGGACATCCGCGTGCGCAATGCCGTGCTCGAATCCCTGCTGAACGACAGCAATTTGGGAGTGCGCAGCGGAGCCCTCCATGCGCTGGAACCGGTCCGCGCCGACAGCAGCGTGCGCATGGCCCTGCAACAGTTGTCGAAGGAAGATCCCAGCGAGTACATTCGCACCGAGTCCAAGCGCGTGCTGGCCTCGATGCCCAATATTTACTAGGCAGAAACGGTGTTTCAGATCTTCGTGCATTCGCTCCTGGAAAGAGGATTGGTTGAAGCAGGGTTGGCAATTTAGAGCGGCGATGAAAAAGGCGGGGCGCGAAGACTTCGGCGCACGGCGTGCCGCCAGTAGTCGCAAATGGACAGCGGCCGCCGCAATATTGGCGATGGCGGTTGCGATTCCCCTGTGGGCGCAACAATCGCGAGTTTACCGCGACGGTAATTCCTGGGTGGAAGAGATCACCGGGACATTGCCCGCTTCCCGCCAGGTTCGTATTACCACCGATCTGGGATCGGTGCAGGTGCAGGGGACTTCGCCAACCGTGACGTATGTCATTCGCAAACGCTCGCACGCCCCCAGCCAAGAAGCGGCGCGGCGCCAATTTGAGCAGATGCGTATTTCCGCGATCAAGAATGCGGAAGGCGCCTTCATCGAAGGCAGGCTGGCAAACCGGAACCTGAACCAATTCAGCGCTGAGTTTCTCGTGCAAATACCACGAAAATTAGAGATGGTGAAAGTGGAAACGCGAAGTGGTCGGCTCGACTTTAGTTCTATCGTTGCTACGGTTCTGGCCGCGACCGGCGGCGGTTCGGTGACGCTCGACGATCTGGACGGATCGGTGAAGATTACCAGCGGCGGTGGAAATGTCGAGGTCGGCCGTCTGGGCTCCGATTTCTTACTCACCAGTGGAGGAGGGGACGTCCACATTAAGAACGTTGCCGGGCAAACGCGCGTGAACATCGGTGGTGGCAGGGTGTTTGTCGGTTCCTCGAAGGGAGCCAGTATTCAAACTGGCGCGGGCAACATTGAGGTGCGCAAGTGCACCGGTGATCTGGGGGCAAGCTCCGGTGGGGGCAATCTCAATCTGGGCGACGTAAGCGGCGCGGTTCAAGCTGAAACTACCGGGGGAAGTGTGCGCCTGGACAGCGCCAGGGGACGGGTGCAGGTCACTACCGGTGGCGGCAGTGTCGAATTGCGCAATCTCAGTCAGGGTGCGCAGGTGGAAACGGGAGCGGGCGGGATTACGGCTGAGTTTGTGGGCAAGCGTGGCAGCTTCACCGATTCGTCGCTGCATACGGCAGCCGGGGACGTGGTTGTCTTTCTGCCAAAGGACTTGCCGGTCACGGTGCACGCCTCGTCTGACATGGCGACGGGGCATGGCATCGTTTCCGAGTTTCCCGGATTACGGATCACCAAGGAAGGCAGTAACTTCGCCCCCCGGTCCATGTACGCCGAAGGGGCATTGGATGGAGGCGGTCCAGCGTTGAAGGTCCGCACGATCATTGGACAGATCGATTTCCGGCAATCACGTTAAGGGTGGAAGTCATGCGCAAAATTACAATAGTTATGCACGGTCTGGTCTCAATCCTTCTGGCGTCTGCAATGGTGGCGCCGGCAGCGGCCGAGCCCGCCTCGGGTAATCCGGCGTGGCCGGATTCGCACGAGACCGCGTATCTCGGTGTGCACATTGACCAGGTCACCCCGCAGCAGGCCTCCGCGCTGAAATTAGCCAACTCCAACGGCGCGGTCATTACCGATCTCGACCGGGATGGTCCCGCATGCAAGGCGGGATTGAAAGAGAATGATGTCATCGTAGGGTTAAACGGTTCGAAGATAGAATCTCCGGAACAATTGGGGAACATGATCCACGTGACTCGCCCCGGCAAGACAGTGACGTTGACCGTAGTCCGCAGCGGTGAGACGAAAGACGTCAAAGTGACTCTCGGAAGCTGGCCGCAAGTTACGCCTCATGCGCGGAGCTTCGTAGCCGGAGGCCCACGGTGGACCGGCCCGGTAGTGGCTCCCGGCGTGATCAATGGTATGGAGATCCCATCCGTTACCGTCCTTTCTTCGCGCCACGGTTTGATGGTGGAAAGCCTTTGTCCGCAATTGGCCGACTTCTTCAATGTGCCAGCAGGAAGAGGCGTTCTAGTGCGGTCCGTAGAAAAAGGCAGTCCCGCCGACGCGGCTGGCCTGAAGGCCGGCGACGTGATCGTCAAGCTGAACAACGAAACCGTGCACGACATGGCCGACTGGCGGCGCGCTATGCGGGTCCAGGCAGGCCAGATATCCGTCACCGTGGTCCGCGACAAACGCGAGCAGACGGTCGTAATGCATCTTCCGCCCGCAGGAGATTCCTCAAGAATGCGTGGCCAGGACTGGGGAGATGTTGAAGAGCAGATGCAAGCTTTAGGGCAGGAAATGGAGAAGTTGCGTCCCCAGCTTGAGGCCAGCCAGAAGGAAATGCTGGCGGCATTGCAGCCCAGCGAGGAAGAGCTGCAACAGATGCGCCGCGAAATTGAAAAGTCGATGAAGATAAAGCAAAAAGACATGGAAAAGATGGCTCGCAAAATCGAAAAGTCTGCGAAGCCAACGCAAGAGCAGATCGAGAAGATGACCCGCGAGATCGCGAAGTCCGCGCGGCCGACCCAGGAAGAGCTGGATCGGATGCGGCATGACATCCAAGAGTCGATGAAGAGCTGGACGCCGCAGCTCCAGCAGGAAATGCAGGAATTCCAGAAACAGATGGAGCAGCAGAAGCTCGACCTGCAGCAGATGCTGAAGGGCTTCGGGGCCGAGCACGAATTCTAACAGGCTGCCGAAAAAGTCCGTCTCACCTTGTGGAAATTCCGGAGTGGCGCAGGCACCGCACACGAGTGCCCCCCAAGAAAACCGCATTACCGTTTGCGGCTCTCCGCAGTTGGGCCATCGCGCCGCCACTTTCGATCAAGCCACTCGACAATACCGTAGAGGACAAGGCACACCCAGAGGTTCACTACCAGCCCGAGGTCAATCCGAAAAGGTTGATGACGGCCCGCCAACGGCAGGTGTGGCATCAGGATGAAGAAGTAGAGCAGGCTGCCCACGACTACGGCAACCAACTGCTTGAGAAGTCTTCGAAGCACGCATTTATTGGACACCCGCAAAGGCGCATTTGATGCCAGAAAAGTACGAATCGCTCTTCGCCTTTCGCTATTACGTTGCGAGCCCGAAACCACAAGGTAGCGCCAAACCCGATCGAGATCGCCTTACATTTGCAAAGGTGGAAAGCTTATTGGCCCGAAGCGAAAAGCGAAAAGCGAAAAGCGAAGAGCGAAGAGCGAATGGCGACGCAGACGGCTGAGAGCTGATAGCTGATGGCTGCTTCATTTACCATCCTTCTGTGCTCGACCTCGCCACCAACGTGCAGTTCGTCAAAGGCATTGGACCAAAGTTCGCCCAAATTCTGCTGGAGAAGGGCATCAGCACCGTCGAGGACCTGCTCTACTATTTGCCCTTCCGCTACGAAGACCGGCTCAATCCCCGTGGCATTGGCGAGCTGCGCGCCGGCGAGATGGCCAGCATTATCGCCGAAGTGCGCACCTTCGGATTGTTCCGCACGCGCCGCATGCCCATCTTCGAGATGACCGTCGGTCAGGGCCGTGACACGCTGAAGTGCGTGTGGTTCAACGCCACCTACCTGCAAGACAAGTTTCGCGCCGGCATGCTGCTGGCGCTGTACGGCAAGGTGGAAGCGGGAGACCGTGGAGGCCACCGCTTCGAAATTATCCAGCCTCAGTTCGAGGTTTTGCACGATCCGACTGCCCACGGCAACGGCACTGGCGACGAACCCAAGTGGCAATCGCTCGAGGTCGGTCGCATCGTCCCCATTTACGAAGCTGCCGGCAATGGCCGTCTTACCGCGCGCTGGTTCCGGCGCGTGATCCACGCCATGCTGGAGGGCCTTGACCGGGACCCACCCGACGCGATCCCCGCTGCGGTCCGTGGGCACATGGGCCTGACCGATCGCCGTCGCGCTTTCTGGCAAGCCCACTGGCCGGAGGTCGGTGAGAGCCTGGCGAATTTGCAGGCGGCGCGCACTCCGGCGCACATCCGTCTCATCTTCGAAGAACTTTTCTTCCTCGAACTCGGGCTGGAACTGAAGCGCCGGAAGATGCGCGCCCAGACGGGAATTGCATTTCAGATTAGCGATAGCGTACGCGCCGCCGTAAAGCGAATTCTGCCGTTCCATCCGACGGCGGCGCAGAAACGCGTGCTGAAAGAGATTGCCAACGACATGGCCGAGCCCGCTCCCATGCGGCGTTTGCTGCAAGGCGATGTCGGCTCCGGCAAGACCATCGTTGCGTTGGAAGCTGCTGTCATCGCGATGGAGAACGGCTACCAGGCCGCGCTGATGGCGCCCACCGAAATTCTGGCCACGCAGCATTACCTCTCCGCACGGCGCATTCTCGAGCCCGCCGGCTATCGCATTGTGCTGCTCACCGGCTCGCAGGAGTCCGGTCGCAAGAAGCAGGCGCGCCATCACATCGCGCAGGGCAACGCGCAACTGGTGATCGGCACCCATGCGCTCATCCAGGAGACTGTCGAGTTCGACAAGTTGGGGCTGGTGATCGTGGACGAGCAGCATCGCTTCGGTGTGCTGCAACGCTTCCGCCTGATGAAGAAGACGAACGAAGCTGAGCCCGACGTGCTGGTGATGACGGCAACGCCCATTCCGCGCACCCTCGCGCTCACCCTGTACGGCGATCTCGACACCAGCATCCTCGACGAGCTTCCACCCGGACGCACGCCCATCACAACGCGGCGGGTCGGCGATGAGCGCTCGGAGGAAGTCTGGGAGTTCGTGCGCAAACAAGTCGCTGCGGGACGGCAAGCTTACATCGTGTATCCCGTGATCGAAGAAGGCGCGATGGAAGGCGAACTAAAGGCTGCCATCAAGATGTACGGGCAGCTTCGCAAGCGCGAATTTGCCAGCCTGCGCGTCGGCCTGTTGCACGGGCGCTTGAGCGCCGAGGAAAAAGATGCAACCATGGCCAGCTTTCAACGCGGCGAAATTGATGTGCTCGTGTCGACTACGGTCGTCGAGGTGGGCGTGGATGTGGCTAACGCCAACCTCATGGTCGTGGAGCACGCCGAGCGTTTCGGTCTCTCGCAACTGCATCAACTGCGCGGGCGCATCGGACGCGGCAGCGCGAAGTCGTATTGCGTGCTGATGACCGGCGGCAAAGTTTCGGTGGAAGCCGAGCAGCGGCTCGAAGCCATGGTGCGCACCCAGAATGGATTCGAGATTGCCGAACTCGATTTGCAGCAGCGCGGCCCCGGCGAGTTCTTCGGCACGCGTCAAGCGGGGATGCCGAACTTTCGCGTGGCCAATCTGCTGCGCGACGGCGAGCTTCTGGAGGCCGCGCGCCGCGAGGCGAAATATGTGCTCGCGGGCCCCAACCCCGATCTGACCAAAGACGAGATCGCCCGCGCCGTGCAGCATCTGCGCGGACACTGGAACCGGAGGTATGGGCTGGTGGAGGTGGGTTGAAGGCAGTTGTCAGTAGTCAGTAGCCAGTTGTCAGTGAAAATCACCACACACTTCAACTCTTATTCCGCGCGAGGCTGTCGCTGGAACCGCTTTAACGCAGGCTGATTCCTTTGGGGAGATGCTTCGGATCGTAAAGAAAGTCGACCAGTCCGTCGCGGTAATCGATCTTGACTTGCAGGATTCGCAGCATCTCGAAACCCAGGATACCCGATATCTCGGTGCCCATCCTTTTACTGATCGCAGATAGATCCAGCGTCACAATGTCTTGGTTCTCCTGCGAGTAGTGGCCGAACTGAAGCGTAGCTTTGTCGGCGCGGTAGACGTTAGCCACCGGGCCGCTCAGTCCTTTCACTTGCATGCGGGAATCCGCTCTGACCTTGGTTACCTCGCGAGCCGCCCTGGTAGAGAGAATGTTGGTGAACGAGCCGGTGTCGATCATAAACAGCATGGACTTGGAATTATCCACCAGCGTGGGAATCAGCAGCACATGGCCAAAGCGGAAGACCTTGGTCCAGCGGGCCATCTCGGGAGCAACATAGGCATCCTTCGGCAGGTGCGGGTTTGCAGCCAAGTTTGCCTGTTTCGTCTGGTTGGGCGTGGGCGCTGTCCTCTGTTCTCCTCCGTTCTCCACCGTGTCCTCCGGGGTAGCACGGGTCTCGCCAGCACTGTTCAGGGCCGTTGGGGCGGCGGCCTCATCCGGACGTTTCGGCAGTGGCGACAGTCTGAGCTTCTGCCCGGGAATGTCGATATCGATTAAATACGCGCCAAAGACATCGGTACCAATCAGACCATCGTTCTGACCGGGCCCCGCCGCATCGACGACGCGCACCACGCAGTCTTCAAATTCGAGTTCGCCGATGCGAATATGACCGGCGACGGCGACGTACCCACTTTGTTGGCCCGTGTCACCGAGGCCGCCAATGCGCTGTTCGGCGATGCGGGTGAGCCCAGCTTTCTCCGCCGCATCGCTGCGGACCAGGATTCCGCTAGTGCCGGTATCCAGCGCCAGGCGATTGCCGTGGCCGTTGAGTTTCACTTCGAGACCTGAAGCGCCGAGGCGGAATGTGCTGGAGGGCAACACCAGCAGCTTGGTATTGGTTTGCGCGACTTTGCTAACCAGCCGGCAGGGATGCGCTGGCTTACCAACCGTGGCGTTGAGGAAGTCGAGATAGCGACGCAGCAAAGCCGTTTCTTCCGGGTCCTCAACACGTCCACGGGCGAGATAGGCTTCAATCGCCGTGATCCGCTCACGCGGGGGCAGCATCCCCAGCCACATGCGCTGCATATCTGGGCTGTCGGGCGCCATCTGGTGCGCCCGGTCCAGTTGATCGAAGGCGCGGCGGTAGAGGGAGTAGGCGCGGTACACGCGGGCCACACCGATATAAGGAGCCGGGTCTTTGGGGTTTAAATCCTCCGCCTTCAGATACGACCTTTCCGCCTCCGGCATTTCTCCAAGCCGGAATTGCACATCGCCCATCGCCGTCACCAGCGGGGCAGAATTTGGCTCCAAGGTGAGCGCCCTGATGGCGGCGGCTTGGGCTTCATCAATTTCTTGCGCGCGCAACCAAGAGTGGATCAATCCAACCTGTGCCGGCACATTTTTCGGATCTGCCTTTACGATGGCTTGAAACTTTGCCGCCGCCTCCGCAAACCTGCCCGATCGGTAGAGCATGTCAGCGTTGCTCATATCGGAATTCTGCGAGGCCGGCCCAGGGTTTTCGGTGAAGCTATGAATCGGCAGCCCTAGCATCGAAGAAACAACCACAGCGGCGAGAAAACGTCGGGTCATTGGAGAAGGTCCTGAGGTTAAGCAGCGTAACACGAAGCCAGGGTGCGGCGAAGCTCTTCCATGACCTGCCAAGTCGAAAATCAATCTTAAGTTCCGAGGGTTTGAATATGACCTACGTCACTCTGCGCCGGTCAGCCGTAATTAAGTCATTGCAAGTTGCCCAATCCGCTCTACAATATCAGCCAATGTGAGAAATGAGGCCATCCTCACATTACAGTTGCCAATGCGAGCATTCGTGGTG
>DATCCF010000302.1:0-16228 GCA_036511435.1 Terriglobales bacterium | reverse complement strand
CTGGGAGGTGATCGACGCAGCCAAGAGCAAGCCCTTCGGTTTCCAGGCGTTTTATCCCGGCCCCGGACTCGGCGGCCATTGCATTCCCATCGATCCGTTTTATCTGTCGTGGAAGGCGAAGCAGTTCGACTTCCGCACCCGCTTCATCGAATTGGCCGGCGAAGTGAACACCAATATGCCGTACTTCTCCGTGGAAGCCGTCGCCAACGCCCTCAACAAGGAGAAGAAGGCACTCAACGGCGCGAAGATTCTGGTGCTGGGGCTTTCGTACAAGAAAGACATCGACGACCTGCGGGAATCGCCATCGCTCACCATTATCGAGCTGCTGCAGAAGCGCGGCGCAATCGTCAGCTACAACGATCCCTACTTCCCCACCGTGGGACAGGGACGCCGCTACGCCCTGGACATGACTTGCGCGCCGCTGGAGAACTTGCAGCAGTATGACTGCGTGGTGATCGTCACCGACCATAGCGACTATGACTATCCGAGCATTGTGCGGGAATCGAAGCTGGTGGTAGACACGCGCAATGCCACCAAGGGTATCGACTCGCCTAAAATTGTGCGCTGCTAAGCCAACGTGATCGCGCTATCGCCGGTAGGTCCCCATATATTCCGCCTGGAGTATGACGTGGCCCTGCATGGCTTCTTGAAGATCCAAGCTGTGGGCGCCCGGCGCGAGATCGAGTTTTTCATCCAGAGCATACAAGCGGAAAAAATACCGGTGTGGCTTGCCCCGAGGCGGACACGGGCCGTTATAACCAATCTTCCTGAAGCTGTTGCGGCCCTGCCGCGTCCCATCGTCTAACTGGTCCTGCTTTGCAACTGCCTCGGGAAGCTCGTGCACGCCCACCGGCAGGTTCCACAGCACCCAGTGGACCCAGGTTCCGGCAGGTGCGTCGGGATCATCCATGACCAGCGCGAAGCTGACGGTGCGCGGCGGAAGCCCGCTCCACTCCAGTGCCGGCGAAACGTCCGCGGCCTCGCAGGTATGTTTCTTCGGAATCTCTGCGCCGTGCGCGAATGCGGGGCTTTTAAGCACAAGTGCCATAAGCGAATGACCTCCTGTAGATGGATGTGACTGTGATGCCGTGCTTCCGCCAACTGTGCCCAGCAGGAGCACCAGCGCGGCGAGCTTTGCGATCGAAGGAAGGTGCTTCGGAAGAGAAGCTGCGGAAGCGTTGCTCACCGAGATCATCGGCATCATTGTAAGGGATGGCACGCAATATCAGAACAGTGATGAAGATTACAGCATGAACGATGCGCACAGCAATGCGCCGAAGATCAAGGCGTGCGTCAGTTCGCTGAAGCCGAGCTTGTGCACATCGAGAGGACGCTGACGCCGGACGAACCACAGCGTCCCGCGTACCAGCACGGGTAAGAAGGCCAATGCCATGGTGTCCGAGAAGAGTCCAAAGCGGCAGGCGGCGAGGATCACGCCGATAAGCCCCACTTGTCCGCAGAAGAAGGGCAATCCCAGTTTCATCTTCTCGTCCAGGTTGGCGGCGCGACTGGAGCGAATGCGCACCTGCACGAAATGAATCTGGTCGCCGGCGAACAACCAGTTAGCCAGCCACAGCGCGGCCGCGACGTGATCGAGTTTGCCGGTGGCAACGTAATACGCGCCCGCCGCAGTGGAGGTAAGCCCCACCGCGCCGATGATCTGTGCCGGCATCCTCCCTTTGCGCCCCAGTTTCTTGACGCCCGCTTGTATCACGAAAGCTAGGCCTGCAATCGCGCCAATCGTCAGCAGCCCGCGAGACAGTCCGTCCCACAGCAGCGCCGCTATGCTGCCAACGGCCAGCATGCCGATGCCGGCAATCACCTTCAGCACGAAGGCGCGCTCGTCCTTGGTCTGTGCCTTGATCGGCGAGGTGCCCAGCCAACTCTCGACCGGCGTACGCAGCCAGAAGAGCGACATCGCTGCAACTATGAACAGCGCAACCGCGCTACCGTTTACGCTTGAGCGCAACGCCGCCACCGCTCCGGTCGCGAGCGGCACCAGCAGCATGCCCCACGCGCCGTGCTCGCGCGGAATCACCAGGGCTTTGTGTCGTCCGTTGTGGGTCGAAGCGATATGTGTGGCTACCCCAGCCATGGTGAATCACCGAGCGTTGTCCGTTCGGGTAGGCTGCTGAAAAAGTCGGAACCGCAGATCCCTCGCCGGCTAAAGCCGACTCGTGATGACAAAAATAGAGAGCTGGGACGCGGGCCTGAAGGCCCGCACTACCTGTACCAACCGAATCCACCAATATTGGAACCGCTCAACACTATCGCTTGATCGCGGCGGCGCGAATCATCTGGTTCGAGGTGCCCGGCTCATAGACGCAGAACGGCTCTTCCGCCAAGAAGTCGCCGGTGGCGGCGTACGCCCTAGCACGACAGCCCATGCAAACATGGCGAAACTCGCAGCAGCCGCACTTCCCTTTTAGGTTGTCGTCGTCGCGCAACTGGGCAAAGACCTCGGAATCGTTCCAGATTTCGGCAAAGCTCTGCTTACGCAAGTCGCCCGCGATTGCCGGCAGATATCCGCACGGAAAAACTTCGCCCTCGTGCGAGATAAAGCAAACACCCGTTCCTGCCAGGCAGCCCTTGGTCATCGCGTTCATGTCGCTGGGGTGGCCGCCAGGATGGCCCGCGTGTCCCACGGGCGGTCCCCCACCGGGCTTCAGATTGATGCCTGTCGAACCCGGCATGGTCATGTCCGTCGGCCCAATGTCGGTGACACTGGGCGCTGGTGTCGCAACTTCATTCCGGCCAGCCAGGCGGTCGGCGGCCTTGCGCTGCCGCGCCACCCGGAAGTAATGTGGAGCGCAGGTTGCCTTCAGTTCGATCCCACCTTGCAGCGACTGATCGTAAAACCAATTCAACATCCGCTCATATTCTTCCGGAGCTACCATCTGCTCGGTGGCAATATCCACTCCGCATCCCACGGGCACCAGCAGGAAGGTATGCAGCGCATCGGCGCCGAGGGTGCGTGCCAGGTCGAGCACAGCCGGCAACTGGTGCGCATTGTGGCGCGCAATCGTGGTGTTAATCTGGACCGAAACGCCCAGCCCCTGAAGGTTGCGCATGCCATAGACAGCGGCGTCGAAGGCGCCGGGGATGCCGCGGAACGAATCGTGGGTGTGCGCATCCGATCCATCCAGCGAGATCGAGACCCGTTTGATTCCGGCTTGCTTGATCTTTTGCGCAACATCTTTCGTCACGAGCGTTCCGTTGGTGGCCAGCGCCGTGCGCAGACCGCGGCTGGTCGCATACTCTGCTAGTTGGAAAATGTCTGTCCGGTATAGCGGTTCGCCGCCGCTGAGTACCAGGATCGGATTGCCGAAGTCGGCAATCTGCGAAATGATGTCAAGCGCTTTGTTGGTCGGCAGATCGGCGGGGGACATTAACTCGGTCGCGGTGGCGCGGCAATGGATGCACCGCAGGTTACAGCCCTTGGTAACTTCCCAGAAAACTAGGCGCGGCGTGTATTGTTTGGTGGCCGCCGGATGAGTGCTGCCACTGCTTTCGGTCATTGCTGTTTCCTCCCCCGCTCTTGCGGAATTCGGCTCGTTGTATGTATCCACGATAGGATTTTCACGACCCGGAGAGCCGTGAGTCTTATCACCAGCCCCTGTGATGAGCGTCACTTGGAAGGATTTGCAGGGGCAGCCAGAGGCAATCCTGGCGGCTTGCTGAAAAAGCCGGAAAGCAGGTCCCTCCACCGGGTCGCCACGGCGACCTCGGTCGGGATGACAAGAATATAGGGATGACGAGAATAAACAGCATGGGCGCGGTCCTGAGGCGGCACTACCCGAACAACCTTCGTTGTAATCTGTAGGAAGGCTGGAGACGATCGTCCCCAGCGTGTAAGGCACCCGAGGAGAGACACCCGCCAAAAACTATGCTCAAACTTCTCTGCGTGACCGCTCATCCGGACGACGAGGCCGGCGCTTTTGGAGGCACGCTGCTTCTGTACCACGACTGCGGCGTGGAGACCCACGTCGTCTGCATGACCGCCGGAACGGCGGCGCGCAATCGCGGCACGGCGCGCTCGAACGAGGAGCTCGCTGCGATGCGCCGCGCCGAGTTTGCGGCGTCCTGCAAGCTGCTCAAGGTGAGCCAATACGAAGTGCTCGACTATCCTGATGGAAAGCTCAACCGCACCGATCTTTATCAGGCTGTCGAGGACCTGACGCGGCGCATGCGCCAGATCCGTCCGCACGTGGTGCTCACCTTTGGGCCGGACGGCGGACTCACCGGTCACGTCGACCATGCTATGGCAGGCGTTTTTGCAACCCTGGCATTCGAATGGGCGGGCCGTCCCGATCGTTATCCCGAGCAACTGGAGAATGGACTAACGCCGCACCGCGCGCAAAAGCTGTATTACCTTACCGCTGACTTCGTGCTGCCTGATCGCCAGATCATTGCACCGCCCACGGTGACTACGCGTATCGAAGTGGGCGCGGAGCGCTTCGAGAAGAAGGACGAAGCCTTTCGACAGCACACGACACAGACACCGTTATTTGAGCGGGTCAAGAAGAACCTGGGGCAGCGTGGCGGCGGAGTGGAGATGTATCATCTCGCAGTGACACGCGATCCGCACGACGCGAAGCCGGAGACCGATTTGTTTGATGGGGTCGTCGAGGAGTAGCTAGAGTGGTTCCAGGATTGGTGTATCCCGTTGTACGGGTAGTGCGCCTTCACCTGGATTATTCATGAATGTGGGGTGTCATCCTGAGTGTCACATGGGCCTGCGGCCCACCCATAGGAATGAAAAACCTTTTCCACTGTCATCCCTCAACCTCTGTCATCCTGAGCGAGCGCAGCGAGTCGAAGGACCCCTATAGCGGCGCGAAATCACAGTGTGGCCGCGTGGCGCAGCCACAAGTTTGAGATGGCTGGCGGCCATAGGGGTCCCTCGACTCCTCGCTTCATCCGTCGTTCCGTCGAAAATCATTTACCACGGAGGGCACGGAGTTTTTGGTTTCTATCGAGTTTTCTCCGTGATCTCCGTGCCTCCGTGGTTAATTTTCATTGCTATGGTGGGCCGCAGGCCCATATGGCACTCAGGATGACAGAACGAAAAGCTTGGACGCGGACTCCTCGGCCGGCTCAGGGCAGGCTCTGAAGGTCCGCTCCACCTGAGAATCGCTTTACTTCGGGCCCTTCTTCTTTGCAGGCTCCAGGGCCGGGCCGCCCAACTGGCCGGTCACGCTGGCAAGCACCTTCTGGAAGGCTTCTTCCTTGGTCAGCTCTTTCTTGCCGGTCTTGTTATGCCGGTACTTGTGTTCGTAGCTGCAGGTACGGCAGCGAACTTTCTGCACCTCGTCCGCTGCCATCGAGACTACGGCATGGTCGGTGGTACGCTTGCAATGCGAGCAGTAATCGTCAACGTAATCGCCTAGACGCATGGTTCTATCTCACGCGGTTCTATTTTCCTTTGGGCGGGTATCCCTTAAACAGCTTGACGACGGCTTTGTCGAGAGTGTTGATGTTCTTGCTGGAGTTGTCAGAGATGGTATCCGTAACGGATCCGCGCCAGAGCAGTTGCTTGTTTTTTGCATCTGCGATTTCGACGACCAGGGTGCCCTCCTTGGTCACCCAGGTGTTGTACATGACCGATCCTCCGCCCCAGCCGTAACCCCAGCCCCATCCCGGCCCAAAACCGTAACCGGTTCCTACCACCTGTTTCTGTTCTTTAATGCTGTTGCTATACACGACCCACACGTCGGGGTCGGATTCAACCTTCGTGAATCCTTTTGCTGCCATCTGCTGGTCAACGGCGTCCACGATGCGCTGGTCCCACAAACCCTTCGCCGGGTGAGGACTCTTTTCCCAGGCGTAGGTATGGTACTGGGAAAAGTTCGCTTGACGGTCCCAATCGATGTTGGTTTTTTGCGCAACGGCGGTAACGCAAGCTAAACAACTGAGAACAACGAGGGCAAGAATTCGGCTCTTCATCGCTGCGGCTCCGTTCAACAAAAATTGACGTCCCTACACAATGAGCATGAAGCAAAAATGCGGTCTCATCGCATGGCTAAAGATACTATCCCGTCTTCCCGCTCGTCTAGGGGAGGCCCTGAAAGAGTCAGCGACCCTTGCCGCCGCTACGCGGGTCCGTTAATCCGGGACTTGCTGTGCGCATGAGAGCCGCTGCCCTCCCTACGGCTCGTGGTAGACTGCGCCCTGCCAATTTTGATTCCAATCGACCATCTAAAGGAGAGCGCATCGAGATGTTTCATCGTGCCGGGAGTGCGATTTTGTTCGCTGTATCGTTCTCCGCTTTGTGCTGGAGCGCTCAGAGCGGCCAAGCTGCCTTGCAAAGTTATTTCGTGGGCCGCCAGGTTCGATTGAAGATCGACATGCCCGGAACGGCCAGGGGCGTCGATCTTCGTGTCGACGCTGGCGACCCGATGGACTGGAAGCAATACTCTTCGCGCCTGAAGGAATCCGGTCCAGCTATCCGCAGCGGCGACCGTGCCACGGTCACGACGATCGTCGTGAAGAAAAATCTCATCGAGTTCCAACTCGACGGTGGCGGCTTCGGGACGTTCTGGGACGACAGCAGCACGACGGTGACGCCATACCACGTCGGCAAGAGCGACTACGAAAAACGGCTGGAGCGCGAGATCCGCGACACATCCGACGAAAAGAGAAAGCGTGAATTGCAGCGCGAACTGGACCGCGAGCGCTACCGGCGCGACCGCGAGCAGGCCGCCGACAATCGCGCTGCCATGATTGCCAGCCAGATGAAGCAGCAGCAAGTGGCGGACAAGCGAATGCGCGGCGGGTCGCGGTTCAACCTGCGCTGGGCGGGCAATATTCCCGCTGACCAACTTACGCCGGACGCGTTGATGAAGCTGCTCGCTCGCTACCTACATTGACTTTGACGACTTGCAGGCCGAGAAGCCTATCTTCTCGCCAAACCCTACGCCCGCCGCACAGAACGCTGCAGCCCCCAACGCTCTGGCGAATGGCGGGCCACGTTCGCCCATGACGCAACTCAAGCGCGGCATGTTAATCGGCGAGGTCAGCGGCCTGCTGGGCCTGGGACGGCAGATGTCACAGTCGGTCTCGGAGGAGGGACTGAAGACGCAGATCTTCGAATATCTTCCCGACGACTACCGCGTGGAAGTGACCTACGTGGATGGAGTGGTGGTGCGCTATTCCATCAGCTCAAGATAACGGTAGCATTTCGCCCCCAGAGGCTTGCAGTAAAGCATGCCTGCCCATAGCTGTGGGCTTGGTATGATGGCCCGTGGCCAAAGCAACGGGGCGCGGCAAGTTCATCACCTTCGAAGGGCTCGACGGTTGCGGCAAATCAACCCAACTGGAGAAACTCGCTGCGGAGTTGCGCCAGCGCGGAATTGACGTAGTCACGACGCGCGAGCCGGGAGGCACAAGTATCGGCGAACGCATCCGCGCCGTGCTGCTGGATTCTCGCACCGCCGGTCTGGATGCGCACGCCGAGATGGCGCTGATGTTTGCCTCGCGTGCGCAACTGATCGCGGAGGTGATCGCGCCCGCGCTGGAAGCCGGTCAGTGGGTGCTGTGCGATCGCTTCACCGATTCGACTGAGGCTTACCAGGGCGCGGGACGGCGGCTGGGCAACGACGCCGTGCTGCAATTGCACAAAGTGCTCTGTCGCGGGCTGTGGCCCGATCTCACCATCCTGATGGACTGCGACGTAAACTCCAGCGTAGCCCGCGCCCGCCGCCGCAACCAGGCTGCCGCACAGGAAACATCGGATGAGAACCGCTTCGAGAAAGAAAGCCATGCTTTCTTTACACGGGTGCGCAACGCGTTTCTGGAGATCGCCAAGCGCGAGCCGCAACGGGTCGTACTGGTAGATGCACGGCCGCGGCTTGAGATCGTGCATCCACAAATCGTGCGCCTGGTCTTCGAGCGATTGATGGACGCCAAGAAAGCGACACTCGCATAAACCATATGCCTTTCTCCGATTTTCACGGCAATGCCGAAGTGGTTCACACCCTGCGCGAGATGCTGGCGCACGAACACTTCCCGCACGCCATAATCCTGTCTGGCCCGCAGGGCTCGGGTAAGTTCACGTTGAGTCAAATGGTTGCGAAAGCGATGAATTGTCTGGAGCAGCCTTTCACCGACGGTCTGCCGGATTTCTGCGGCCATTGCACCAACTGCGTCCGTATTGCCGAGGCCGACGCCCTGGAAGAACGCTTTGCTGAAGCCGTGGAAGCGCGCGAGAACCTGCGCGATGCCGACAAGCGCGACACTCGCCTCTTCGTGCAGACCCATCCCGATGTGTTGATCATCCCGCCCGACCCGCCGCAGATGCTGGTGAAGGTGGACCAAATCCGCCACGTCATTCACGAGATCTACTACAAGCCGGTGGAAGGCCGCGAACGGGTTTACATCTTCAGCGACGCCGAGTTTATGAAGGAAGCGGCGAACTCGCTGCTCAAAATTCTGGAAGAGCCGCCGGAATTCGCCACGCTGTTTTTGCTGACCGACAATCCTGCCGCCCTGCTGCCCACGATTCGCTCGCGATGCATGCACCTTCGGCTGGCGCCGCTTGCAGCCGCCGAAGTAGAACAGTATCTCGCCGAGGTGCGTCCGGAATGGAAGGCCCGCGAACGGGCGCTGGTGGCGCGGGTTTGCGGCGGAGGCCTGGGCCGCGCGCGCACCTTCGATCTGGCCGCCTACGTGGCTGCGCGCCAGGACGCGCTGGCCCTGCTCGGCCCCGCGATGGGGAGCGCGGACCACAGCGCGCTGTTCCGCGTGACCGATGCCTATCGTGCCGGCGCCGACGGCAAGGCGAAGACGGAGCTATTGATCCGGACGCTGTATTCGCTGCTGGAAGACCTGCTGTTCCTGAAGTCGGGGACCGCGGAGTTGGTACGCAACCACGATATGCAGGCGGAGTTGGAGAAAATGTCTTCGCAGGTTGAATTTGCCTGGATTGTCACTGCGACGCAACGGCTGGGGGAACTGGAAAGTGGCATGCGCCGGAATTTGCTACGCTCGCTGGCGCTCGACACGTTTGCCACATCGCTGGAGCGCTAGGGCGATTCCAAAGTGGTTGTACCTTGGGTAGTGCGGGCCTTCAAGCGGATTATTCATGAACTTGAGGATGTCATCCTGAGCGCAGCGCCCGCAAAGACTTTCCGAACCGCTTCTTCTGCGGGTCGGGCGGGCGCGGAGTCGAAGGACCCCTATTACCGCACAAATCACAGTGTGGCCGCCTGGCGCAGCAACAAAGCCGGGATTGTTAGCGGTCAAAGGGGTCCCTCGACTCCTCGCTGCGCTCGTCACTCGGGATGACACCTCCAAAATTTGCGTGCGCTCATGAATAATCCAGGTTCAGGCCCGCACTACCCGTGCAAGCGGATACACCAATCCTCGCCCCGCTAACGTGCTTCATCGCGCCATCACACTAAAGTAGTATTCGCAGTATTGATTGTTTTGCGGAATCGGCTGTGGTAGGGTATCTCCAAGTTCACACCTTTAACAGCCTGGGGACAATTCAAGCCTGAGTCTTGCGAGATCCCTGCACGGTGTTCACGCTTGAGTTGGCGGCATCCAAAAGGCTGGTGTGCAAACCACCATAGGAGCCAATACCATGAAAGATTCCATGGACTCCACCGCCGTGGGCCGAGCTCTCGACTCCGAAGTGTTTGCCAACCGCAAGCTGATTCGTCCTGCTCTCAACCGCAACGATCATCCGCGCCAGGAGGCCCCTGAGCGCCGCGAACGGAGCGAGCGCCCGAGCCCCATGAATGGCGGCAAGAAGGCGCCGCCGCCGGAGCAAACGCACGCCGAAAATTTCTACTATCAGAAACAGATGCAGACCAAGACGCCGATGGTGCTGGTGCTGCAGGACGGCGAAGAGATCCACGGCGTCATCGAGTGGTACGACAAGTACTGCCTGAAAGTGAACCGCACCGGCGCGTCCAATGTGCTGATCTACAAACCCAGCATCAAGTACATGTACAAAGAGAGCGAAGCCGGGCAGGGGAAGTGAAAAGCAGGGGTTAGGGGTCAGGGGCTAGGAATTAGTTCAGGAGTTCTCGTCTTCATTGACAGTTGGCGGTCAGGTTTCAGCGGTCAGCAATCAGCCGTCAGCTTTCGGCATTCAGCGGTCGGCATTCATTCGTTGGTAGATCAACGTTGTCAGCCCGAGCGAGGATCCCGCGACGACCCAAGCGTAGGCAAAGCATTCGCGTTTTTCAGCCACATTGCGATTGTCTCGGCGTTTTGTTTGGTAGTCCGCGTTTTGATGATGACCTCTTTGGTCATGGGCCGGGAGGTGCTTTTGGCTGAGAGTGAGGAGCAACTTCACCGCGAAGCTGCCCCTCACAGGGACGGGAAAGCATCCCATCGAGTAGCACCCGCATCATCCAAGGAAGCGCCTTCGCAGCAATCCGCCAACACCGAGGATCCCGGAACCGAACAGCGCAAGGCTGCTGGGTTCGGGAGTGGTGCCGGGGCTGTAGTCCGGGGTCGCCCAGACAATGAAGTTGCCGCTGCAGCACCTGCCGTTAGCGTCCAACGGGAGGAAAAAGCTTACGGTCCCGCCGCTTCCGGAAACGGGTCCGCCGGAGAAGTCGATATTGGTGTCGCTCCAATTGTCGAGGCCAAACGCCGGCGTGTTGGGTTGATTCGCAAGGCCTTCACCCGCGTCGAAGGTCATCGAAAAGTCGTCCAACGGCGCGTATTGCAGCGTGAAGTGCATCGAGTACCAGTCCAAGCCGCTGTTGTTGGTCATGTTCCACGTAATGCCGTACTCGGTCGAGGCAAAGCCATCCTGCGTATAGTTCAGGTTTATACCGAAGGCGCCGGAGCCGAAGATGGCTGAGTTCGCCAGGATTTGGTTCGGGTTGCTCTGAGGCGACCCGTTCCAATCCAATCCCGGTATGGGAGTGGTGACGATTACGCTTCCGGTAGTCAAGACCGATTCGGCCTCGCAAGGCAACACGGCACTTCCGATGACCATGGCCAGGTAGCAAAGAGCCATGGCGGAAATTCTGAGCCTTAGGTTTTTCATCGTCTTTCCGGTGGTCTCGAATTTTGAGATTTCGCTAGTGGAGCTGAAGCCTTTACGCATCATTTGGGTTTTCATACTGACCTCCTTGTGGTCATAGGTTGTGGCGTCGGTCGAAGGCGAGCGGCGCCGGGTTGTTGTCGTGGGAGCTTGCTTCGCTTCGGGAGGCGGGATGGTTGTCCCACCTCCGGAAGCGTTCCCCTTTGAGAGCGGCCTGCATCTGCATTTCCTGCTCTCGTGAACGCACATTAGGTCAGCGCGCTCGCCGGTTCAATGCACCAGCGGTGATTTCTGGGTGATCTGTGGGTGATCTGGGTGATTTCTGGGTGATTTGGATAACTAGAAGCTATTTCGTAAATCGGGCTTTGAAAGGGCATGGGTTCAGCCATGCCGCAAATGGCCGTTTCGAAGCGGGCTTCAGCCCCTGAGGGACTTGTTTTTTGGCAAGGGCTAAAGCCCTGACCTTTGCTGCGTTTCGTCCGGCACGACTAAAAAGCCTGCCCTGAGCGCAGCCGAAGGGTCGTACCCTGATACGCCTCAGAACGATTTATGAGATGCGTTTAATTACTGCTTGCTAACTGCTGCTCTTCCGGAACGCTTCCTTGTTCACCACATACGGCATCTTGGTGATGTCGCCGCCATAGTTTTGCTCCAAAACGTCAATCACCGCCTGCACGCAGCGGCCGGCCATGCCGCGCTCTGGATCGACGGATAAACGCGTGATCCTGGCGGCGCTGGCAAAGTGCGGATACAGCCGGCAGCGGTCCTGAATGTCGGGATCGCGCAGAAGCGAATCGGGCGGCAACGGCTCGGTTTCGTACACATCGAGCGCGGCGCCGGCAATCCATTTCTCCTTGAGAGCCTTGGCGAGCGCCTTCTCGTCTACCACCGGCCCGCGTGAGGTGTTCACCAGATAGGCGGTAGGCTTCATGGTGCGCAGGGTCCGCTCGTTGATCAGGTGATACGTGGGCGTGTCGCTCTCGCCTTCGCGCAGCAGGGGCACATGAATGCTGATGAAGTCGCTCTGGCTGAGCGCCTCGTCCATCGAGACATACTTGATCGACGTGCGCTCCCGCTGCATTCCGCTCTTGAAACGGAGGTCCATCTGCTGCTGCACGTCCCCAAGAAGCTTTTCGTTTGGCCCCATGGCTTCGTAGCACAGAATGTTCATGTCGAAGCCAACACACTTCTTGATTACCGCCTGCCCAATACGGCCCGTACCCAGAATGCCGATAGTCTTGCCGGTCATCTCGTCGCCCAGAAACGGCAGGTAAGGATGCCAATAGCCCCAGCGGTTCTCGCGCACCAAATGTTCGGCGCTCCACAGTTTGCGAGCCAAGTCCGCGAGCACGAAGAAGGCGAACTCCGCGGTCGCTTCGGTCAGGACGTCAGCGGTGTTGGTGAAGGGAATTTTGTAGCGGTTCGCGTCGGTGCGGCTGATGTTATCGAATCCGACGGCGTATTGGGCAACCATCTTCAGGGTGCCGTTCCCTGCTTCGAAAATGTCGGCATCAATCGGGTCGCGCAGGGTGGTGATGAGGCCGTCAATACCGCTGCGCACCTTTTCAATGATGAGACTCTTAGGAGGCGGTTCGGGATTGGGATAGACCTCGATCTCGTAGCCGCGCTCGCGCAGGCGTTTGAAGGCGGCCTCACCGATGTCGGCGGTGGCAAAAATGCGGAATGTATTTTTGGGCATCGAAGTCCCCGGACCCTAAGGGCTGAAGAGTGTATGAGAACTGTGCCGTCCCTAAAGGGACTCGGTCTTATCTTCCACTTTACCCAGCGCTTCCGCGCTGGGCTAAGCTCTTTCGCCCCATTCGGGGCTGGTTCTTGTGTGCTTCCTTCGACTGCGGCAAACCTATATGAGATCGCGACACGGTCTCTGAAGGCCAGATCTACCCAAATTGCGCCCCACGCGCATCCCAGACACCGCCAACCATGAAAAAAGCCCGCTGTGCGGCGGGCCTGTACCGCAGATTTCTCAATTCTACAAATTCTTCTTTGTCCACTGATCGATGCGGTCCAGCGCCTGCTGAAGATTCTCGACAGAATTCGCGGTACTGAACCGCAAATACCCTTCGCCGAAGGCGCCAAACGCCGTTCCTGACAGCCCCGCTACTCCCGTGTCCTCGAGCAGCGCGTCGGCCAGCTTCTTGGACGGCCAGCCGGTTTGCTTGATATTCGGGAAGGTATAAAACGCGCCCTTGGGTAACCGGCAGGAGAATCCCTTGATCTGGTTGAGGCCGCTTACGAACACGTCGCGGCGGCGCTGAAACTCCTGGCGCATCTTCTCCGGCTCGCTCTGGTCGCCGCGCACCGCCTCAATGCCAGCCATCTGCGTAAAGGTCGCCGTGCAGGAGTTGGAATTGGTCATCAGGCGCGCAAACTGTGCCGCGAGGTCAGGCCGCATTACGCCATAACCCAGCCGCCAGCCGGTCATCGAATAAGTTTTCGAGAAGCCGGACAGAATAATGGTGCGGTCCTTGAAGCCGTCCACCGAAGCGATGCTATACGGCTCGCCTTCGAAGAGCAGGCGGCTGTAGATTTCGTCGCTCAGGACCATGATGTCGCGGTCGCCGATGGCGGCGGCAATATCTTCCACATCGCTCTTGGTGATGATGCCGCCGGTGGGATTCTGCGGCGAGTTCAGGATGATGAGCTTGGTGCGATCGCCGATGAGACTAGCCAGCTCGTTAACGTCGAGCCGGAAATCGCGCTCCTCGCGCAGCGGAATGGGGACCGCCTTCGCGCCCAGGAAGTTGATCATCGACTCGTAAATCGGAAAGCCGGGATTGGGGTAAATGACCTCGTCGCCCTCTTCCACCAGCGCGAGGATAGTGAAAAAGATGATCGGCTTGCCGCCGGGAACGACCACGACCTCATCGGCGCTGACCTTGATGCGGCGCGAACTGGCGACCTCGGCCGCGATGGCCTCGCGCAACTCCGGCAGTCCCGCCGAAGGACAGTAATGGGTATAGCCCTTGCGCAGAGCATCCACTCCAGCTTCCACGACGTTAGCGGGCGTGTCCATGTCGGGCTCGCCGATCTCGAGATGGATGATGCTCTTTCCTTGGCGCTCCAAAGCGCGGGCCCGCACCAGCACTTCGAAGGCAGTTTCGGTTCCTAGCCGCGACATCCGCTGGGCCAGTCGCAGTTGTGTCTGAGTCGTAGTCATAGGCAAACCCATTATTATACCCCCAGAAAAGACTGGCAGCCGCGGTCTATTGCCAGTACTCGATCTCGAACTGGATCTTCGCCGTCTTCTCCACCATGGCCGACACCGAGCAATACTTCTCCTTCGACAAGCGCACCGCGTCTTCCATTGCTTTGTGCGTAACGTTCCCGCCCACGCGGTAGATCAGACGAATGCTGGTATAGACCTTGGGGAAGGTTTCGGCGCGCTCGGCCGTGGCGCGCACCTCCAAGCTGGTGAAGGGCTCGCGCTTCTTCCGCAGAATGCCGACGACGTCGCTGGCTGTACAGGCGCACAAGGCAATCAAGACAAGCTCAATCGGGCCGCTAGCTGACTTCTCGGAACCGGCGTCCACTACCAGCGCGTGACCGCTGCTCGCCTGGCCGACAAAGCGGTCGTGGTCAGTCCAGAGTGCGTAGGCTTCGATCATGGGGGCCTCGCTTTTTCGCCTTTCGCTATTCGCCTTTCGCTGTTCGCCATTCGCTCTTCGCTTGATCGTTAACTCTTAACTAATCGTAGGCGGCACTGAAAGCTTGCTCAGAGCTAAAAGCTAATGGCCAAGAGCGAACAGCGAAAGGCGAACAGCGAACAGCCAAGAGCGATTCTTCCCTACTGCTGTTTGTCCTTCGGTTGGCTGCTGCTACTGCTGTCCGCGTGATTCTCGTAGATCGAATACTGCCCCTGCGGCCGCTTCAGCCTGATGATCAGCTCCTTTTGGGGCTGGTCAATGGTGTAATCCTCTCCGAAGGTCTGGAAACCCGGGGCGATGACCTGCACGCGCAGTCTTCCATACGGGATACCACCGCTCTCGGTCTTGCCCTCTGAGTTGGTCTTAAGTTCAACTCCGCCTCGCGATTGCTTGCCGCTCCCTGCCACGGGATGCAGGATAACCGCTGCATTGCGCACTGGCTTGCCGTTATCGTCCTTGAGGACAGCAAACTTAAGCGAGGACACTTGCCCGGAATCGTTCTTCTGGTCACCCGCCGCGAGCAAAGCAGGAACGAAGAGCATGCAAAGGATTGCCACCAGCAAACGCTGCAGCTTCATAAGGATCATTCTAGGCAGGTCAGGCGCCGCGCTGCAATTCCAAAAGAGGCGAGTGAGAGGCACAACTCATTCACCACGGAGACACGGAGGACACGGAGGACACGGAGAAAACTAGAACTCATCTGATAAGCCGTTCCGAAGCGTATCAGGGCACGACCCTTCGACTGCGCTCAGGGCAGGCTTTTTGGTCGTGCCGAACGAAGCGCAGGAAAGCTCAGGGCTTTAGGGCGTGTGTGAGAACCCAGCATGATACTTGCCAATGGAATTTACCGGCTGAAAATTCAACGCCGTAGGCGTGGCTCAGTCTAGCCCAGCACGCAGCCGCAGGCGGAGTGCTGGGTAAAGTGGGAAATAGATCCGAGTCCCGTAGGGACGACAGGGGTTCTCACCCACGCTCTTTAGCCCCTGTAAAAACAGGTTCCTCAGGGGCTGAAGCCCAAGTCGTCGTCGACCCGTTGCGGCACGTCTGAAGCCGTGCCCTGATACAAAGCGATTCATAAGATCGCTTCTATCGAGTTTCCTCCGTAATCTCCGTGCCTCCGTGGTAAATTTTCACTCCTACGGGTGAGCAACAGCCAATGTGACGCTCTGGACTACACCTCACATTCATGAGTAATCCAGGTGAACACCCGCATTACTCAAGCAGACACACCAATCTTGGAACAGCTCTAGTCGGAGGGGTTCCGCTTTAGCGTGGGACGTCCGTCGTCCTTCTGACCGGTAGTGCTGCCATCGTCCTTCTGGCCGGCGGTGTTGCCGGAACCGCTACCGCTTGAGTTGGAGCGCCTCAACAGCACTGGGCGCGTCGGGTCTCCCTTTGCGCCGCCCAAGCGGCGGCTGTTTGACCTTGCCCCCGCAAAACGTATCCCTTAGCAAGCTGTTCTAATGCGAAGGGGTAGCGAAGATGACGAAGTCGAAGCGGGGACGTTACACGCTTGAATTCAAGCAAGAGGCGGCGCGGCTTGTTGAGTCGGGCCAGA
>DATCCF010000301.1:0-17812 GCA_036511435.1 Terriglobales bacterium | reverse complement strand
AGAGCGGTTTAGTTATTTGTGTAGTCTAGGTGCCGCCGGCTGAAGCCGGCTCGGAGGTGAAGGATCAGCGGGAACGCGGCGCTGAAGCGCCGCTCTACCCGTGCTCGCTCGACTACAGTAATTCTTAAACTGCTCTAAGCTATTGAGTGCTGCATAGGCAATCCGGTTTCGCTATCCTCAGTTGTCATCACGAAAGGCCTTCAGGCCGTGAGGGATCTGCTGTTTTTCCCCGTCCGTCGTTCCCCAACAGCAGATTCCTCGCTTCGCTCGTAATGACAATTCCAAAGGCGAATCGTCAATTCCACACACCGACCTCGGAGGTACGCAGCGATCTCTAGGCCGGCGGTTATCGAGCTTATACTGCTTTGCGAAGAAGTGGGAGGGAATTGCAAATGAGCACCGAAGCTTAACTCAGGGTCAGGACCTTGTGCTCGGGGCAGCGGGCCTGGGCCAGATCGATCAACCGATCGATTAGCTCGGGGCCGTGGTTGGCGTAGAAATAAAGTCCGCCGATTTCCCGCTCCTGCAGCGACTTTTTGGGATAAAGAGCGTTCTCGATATGCGCGGCGTGTCGCGACAAGATTTCCGTCCTTCGCAACTCGGCCTGCGCGGCTCGCTTCTCCAGCCGGTTTACCTGGTAGCGCATCTTGCTGGCGGCCCGCCCGGCGGCTTCCACCAAGGTTGGATCCAGCTTCTTCAAGGACTCGCTGATCCGCGCCATAGCCGCTTCAACCGATTCCCGGGCCTGCTCGAAATCCTGCTTGAGTTCGGCGGGCAGCGAGCGGGCGGCTAGACAGTCGCGAAGCTGACATTCACCATGAAACAATTCCGGCAGCTCCACTTCGTACTTGTTAAGCAGCCGCTCAATGCGCGGCTCGACCAACGTAGCGCTCATGCGTGGAACTATCGGGGTGATTCTGCCCAGTAACTTCTCGTACACAACCGCAGCCTGTGCGAAGTACGCAATCTCGGCCGGACCGCCGATGTAGGCCAGCGTGGGGAGCCAGTAATCCTGAAGTACTGGTCGCAGCAGCACGTTGGCGCTGAAGTTTTCCGGCGCCGTCTCGATGCGCTTCTGCAACTCCTCGGCGGAGACGGCCTTCTTCGCAATCGTGAAGGCCCCATTCGCGCGATGCACCGGGACACGCGCGCCATCCACCAGGGCAAACAGCGGAGTGGATTCTCCCGTGACTTTCACCTGTTCGTGATACCCACCGTCGCGCAACTCTTTGTTGCGCTCCAGCACTGCCTGGTCGAGTTCGGCGGAGCGGTGCAGCGCGTCCATGAACAGCGGCGCGGCAATGCGATGCAGCTCCGGGTCAGCCGGATCGAGGAAGATAAGCCCGTGCTCGCGGAAGATGCGCGTGTAAAGCTTGGCGAACGCGTTGGAGAAGGTCTCGCCCTCGGCGTAGCTCTCGCGCAGGTAATCGGCGGCCAGCGATTCGCCTAATAGTTTCGCCGCTTCGGCAACGATCTCGTTGGTTCCTTCAGCGAAGCGAAGGTGCGCAACCGGAGCGCCCTCAGTTCCCGTGGTGTTGGCCTGGAAGGGCACAAGCTGAAAGTCGTGAGTAAGCAGCAGCGCCTGATTGACTTCATCGAGGTCGTGATCTTCCGTGGCCAGCCAGAACACGGGAACGCAATCGACACCTTGTTTTTGCAGTTGTCCCGCCAGCGCCAGCACCGATGCGGCTTTGAATAGCGACATCAGCGGCCCGCCGAACAGCCCAACCTGCTGGCCGGTGACCACGGCAAAAGCGCCATCGCGCAGCCGCTGAATATTGCGTAGCGTTTGCTCGGAGGCCCCCCAGTCGCGGTTCTGTTTCTCCAGAGCATCGGCCACACGAGCTTGCCGCTCGCGATCACGCGGCACGGACTTGGCCGACGCAGCGACATGCTCTACGTCCGGTAGAGTGGGAAAAAATCTGCGAATCTCAGGAGAATAAGAAAGGAAGTCGCTGAAGATGCGGGTGGTGTGCGGGATGGAGTTGAACGAGATACAGTCGGGAATCACGCCATCGTCTCCCGACAACAGCGCCCACCCACGCAGGGACGGCACATGAGGCCAAGATCCAGAAGGGGCCGACAGTCGTTTGCCATCAATTGATGAACCAGTTTGGCCATTCGCGCCACTCGTATCAGACTAACAGGCCAGCAAAAGGTTTGGATGATCCCGCTGCCACGGGGATGCAGGAATCGAAGAATTACATCCGTTGATTTGGACACGCCCAAATAAGGGACGACACTTCCCTACCGCCGAAAATTCGCGGCAGAAAACGCGAGTCGTGGCGAGCCCGGCAGTCGGCCGTAAAGAGTCGCTGCAGGAACGGTTGGCATCTATATAAGTGCGATTGACTTCCCTGCTGTGGATGTTAAAGTGAAGTTGATCGCGGTTCACTTCGGGGGCGTCACGGCTTCGACGGAAGTGATTGCGGTAAAGAGGCATACCGGAGCGCACACATCCGTAATCGCGTGCAAAAACACAATTGCCAATCAAAACCTGGCATACGCAGCTTAATTAGTTAAGTTGCCGTCCTCTTCGGCTTTGCTCATGGGCTGAAAAAGGGCGTCGCACAGTGAGCTGGCTTCGAACTCTCCACCTGTGAGTTCGCGGCGAGATTATCAGGTTGGCTGGCTGCGTTTCTTGTCCGCTCTGAGCGCGGCCCGCGAGAGTGCCGGGTAACTCCGGCGCATGAACGTGACTAAGTATGTAGGCTCTTTACTGACAACATTTTCGGACGCGGGTTCAACTCCCGCCGCCTCCACCAATTTCATGATTCATAACTAGCTGATCGACGCCGGGCAGTTGTCTCCCTCCCGCTAACTGCCCCGGCCTAGCCAAAATCGGGCTAGAACGGGGCACCCGGATTTGATTCCCGGATAAATTCGGGATCTGCCGGAGCTTCGGTGGCCCACCCGCCTTTCCATCCCTTGGCGAACCGTATATCAAAGATTGACATCGAAGCATCTTACGGCTAGGTTTGAGAACACGAAGATGCAGGAGGGAGGACAGTGGACCAGATGAACGTATCGATTACGGACCGCCTCGCGGGCTACGTACGCAAAAAAGTAAAAAGTGGCCGCTACAACAACGCCAGCGAGGTGGTGCGAGAAGCTTTGCGGCGCATGGAGGATGACGACGCGCGAACCGTTCGTCTGGCAACCCCTAGCGCCGAGGATATACTTTCCGATCTCACCGGGCAGCAGCTCGAAAGTATCCGGCAGCGTGTCCGGTCCGGCATCGAGTCGGTCGAGGCTGGCGAATTCAAGGAATATAAGGGCCGTGAAGGCCTGAAAGAGTTGGCGGACGAGGTGAAGGCACGAGGGCCGTAGACTGCTCGCACGGGAAGACCCTGGCCGCTAATGCGCTATCGTGTCTCAAAAGAGGCTGGTCGCGATCTTGACGAGATTTTTCTTTATTGGGCAAACCGGGCTGGGCTGAAAGTCGCAGACCGGCTGATCGACGGCATCACAGAGCGTTTCTGGCTGCTCGGCGAACACCCTGATGCCGGCAGACCCTCAGCGGACATCGCCGCCGGCGTGAAATGCTTCCCCGCCGGCAAATACCTCATCTACTATCGCAAGGCTCGGGGACCCATAGATATACTTCATATCTTTCACGGTGCTCGGGATCAGAAGAACGCGTTCGGCAGGGCGAAGAGCAAGGGTGAGCATTAGGCGCCCGGTTTGATCCAAGAAACTGCCCCGCCCTAGCCAAAATCGGGCTGGAACGGGGCACCCCGATTCCCGGATAAACTCGGATTCTACTGTAGTTTGGGTGGGTCACCCCCGCCTCCCGGAAGGGATTAGTCATCATACTTGCTGAGGTGCAGGATGCCCTCGTAGTCCACAATTGCAATCCTAAACTGCTGCAGCCATCCAACGCGTCCCACAACGTTACGAGGAAATTCCAGCTCTTCTGCGAAATAAACAATGCTGGCAAATTCCCACCCGAAACTTTCCAACACTATTTCATGTCCAAAGGCGTTAAATCCACCGGCAGCAGGTGCTGATCCTAATCCTCTCGCCACCCTCTATGTCAACGCCTAGTTCTTCGCCGTGTTCTCTCTGAAAGATGCAAAATGCGGCTCCGGTATCGACTTTCGCCTGAATACGAACCACACGCTCTCCTGCCTTGAGCTGAATAGGGATGGTGATGTCACTACCCATGGCCCCGTAGAGATGTGATCGTTGAAAGTGCAGCGTGGCAGGCAGAGTTACCAACCTCCGAATGGAGCTTTATCAGCGGCCTCTATCTTCACGACCAGAGGGTGCTCATGCGACCCGCGAATGGCATCATAAACCTGCTTTGCAGTGTTACCCTCCGCTAACAAACGGTTACCAGCAATGGCTATCCACCGACCAGAATAAGCAGCGCCATGGTCAGCAATCCACCGCATTTCCTGAGCGTCACGTTGTTGCCGAACGACTTCCTCCACGACGCCTTTAAGCATTTCGACGTGCTGCCTTGCGCGAACGAATTCCGCTCTGCTCACTGGCCGACTTGGAGATCCACTCGGCGCCATCGCTAGCGCGCCTTGGATAGCACCCTCCCCAATGACAGACTGGTGCGCAGTCCACGACCTGCACTCATCGTGGCTGAAATTCGTAACGTCTTGTGGGACAAGCGTCATTGTGGCCATGAAAACCGCCCTTCATTTCGGCAGCAATTCGGACAATTCGAGCAGTTTGAGAACTCTTATTTCGTCGTCGTAAAGCATTTTAGCCAACTCGTCGAACGTGACCGACCCCGCAAATGCTCGCTGCAAGCGCACGAACGCACCACCATCAAATCGGAGCGATCTGTCGATTATGAAGGATGAGTCGCTTTCATACACTCCTAGTCCATACATGTTCCCGACACCCAATTTGTCACTCCTGACCAATTCACGCATTACTTCCTTGAAGGGACGAGCGCCCGGTGTTACATGAAAGGCCAAAACCGCTTCCTGCCTTGCGATCTGCAAACCGACCGCAGCCTCAAGAACGCTGGTGCATGTCTGAAACAGTTCCAACAACTGAGGAGCTTTCGCCCAATCCGGATTGAACGCGTTAAAAACCAAAGAATCCAGGCCGACCTTCAGCACAGCACCAAGTTTTTGAACATTGAACGTAACTTGGAGGTCCTTTGCAGAGTTATTCTCACGATTCCAAGTCACATCCCCAAGCGTGACGCCCCACTGCTTCAGAACCGGCACTAGCACAGTTACGGCTTTGTTGGGCGGTGTCCAAGCCTCGAATAACGGCGAACCCAAATCAGCCCTGTATTCAAAGGACGCTTCGTGAATGTCTGGTGCCTGCATATTTGCCATCGCGAAATAGAATTATCTTAAACGCCTTGGACAAGATTACAGCACACCTGCGCCCCATGCCCAATCTTGTGCCCGCGGGCCTTTCGTGTGCGTGGCAAGCGTTCGGGTTAGGTCATATGCTGAGTCACGACTTCGTTGATTAGGATTTATTTGTACCCATAGTCCCAACGGTGCGGCGGGTTCCCTGCCCGCCGCTTTTCCGTTGATGGGCATCGAACTTCCCGAGGGCCAGAGTTATGCGGCTCCAGGGCCCCTGTTCCCACAGCTCAGATGCGCTCCAGCACCGCCTTGAGGTACTTCCAGAAACTCTCGACGGAAGATATCTGGACGCGCTCGTTGGGACTGTGGGGATCGACGATGGTTGGACCGAACGACACCATCTGCATGCCGGGATATTTTTCGCCGATCACGCCGCATTCCAGGCCGGCGTGCATGGCAATCAGCTTGGCGGGTTCGCCGAAGAGCTCTTCATGCACCGCTTGAAGCTTGCGCACGATCTCGCTGGTGGGTTCGGGCTTCCATCCAGGATAGCTGCCGCGATGTTCGACGTCGAATCCCGCCAGGCGACACGCCGTGGCGACCATACGGGCGGCCGCCTGCTTGCTGCTCTCAATCGCGCTGCGCTGGCTGGTGACGATCTCGATCACGTCGCCCTTGGTGGCGATGATCGCCAGGTTGGTAGAGTTCTGCACCAGCCCGGGAACGTCGGGGCTCATTGCCAGAACGCCATGAGGCATGGTGACTAGCAAGGCGACTGTCTGCTTGGCGTCAGCGGCGTCGAGAACTTTTTCCGGGCGGTCGGCTTTTTCGACGGTGATCTGCAAATCGGGATCGAAGTTGCCAAGGTCTGCTTTGTATTCAGCCTCGGCGGTAGCAACCAGGGACTTCAATTCTTTCTCTCGCGACGCGTCCAGCACCACGATCGAAGAAGCCTCGCGAGGAATTGCATTTTGCGCGCTTCCACCTTTGATCTCGGCGACTTCAGCGGGCAGACTTTCGAACAGCTTTTGCAGCACGCCACCTAAAACCCGCAAAGCGTTGCCACGGCCTTGATGGATATCCACACCGGAATGGCCGCCCTTCAGGCCGAACACCTTGATGCGCCAACCGGCACCGGCGGTCGCAGGGCGAAGCGTGACTTTGCGCCGAGCCGTAGTGGTCATCCCGCCCGAACAGCCGATGCACAGCGTACCCTTCTCTTCATTGTCTAGGTTCAGAAAATAACTGGACTTGAGTATTCCGCCCTGAAATTCCGCGGCGCCCGTGAGACCGGTTTCTTCGTCAATGGTGAAAACAAACTCCAACGGACCGTGGGCAATGTCGGTGCTCTCCATCACTGCCAGAGCTGCCGCCACGCCCACTCCGTTGTCGGAGCCCAAAGTGGTTCCGTCGGCCTTCAGCCAATCGCCATCGCGCAGCACCTTGATGGGATCGGTGTCGAAGTTGTGGGGCGTGCCTTCGTTCTTCTCGCAGACCATGTCCAGGTGACCCTGCAACAAGGCCTTCGTCGCACCCTCACGACCAGGGTGCGCTGGCTTGCGGACAACAATGTTGCCAGCCTTGTCCTGAACAACCTCAAGACCCAGGCGGGCCGCTTGCGCCAGCACGTACTCGCGTGCGGCTGCCTCCTTGGTCGAGGCGCGAGGTATGGCCGCGAGCGCGTCAAAGTGTTTCCAAACTGATTTGGGTTCCAACTCTGCAAGTGCAGGTATCATGACATCCTCCGTCGCATTTGAATGCAAGGATCATGGTACAGCGGCGGCGGACGCGTGGCGAGATCTGGGCGGGTGCGGGTATGCGACCTTGAAAGCCCCGGATTATTATGAACGGGTAGAGGAGATGGATTTCCTACACTGCGGGATGAGAAATGGCGCTCCCACCCTTTCGCAAAGGCAGCGAAAGGATGGGGCACCCGCGGGCGGTGAGGTTGGTCAGCCTGTTAATCGAGGGCGCAAGCGGGGTGCTTGCAATCGCACTGGATTTCGATTTCCTTTTCGCTTTGCGCGTCTCGGCAGTAGTCGCTGCAATACTTTTGGTCTTGCGGAACTACACACTGGCACTGCGAGTAGCCGCACTTCTCGTTCTCGTTAGCCATGGACATTTCCCTTTCTTTTTATGACTTCGATTTGTAACTAAATCAGATGCCGGCGCTTTGTTTCGCGGAACAAGCGTCCAGCGTAAACCGCGCCAGCTCGCGCTTGTCGTCCAACGAATTCATGATGGTATTCGTACAAACAATGCGCAGGCTCTCGGTGCCGACGGCGGAAGCTTCGGCTTCGTCGGCGCGGTCGGCAACCAACACATCAAGAAAATCGTGGTATGCATGCGCAACCCCCGCAATACCGCTTGGCCAGCCCATCATCTTTATCAGCGCACTGGCTGGACCCGTAACCGCCTCTCCTCCAACAATCGGACTCACCGCGGCAACTGGAGCCTTGGTTCGTCGCAACGCATCGCGAATTCCGGGCACGGCCAGAATCGGCCCGATGCTGGTCACCGGATTGCTCGGCGCAAGGATGATCGCCTCGGCCGTGTCGATGCTCTCGATCACGTCGGGAGCGGGACAGGCCCGGTGGGCTCCTTCGAATCGCACCCTGCGTACTCCAATCTGATGCCGCTCGCGCACGAAATATTCCTGAAAAGCTAGCGTGCCCTTCGCGGTGTCGAGCATGGTCGAGACACGGTCGTCCGACATTGGCAGCACACGCGCTCGAATCCCCATCCTGCTCGCGAGTTCGGCGGTGACACGGCTCAGCGACTTCCCGGCCCTGAGCATTGCCGTGCGAGCCAGGTGTGTCGCCAGGTCGAGATCGCCGAGATTGAACCACGACGGCTGCCCGAGCTGCTTCATACGCTCCAGGCAGCGAAAGCTGTCGTTGTCCACGCCCCAACCGCGGTCCTTGTTAAGCAAGTCCGACAATCCGTAGAGCACGGAATCGATATCCGGCGAGACGTGCAGTCCCCACCACTCGAGGTCGTCACCGGTGTTCACAATCACCGTAAGGTCCCCCGGCGCGACCACCTGTTGCAAACCCTGCACCAGCTTGGTTCCGCCGGTTCCGCCCGTGAAGACGACGATCATCTACGCAGCCCTCGCATAGCCGTCGCCATCCGCCGCAGTCCGAAGCCGTTCGCCCAGCATTCCGCCGCGAGCCGCCACACTCGCAATGAATTCGGGATACACCGGCAAGCGCTGCTTCAGCTTCTGTCCAGCGGCCTCGGTGCGGCGCTGTAAATCGAGCAAGTGCGGCCACGGCGCTTCCGGGTTGATGTAGTCGGGCGTCAGCGGCGACACGCCTCCCCAATCGTTGATGCCGCCGTCCAACAGCTTCTCGTAACCCTTCTCGGTGAGGTTCGGCGGCGCCTGGATGTTCATGTCCCGCAACAGCAAGCGCGCGACCGCCAGCGTGCGCAGCATGTCGCCCGTGTCTGGCTCAGGCCATGCCGCCATTGGAATACGCGGCTTCACGCGAAAATTCTGGATGATGACTTCCTGAACGTGACCGTACCGCTCGTGCAGGCGCTTGATGGCGAGCAGCGACTCCACGCAATCTTCCATGGTCTCGCCGATGCCGATCAGGAGTCCGGTGGTGAACGGCACGCCGAGTTTGCCTGCATCCTCGATGGTCTTCCGTCGCAGGGCGGGAAACTTGTCGGGAGTACGATCTGACGGGTGCGCGGCCACAAGATTCGTGCTGGTGCTCTCCAGCATCAGCCCGAGGCTGGGATTGCTCTCGCGCAGTCTTGCAATCCAGTTCGCGCTGAGCAGGCCGGGATTGGCGTGGGGCAGCAGCCGGGTTTCGCGCAACACCAGTTCGCACATGGCTTCCAGGTAATGCAGCGTGCTGCGATAACCGAGTTTGCGCAGCGTCTCGCGCATCTCGGGAAACAGCGCCTCTGGCCTATCGCCGAGCGAAAACAGCGCTTCCGTACAGCCGAGCTTCTCGCCCGCTTGCGCTACGGAGAGCACTTCGTCAGGCGTCATGGTGTGCGCACCGGGCTCGCGGGGGTCACGGCGGTAGGTGCAGTATCCGCAATAATCGCGACACAGATTGGTCAGCGGGATGAAGACCTTGCGCGAATACGTGATGACACCAGGGCGATATTGCTCCTTGAGCGCGCACGCAGTCGCAAGCAGTTCGGGCAGAAGCTCGTCGTCGCAGCGCAAGAGCTGGCAAGCAACTTCTGGGGAGAGCGCGCGCCCATCGCGTACCTCGCGCAAATAGGCCGCCAGAAATTCGCTCGACACGCGATCCGCAGCAATAGGCCGTACTGTAATTTCTGCTGGCAAGAGATTCCCCGGTCGCGACGTTTGACGCTGTGAAACGCAGCGTCATCGAGGATAGCGCAAGACACGGAACGCCGCACGCGGGCCTTGGGCAAAAGCGGGCCTTCAGCGGATTACTCATCTGTTTCGGTAGCTTTGAAGGGGCACGGCTTCAGCCGTGCCGTTATGAGCGCGGAGAGTTGGGCTTCAGCCCTGGAGGGAAGTCGCACTTCGCCTCAACACCGAAGACCCTCAGTGGCTAAAGCCACCCTAAATGACGGCGGTTACGGCACGGCTGAAGCCGTGCCCCTTCAAAGCGTGACATCCTTATGAATAATCCAGTTGAAGCCCGCGTCAGCGCCCCCAAAGAGCGGAGCCCCTTCAGGGGCGCCATTGAGAAACGGCAACCTGCCATGCCTATGGCACTCAAACTCTAATTGGAGTGTTCAACGCGGGCCTGAAGGCCCGCTCTACCCGAGGTCGCCCACCCTACGGTTCCTGCGGGACGTCACAAATCCGATACCGCCCGCGAAAGTACAATAGCGGCGCGCCCTCGGCCACGATGACTTCCCTCACCTCGCCGACGAAGATGGTGTGGTCGCCCCCGTCATAGGCATTCACGACGGAACAATCCAGATTGGCCAGCGCATTCTGCAACACAGGGGTGCCGCTCTGCATGGGCCGGTATTGAACACCGAGACGGTAGGCGGCATCGTGGTTGCGCTCGGGATCGGCAAAAAATTCCGACAGCGCTTCCTGCTCCTCTTTGAGCACGCTCACTCCAAACTGGCGGCGCTCACGGATGTGGAGGTAGGTCTCGGCCAGATGGTCAATGCAGACCAGCACCAGCGGCGGCCGCAACGACACCGAGCAGAACGCGTTCGCGGTCATGCCATGCACTTCTCCGTGGGCCGTCTCGACGGTAATCACCGTGACGCCGCTGGCGAAGCGGCCCAGAGCAACTCTGAATTCGTCTGGTGTGACCAAGTCTGTCATGCGATGCAGGTCAGGCGCGAAGCCGAACCCAGTGGCCAATATACCTCCATCCCATCACGCCCGCCATGAGGGGGTGCGCTGATGGGAAGTCTGCGCTCAACCAGCGAGGGAAATCTAACCACGGATTTACACGAACTTCACGGATAATGTCCTTATGACTCTCTTTGCTTTTAATGAATCCGTGTTGATCCGTAGGTATCGGAACATCTTCAAAGCAATACAAGCGGCCGCTACGGCAGGGCCGAGGAGCTAGCCGTGGCCATCACATTTTCAGGCGAGTTCACCTCGCCGCGCAGTCCGGACGAAGTTTACGATTTTCTTTGCGATCCCAAGAAGTTCGGCCCGCTGCTTCCCGACTTCGAGAGCATGTCGGTGCAGGATGCGACCCACTTCACGGTGAAGGTGCGCGTCGGCGTGGGCAACATTCGCGGCACAGCGGAAATCAGGATGGAGCTGGCCGAGTCCATACGGCCAACGCGGGCGCAATATAAAGGGCGGGGCAACGCCGTCGGCAGCCAGATCACCGTCGCCGCCGGCTTCGATCTCTCTCCCCTTCCCGAGGGCACCAGGATCGCGTGGCAAGGCGAGGCCAGCGTATTCGGCAGGCTGGCTTCCATGGCGGGCGGCATGCTTGAGCCGCTGAGCAAGAAGAACATCCAGAAGCTGATCGATGGTTTGCAGTGGGCGCTCACGTGGCCGCCAGCGCAGGTCGTCGCGAAGGAAGCCCCGAGCGACGCAGTGCAGGGCGCGGCTACCGAGCATTCGGTGCAAGCGCCTCCGCAGGAAGTGTCGAGCGAAGCAATGCCAGGCATGCCCGCAGAGCAGTCCCCGCAGTCTGTCGCAGGAGAATTGCCCGGTGTGCAAAACGCGGCGGAGCCGACAGCCAACCCGTAACGGAAGAATCGCACAGCGATCCAGCGCAGACCGCGCAAGCCGGAGAGTCCCACGAGCACGCGAGACTCACGATATTCCTGGCGCGGAACCATCAAATGCGGCGGAACAGACAGCGGTAGCGGAAGAGCGGCACACCGGCCCAGACGCCAGCCCGCAGGGCGGAATAGACGTAGCCCAGAACGTAAGTCCAACGGCCTTCAGGCCGTGAGGGATCTGCTGTTTCCCAGATGCCGTTTCAGCCCAAACAACAGCAGATTCCTCGCTTCGCTTGTAATGACCATTCCAAGAGCGAACCGTGAATTGCAAATACCGTGCATTGGACATTACTTACGCAGCGATCTAAGAAGCCCGATTGATGGAAGCACAGCTCTTTCTCGCAACGCTGGAGCGTTGCTTCCCCCGCATGAATGTGAGGGCTCCCACCAAACAACGCCGTTGGTTTCGGACCTGAGAGCCCGCTCTACCCACTCGCGGCGCTCTCCGCTTCACCGTCCTCCCAACAGCCCATACACCACAACCTGGTTCTCAACCCCGACGAAGACGCTTCCGTCCGCGATGGTTGGAACCGTGAACTTCACTGCCAGCCCCGCGCGGTCGCGGCTTGGATTCTGCTCGGAATTGTAAAGCTCGGTCCCCAAGTTGGTAGCGTCATAGGCCCGCAAGACGGCATTGCGTCCTCCATAGGTGTCATTCTCGACGATCCAGACAATCCCATTGTTTGCGCCATTGGACGAGACCGACGGAGTGGATCCAGGAAAGTTGAAGTACTCCGGAGAGACGGAGGTGGGGCCGGTGGAAAATTGCTGCGCGTGAGGATCGAACGCGAAAGCTTTCAGACGATCGTAGGCGCCGCCAAAGTAAGCCGTGTTGTTCCAGAAGGCGGGAGCGCCCCAAATGCCGCCAATCGCATACGGGATGGTTTGCACGATCTGGCTGTCGCTCCCCGAATGGAAGTGTCCCATGTTGTCTCGATTCACCAGATCGATGGTGCCTTCTTTGCCGACCTGCACCAACAGGTGGGGATGGGTCGTGCCCGGCTGATCGGGAAGAAGCATGGCGCCGCCGGAACCAAAGTCGGCATCGTTCTGATCCAGAGTTTGCTGATTCCAGGGAGTGAAATAGTCGCTCAGAGCGATTGATCTGCCGACGCCCGGCCATGTCAGGCGGAGAACACTGTCCCCGAAATCGGGCCCTCCGTCGTAGCCGCCATTGCCGGTCGCAGCATAAATCGATCCGCCGGAGTCAGCCGCCGGACCAGCGCCGCCACCCCAGAATCCACCTTCATAACCATTGGGTGTATCCACATAAAGGCCGCTACGCGCCAGGCTCGACTCGTTGTACGACATCACATAACCGTGATAAGTACCGAGGTCGCAGTGCGAGGCCCAGGCGATGAATACCTGACCCTTCAGCAGGAGCAAGGCCGAACGCTGCCCTTCCACCAGCGGGTCGAAGGTGAGAATGCCCCCGACGGAGCCGGTGCCGTTACCGGGTGAGGTGGCTGAAATGCGGACCGGCGCCACCTTGTCTTGGCCCGTCTTGATATCGAGCGCATGCAGAGTCTGATAGAAGGAGGTGGTGCGGGTGAGCGAGTCGTATTGTTTCGTCTTGGCGACCAGGTACATGGTACCGGTGGTGGTATCGATCGCCGGGGTGCCGGTGATACCAATCTCGGGGACCAGGTCGCCACAACTCACGTCGCCACTGGACACGGGGCTGATCACGTAGCGAAATCCCGCGGTAGCCAGGAAATTGGTGCGCCAAAGCTGCTGGCCACTGTTCACGTCGAAGGCATAAACCTGATCGTGTTCGGTGGCGACGAAGAGCACATTGTGGACGGTCCCCCCAATAGTGAGGCCCGGCAAGTACAGCGGTTGTGCATAAACGTAGCCCTGCACGGCAAACGTAGCGCGCTTACCGAACGATTGCATCCTTACATTCGACACAGTGAGGACCGTTTCCTGGGTGTTGGAACCGGAACGGTAGTTGTCGTTGTGATAGGTGGTTACGGCAACTTGCGCCATGGCGACGGTAGAGCTCAGCAACAACCAGACGGCGAAGCAGGTGAAGCGTAACATATGGGCGGACACTTTCTTCATGAGACGAAGTCCTCCTGTGCGAAATAAACGTGTGCGGGGCCTGATGGAAGAGAAGGCGAGATTATCCTATAAAATCCGGCGGGTCACAATGGCTTTCTTTGCAACGCTCCAAGAGGGGAGCGGCTTCAGGTGCACACAGTACGAGCTTTCTGCCCGTGCGCAGTCGAAGGCCCCTTGTAGCGGCAACCACCCTGCCCAGCAGGTTAGTCATGCGCCTTCCCGGCGCCAGCTTGTACGATGCATCACCATGCATTGTGAAAGAAGTAAGACCAAAGTGTAGAACTTTATTGACTTGCCCATCGCGCTGTGTAAATCTGCTGGCGCGCGGCCAAGTTCCCGATTCGGAGGGCGAGTTCGGCCTAGCGACTTTATCCCTGTTCCCGTCAGGTTTGCGCCTGGTGTCACCGGGACGATGGGGAGCGCGCCCTTCGAATTGGGGAACCTGGTGGCGTTTGCGCCAGCAGTGCGATTTATCGTCCCTTGCCGTCATTCAGCCTTGCGCCCACACGGCTGGCGAGCGTGGTCTTCTGAAAAGCCCGCGCAGCCTCAAGTTGCGAATCCAGCACGACAACCTCGATGGCCTTTTCATCGAAGTGCTGGGGAAAGGGAGCAGTAAATGAGAAGGTTCTTGACCTCACTGGGTTTTGTCGCTCTTGCAAGTCCGCTTTTCGCCACCGATGGTGGTGCACCACAGATGTACCATCAGAATTACAATCCTCTGGGCAATGTCACTTTGTCGACGATCGTGGCGGCAATCCCGATCCTCACACTCCTGTATTTCATCGCCCTCCATCCGCACCGGGATAAGCAAGGCGTTAGCCATCGCGGCATCAGCGCACCTTATGCCGCCTTCTATGGTGTTGTGGCCGCTTTTCTGGTCTCATGCGTGGCGTTCCGCATGCCCTTCAAGTCGGCATTCTCAGCCTTTGCCTTTGGATCGCTCTCAGGCTTTCTGGGCATCATCTGGATCGTCCTCGCAGCCATGTTCCTCTACACGATGACGGTCATCACCGGCAAGTTCGAGATTGTCAAGGAATCGATCATCCACATCTCTTTTGACCGGCGCCTGCAGGTGCTGTTGATTGCCTTTTCCTTCGGGGCGATCATCGAGGGTACCTCCGGCTTCGGGACACCCGTGGCCATCGCGGGTGCCGTCATGGTGGGCCTCGGCTTTTCGCCGTTTGACGCCGCCGTGCTCAACCTGCTTGCCAATACCGCCCCGGTAGCATGGGGAGCAATTGGCACTCCGATTGTGACGTTGGCCCAGGTGAGCGGTCTCGATCAGCTCACCCTTTCCGCCATGGCCGGCCGGCAGCTCCCCTTCGTCTCCATTCTCATTCCTTTCTGGCTGGTGACGACTTTTGTGTTCATGCAGGGAGGCAAATTCAAGGACGCCTGGGAAGTGTGGCCGGCGACTCTCTGCTCCGGAGCGTCATTCGCCATCATGCAGTTCTTCGCCTCCCAGACACAGGCTTTCCACCTGATGACCGACGTGGTGTCGGGCGTGTTTTCCGTGATCTGCACCGCCCTTTTCCTGCGCTTCGTCTGGCATCCGAAGACGCGTTTTCTCCTGAGGTCCGAGCGCAAGGCGCTGGCCGCAGCAACCGGCGGCCCGACTGCAGGAGAGACCACACAGCCAGCTAAGGAGTGGACATACCCATACACCATCGGTCAGACGATATATGCCTGGTTGCCGTGGACCATCTTGATCCTCTGCTGTGCCATCTGGGGCATGCCAACCTGGAAGGCTCACCTCAATACCCTTCTTGCCGGCGTGAAGATCAACGGAATGCTGCTTGGCTCGAAGTTAGCCGGTACCCTCTCGCTGCCCACCTGGCAGATGCCCGCATTGCATAACCTGGTGCAGCGCATGCCTCCTGTGGTGCTGCCGAACGCCAAGCCAGAGGGCGCTGTTTTTGCCGTCAACTGGTTGTCCGCTGCCGGTACCGGCGTCTTTGTTGCCGCCCTGCTCACCGGCTTGACCCTGAAGTTGAGCGCCGCCCAATGGATGGAAGCGGCCGCCCGCACCCTGCGTCGCATGAAGATCCCCGTCCTGGTAATCGGCCAAGTACTGGGCCTGGGCTTTTTGACCCGCTACTCCGGTACCGATGCGGTCCTCGGCCTGGCCTTCACCAGCGCGGGTCCCATGTATCCTTTCTTCGCCGCTTACCTGGGGTGGCTGGGTGTCTTCCTGACCGGCTCCGATACCGCCTCCAATGCGCTGTTCGGAAGCCTGCAACGCATCACGGCGCAGCAGCTTCACTTGAATGAGGTCCTCATCGTGGCAAGCAACTCGACGGGCGGCGTCATGGGTAAGATGATTGACGCCCAGTCCATCATGGTCGCCTGTGCTGCCTGTTACGATGATCCTTACGAGCGTTCCCACGCCCTGGGACCGATCTTCCGCAAGGTCTTTTGGCACTCCATAGTACTGGCCGGCATCATCGGCTTGATCGTCATGCTCCAGGCATACGTCTTCCCGGGGATGATCCCGCTACCTCCCAAGTAAAAGCGACCGTGGGTAGTGGCTCAATTGAGCCACTACCCGATTATGGCCCTGGCATTCGCTCACACCGGTCATCTCTACCCATTCTTCGGCACCCTGCTGGGATGGCTGGGCGTGGCGCTGACGGGATCGGATACTTCGTCGAACGTGCTGTTCGGCAGCCTGCAAAAGATCTCGGCGCAACAGGTTGGCGTCTCACCCGTTCTGATGTCGGCGGCCAACAGTTGCGGCGGCGTCATGGGCAAGATGATCGATGCGCAGAGCATCGTGGTAGCCAGCACTGCGACCAACTAGTACGGACATGAAGGAGACATCCTGCGTTACGTCTTCTTCCATAGCTTGGCGCTGGCCGCGCTGGTGGGGATATACGTCTACCTGCTGGCGTACGTGGCTCCGATCACTCACCTGGTGCTAAGGTAGGTCTTCGCGACGGAAGCTCGCCTTCCCCTGGCGGGCTTCCGCGTTGGCGAGTGTTGAACGAGGCACAGCCTTAGCTGTGATCGGAAGGGGCGCACCTTTAGACCCGCGGTACTTATGACCAAGACGTATTTCATCACCGCGTCGGCCTATATGCACCAGAACCTGTTCCAACGGACGGAAACGGCCGACCTGCTGATGACCACGCTCTTTCGATATCGCGACGCCGAGGAATTTATGCTCCATGAATTCGTCATTATGCCGAATCACGTTCACCTGCTGTTGTCTGTGGATGACGATCACGCAGTCGGTCGGCCGTGCAGATGATTAAGGGCGGTTTTTCGTTCGCGATGGGGAAGGCCGGGCTGAAGTTGAAGGCCGCATGGCAACCAAGCTATTACGAACATCGGGTGCGGGATGCGGAGGAATACGGTCGCATGCGGGCGTACATTCACGACAATCCGGTGCGGCGAGGGCTAGTAAGGACGGCAGGAGAATTTCTGTATTCGTCCGCTTAGGACGTCGTGGCGTCTGGACGATGTACCCGAGAGGCTAAAGCCTGAAAATCAAGAGGCAGCGTTAACGCGGCGCTGAAGCGCCGCACTACGCGAGCAAATGCGGTAGCTGGCGTTGACACAGGAACGAACTACCCAAGCGTGTCAGCGGCGGTATTGAAACGGGTCTGAGCACCGACAATACCCGATTCTGGCGGGCGTGCGAAACAATGTGATCAACATCACAGTGCGGTGTGACCCCCGCACAAGATGGTAAGCGCCTCAAGCTGATAAAACTTATAGTTCCATGACACTAGGGAACCGGCACAGAAGAGAGGCATAGGAATGCCCGAAGAAACCAAAGGAACCGACCCAGTCTCTCCTGAATCATCCTCCCCGGCGGGCGCGCCTGCGGCGCCCGGTGAGGGAGCAGGATCGGGCGGCGCCAAAGCGTCCACCGAACCATCCCCAACTTCTGTTGCACCGATAGTTCCGCCGCCAGTCGCGCTCTCCGCCGAGGCGAAGACGCCAGCCGCCAAACCCGCTGATCCCGCAAAAGCAGCCGCCGCTGAGCCTGTGAAACCAGCCACTCCTGCGACCGCCGAAAAGCCTGCTGCCCCGGTCGCGGCGAAGCCTGCCGAGCCTGCAAAGCCTGCCGCTCCGGCTGCGGCCAAGCCCGCGGCACCCGTTGCCGCCAAGCCTGCAACTCCCGCTGCCAAGCCCGCGCCCAAGCCAGAAGGTCCCAAGCCGGAGCCCTGGGAGGCAGAACTGGTCACGCGCCTGCGCAGCCAGTACGGCTCCGGGATCAAAGAGGCCAGCACCTACCTCGG